>CAXTJJ010000107.1:0-13867 GCA_964244155.1 uncultured Spirosoma sp.
GTAGCCACCAGTACTGATACGGTGAAAATTTTCCAACCGCCTTTCATTACCCATCTGCCTGTCCAAGATGGTATTGTCGGCGATAAGCTGATCATAGAAGGCAGAGGACTAAGTCAGATAACGTCGGTAGTAATTGGCAATGCATCAGCCACATTCCGGCTGCTTGGTGACACGCAGATCGAAGCTATTGTACCAGCCTTACCGGCCTCCGGAAAGGTGTCGGTGTCGGCAAGCGGTATTGGTGGTAACACAACGGCAACTGACCCATTCTTTTTTTACCTCGCTCCCTCTGCGCTGGTTCTTAATCCGGCACGGCAGCTACCGGGCCGGGCACTTACCATCGCCGGAAAGGATCTTTATCGCATTACCCAGGTTACCATCAGTGGTATTACCGTTCCTATTACCAGTCGTAATGAGGGTACTGACCTGCTGGTTGGCATTCCGCCTACGGCTGTTAGTGGACCGGTGACCGTTACCAGTAGAGCTGGTACGGCCTCTGCCCCCCTGACAGTGGTTCAGCAAGCGGTGGTCACAGATATTATTCCCCTGAAAGCCCGACCCGGCGAACGGGTTGTGATACGGGGAAATTTCCTGATGAATGCGCAGATTCTGTTTACCGGGTCGGCCACTGCTGCGGCCGATGGGGGCAAAAATGAGGAAACCGAACGTTGGGTGACGGTTCCTGCCGATGCCCAAACCGGCCCCCTAACCGTAACGAACCTGACAAACACGGCCACTACGACGGCATCGTTCACGGTGTTGAGGCTAATCTCAAGCGTGGATTTTAGCCCTAAATCAGGCAAAGCCGGCGACGAAATTATCCTGACCGGACAGAACATGGCAACCGTTCAGGAAATTCGATTCGGCAACGGCAGTTCGGCAGCTGCCAAGTTTGTTCTGGAAGGCACCACCGCCAGAGTGACCGTCCCGACGGGCGCGGTGACCGGTCAGATCTGTCTGACCAATGCAGCCGGAACAACCTGTAGCAGCGCTAATTTTACAGTAACGAAGTAGAGACGAAACCAAATCGGCGGCCCGGCCTTTGCGTCCCTGCCTAGCCAATGATCTGCCTGACCAGCACCTCATTAATGCGAACGTAGCTTTCGTGGGTCCACCCGGCTATGTGAGGGGTTAGTATAACCCTGTCTGACTGGCGAAGGAAATCAAACGAATGCTGCTGCTCTGGCGTGAGTTTGGCTAACTTCTCATTTTCAAGTACATCCAGACAAGCTCCCCTGATCTTTCCGGTTTCCAGACCACGCACGACTGCCGCGAGCGATGTAATTTCACCCCGTGCAATGTTTATAAAGTAGAACGGCTTTTTAAACTGGGCAATGAATGTATCGTTGATCAGCATCCGCGTCTCGTCGGTCAGAGGAATATGCAGGCTCAACACATCGGCTTCTGTCATGATTTTCTCCAGGGAAGCTTCTTCAGCAAACGCGTCGCCGTAGTTGGTCAGGAATTTATCATAAGCCAGCACACGGCACCCAAACCCACTGAGCCGTTGGGCTGTAGCCCGGCCATTGTTGCCATAGCCGATAAGGCCGACCGTAAGACCACCAAGCTCGTAGCCCCGATTTCCTTCGCGATCCCAGATACCCTGACGCACCTCGCGATCTGCTTTCAAAATATTCGCCAGTAAAGCCAGCAACATACCAACTGTATGTTCGGCAACCGCATCACGGTTACCTTCACCAGCGTGAAAAACCCGAATACCGCGTTTTTTCACAGCATCGAGATCAATTAAGTCCAGCCCGGCACCGGCCCGGCCAATAAAACGCAGGTTTGCTGCATGGGCTAACAGGGCCTCATTAACGGTCGTTTTACTTCGAATAATGAGTCCTTCAAAAGGAGAAAGTGCGGTCAGAAGGTCTTCACGCGTGATTTTAGGCTGATAGTCGTACCGAAATCCTGCCTGATCGAGCATGGTAAAAAGCGACGGGTGCATTTCGTCGGCAATGAGAATAGAGGGTTGATTCTGGGACATCCGTTGGCTTTTCGTAACTTGCAGCGATTACAATGAAAATGTAGAATGAAAAGTGATGAATAAACACACGTTTCGTTTATTCCGTTTATTCATCACTTTTCATTCTACATTTTTCACTAGCTGCTAACTCTTGGCGAAACTACAAAAAGTACATGGAACAACGCCAATCCGAAGAAACCAACCCACCCCGTACGACCCCGTCTGACACGTCGGCACCAGACCCTGGACTACGTACTACACAGGCGGCCGAAACGGCTTTAACGCCACCCAAGCAGACAGGCAACCGGCAGGAATTACCATTACGGGAAAATCGTAATGGCGAAGCACGCAACGGTGGGCCACGAAATGATCGAAACCGCGATGGCGGACCACGCGATGGCGGACCACGCGATGGCGGCCAGAACCAACGTGACAACCGCCCTCAGAATAATCGCCCCGGTCGCGATGAACGGCCTGCCGGTCCGGCAAATGCGGGTGAGCCGGGTGTGCCCCCAGCGGAACGGCCAGAGCGGGGTCAGCGGCCAAATCAATCTGGCCAGCGACCTAAAAATCAACGGGATGGCCAGCCGAACAACGGACAGCGGCCCGCTGAAAACCGACAGCGTGATGATGCGCAACCCAATCGGAATCGGTCGGTGAATGACAGTCGAAACGCACAACGCGAATTCATTCCAACTGATCTGGAACAACGACAGGGCCACGATTTGTCTGTACAACCTACGGAAAACATCGGGCGCGAAGATCGGTTGGTAATTGGTATCTCGCTGGGCGATTACAACGGCATCGGACCTGAGGTAATTCTGAAAGCATTGCAATATAATCGCTTACAGAAGATCTGCACCCCCGTTATTTATGGCTCCATGCGGATATTGAACCGTTATCGTAATCTGTTAAACCTGAAAGACTGGAACCTGAACGGTGCCCAGTCAATTGGTCAGATCAGCCATAAACTCACGAACGTTATTACGTGCTGGCCCGACCAGAATCAGGATATTCAGCCAGGGCAGGTAACAGCCGACGCCGGGCAGGCAGCTTTCGCCTGTTTGCAGCGCGCTGTTGATGATTTGAAAGCCGGGAAGCTGGATGCGCTGGTTACGGCCCCTATCAATAAAAACAACATTCAGTCTGAGGAATTCAAGTTTCCGGGACATACCGAATATCTGGCACAGGAATTTGACGTTCAGGACAACCTGATGTTTTTGGTCAGCCAGACCCTGCGCGTAGGTGTCGTTACGGGTCATGTGCCGCTGGGCCGCGTTCGGCAGAACGTTACCCGCGAACGGATTGCGCAGAAATTGACTCTGATGATGCAATCGCTAAAGCAGGATTTTGGCATTGAAAAACCGAAGATTGCGGTGCTGGGGTTAAATCCCCATGCTGGCGAAGAAGGATTGCTTGGAAACGAGGAAAATGACATCATCAAACCGCTGATTGCCGAATGGCGTACTAAAGGGCAGTTGGTGTTTGGCCCCTACCCGGCCGATGGCTTCTTTGGCACACGGGCTTATACGAAGTTCGATGCAGTGCTGGCCATGTATCACGATCAGGGGTTGATTCCTTTCAAAGCTATTGCTTTTGAAGAGGGCGTCAACTTTACGGCAGGCATGTCTGCGGTTCGTACCTCGCCCGATCATGGCACTGCCTACGATATTGCAGGTAAAGACCTGGCCGATGAGACGTCTATGTTACAGGCTATTTATACCGCCATCGACGTTGCCCGGAACCGAAAGGAGTATCTGGAATTGGAAGCAGGAGCACTAAAATGAGTTATTGGTTATTGAGTTAATGCTTGTTAAGCAATTATCCCTTAAACCAATAACTTAATAGCCATCAACTTAATAACTCAATAACCAATAACTAGTCTACGAATGCTTAAATCAATGACCGGCTTCGGCAACGCAACAGTAGAGGCCGACGGCCTGTCTGTCACAGCGGAAGTAAAAACGCTAAACTCCAAGTTCCTGGACATTTACTGCCGCATGCCTCGCCAGTTTTCTGATAAAGAAATAGAGTTGCGAGCTTTGTTGACCCATCAACTGGAACGTGGTAAAGTTGAGCTTTCGCTTAATTTGACCCGCTCCAATGCCATTCGGCCGGGCGTTACCATCAACCGACCTTTGGTGGCGGCTTATGTTTCTGATTTGAAAGAAACCGCCAATACCATGCTGATGAGCATTCCGGACAGCGATGTGCTGCAAATGGCTCTGCAACAACCCAATGCATACCTGACCGAATCGACCGATCATACAGCAGATTCTACCGACTGGGCAACCGTGCTGGCAGCCGTTCAGGAAGCCGTTCGGCGGTGCGATGGTTTCCGTAAACAGGATGGTGCCGTGTTGGAAAGTAAATTCCAGGAATATATTCAGATCATTACCGACCGGCTCATCGATATAGAAGATCATGACGTTAAGCGGATTCCGGCCGTTCGCGACCGTATGCGTCACTCAGTACGGGAATTGCTGGACAGCGAGTCTTTCGACCAAAATCGTTTTGAGCAGGAACTGGTCTACTATGTCGAGAAGTTCGACATTTCGGAAGAGAAAGTCCGGCTTAAGAATCACCTCAGCTATTTTCTGGAAGTACTGGCAACGGAGGAGGCAAATGGCAAAAAACTTAACTTTATTTCGCAGGAAATTGGCCGCGAAATCAATACCATCGGTTCAAAAGCCAACGATGCCTCCATTCAGCGGTTTGTGGTACAGATGAAAGACGAACTGGAGAAAATTAAAGAACAGACCATGAATGTGATTTAGGACGTATGCCTAAACTCCCGCTCGACTTTTATCAGAACCATGATACAATGACGCTTGCTCAGCTTTTGCTCGGTTGTGAACTTGTTCACGAATCAGGCGGCGAAGGCACTACGGCAGGAATTATTGTTGAAACGGAGGCTTATCTGACCGGCGATCCGGCCTGTCATGCCTACCGTCGGCAAACACCTCGAAACGCGGCCATGTTTGGCCCGGCCGGTACACTTTATGTATACCAGATTTACAATCACTACAACTGCATCAATGTCGTAACGGGACCGCCGGGTGTGGGTGAAGCCGTATTGATTCGTGCCCTCGAACCAACAGAAGGGCTTGAGCTGATGGGTCTCCGACGAAATGAAGCCTTCAAAACTGGCTTTGAACGATACCGCAACAATACCATCGACGCAACCACAACCGACGGACAGCGTAATCTCGCCAATGGCCCTGGCAAACTGACAATTGCAATGGGTATCAGCCGGAATGAACACAATTTTGCGTCTCTAACGACAGGCAACCTCTTTATTCGCGGGCCTATATTGCATGATTTCGATATGGTTACGACTACCCGAATCGGCCTGACGCATGGCGCCGACCTGCCATATCGATTTTATATCCAGGGAAATAAGTTTGTGAGTAAGGTAGTAAGTCGGTAAGTCGGTAAGGTGGTAAGTCGGTAAGGTGGTAAGTTGGCAAGGTGGTGAGTCAGTAAGTTGGTAAGTCGGTAAGTCAGTAAGTCAGTAAGTCAGTAAGTGGCTGACGCGAGCATATTGCTTTTGCGTCAGCCACTTACTGACTTACTGACTTACCGACTTACCAACTTACCAACTTACTGACTCACCACCTTGCCAACTTACCAACTTACCAACTTACCAACTCACCACCTTGCCAACGCCTTCTTTCAACATATTGGCCAAATAGCTTATCTCCTTTTCCATACTGGCGCACAACTCGGTTATTCCCTGTGTATCTGTCGTTTCTACGGCCTCCAACTTTCTGGCCATTTCCGTTAGAATAGTGAAGTTCACCGTTACAGCCGTTCCTTTTAGTTGGTGAGCCAGTGATTTTAAATCCTTTATATTACCCCGCTGAAGCGTCTCATGAATGTGGGTGGGTATTGTCTTCAGATACTCACGGGCGGCCCCTACAAGCATACTGATCAGTTCTTCATTATTGCCCATTCGCTCTCTTAAATCATCCAGATCAAAATGGTCTTTGAGATTACTAACTGGTTTTTTTTCGAATACACCGGCTTGTTGATTTAGCCATTTATCAATACTCTTTTCCAGTAACGTCGGTAAAATGGGTTTACTAAGGTAGTCATCCATGCCAATCAGCAGGCACTTTTCCCGTTCTCCCTTTACGGTCCCGGCGGTCAGGGCAATAATAGGCGTCCTTTTGTTGATCTCCAGACTTCGAATAACTTTAGTCGCTTCGTAGCCGTTCGTAATGGGCATCTGAATATCCATAAAAATAAGATCGGGGTGGCCTAACTGGAACTGCTCGATTGCTTCCTGCCCATTGACAGCCTTTAGCAGGGTAGCCTCAGGCAAAATACGGGCCAGCAGCGACGTGGCCAGTAACATATTAACCTGATTATCTTCGGCAATCAGGATGGTAACAGGCTGGCACCTAAAGTCTTGTACATTCGGTGAAACTTCAGCTTCTTTATCAGCCCCTTGCGTTGGTTTCTTTACTCTGATTTGGGCCAGGGCGTTATAAAGCTGCCCCAGCTTAACCGGTTTAACCAGCCGTTGAAACACATTCAGTTCAGTACAGGCAGCCGTTACTTTTTCATCTTCCGATGAACTATGCAAGAGCATAATGGGCAACTCTTCGGCCAGCAAATGCAGATCATTACGAATGTGTCGGATGGTAGATAGCCCATCGAAGTAAGGCATGTGATAGTCCATCAACACGGCATCATAAGGCACGCCCGTCTTTAACCGCTCCAACGCTTCAATCCCGCTTTTAGCCTGATCGCTATGAATATCTTTTAGCCGGAGCATGTCCCGCAAAATATGCCGGTTGGTAGCGTTGTCGTCAACGATAAGCACGTTCCGGATCAACTCTAAATTAGTCCCTTCTACGGCATCGCCGACCATTGATTTAAATTCAACATCAAAAAAGAATGTGCTGCCTTCGCCAAAAACACTTTGCAATTGAAGCTTGCTCCCCATGAGTGCCAGCAGCTTATTTGAAATGGCCAGCCCTAAACCAGTACCCCCAAATCGTCGGGTTGTCGACGCATCCTCCTGGGCAAAGGCATCAAATATTTTCACCTGGTTTTGTACAGCGATGCCCATACCCGTATCGCGCACCGAGAATCGGAAACAAGTACCCTCATCGGCCTGTTGACCAATGACTTCTACTTTCAATTCAATCTCTCCCTCCTGGGTGAACTTAATGGCATTGCTCAGCAGGTTCACTAAAATCTGACGGATTCGGATAGGGTCTGTCCAAATGAATCGGGGTACATCCGGGGCGATGTTCAGCAGCATTTCCAGATCTTTCTGGTGTGCCTGGAATTTAATCATATCGGCGACCTGGCTCCCAATTTCCAGCAAATCCGATCGCTCAATGGATAAATCCAGTTTACCGGCTTCTATCTTGGAGAAATCAAGAATATCGTTGATAATGTCGAGCAGCGAATTAGCCGATTGGTACACCAGCGACAGATAGTGCTGTTGGGTCTTGTCGGTGTTTGTCTTCAGAAGTAAGTCGGTAAAACCAATTACGCCATTAAGTGGGGTACGAATTTCATGACTCATATTGGCCAGAAACTCCGACTTGGCCATGTTGGCCGCTTCTGCCTGTTCCCTGGCCCTCAGGAGTTCCTGTTCTGCTTTTTTCCGTTCGGTAATGTCCTGAAAAGTACCGTAGGCCCGAACACACTCTCCCGCTACAAGGTCTGCTTCGCCAAGGGCTTTGACCCATATCTCGTTGCCTTTAGCGGTGATAATGATCAATTCAAGGTCCCAGGGCGTACCGTCCGAAACACTGGCTTTGGCCGCTACCAAAAAGGCATCCCGGCTTTCGCCTTCTTTAAAAAATAGAACGGCAGCTTCCATATCAGGTATATAATGGGGGGCCACCTCATAAATCTCTTTTGTTATATCTGACCAGTATAGCTGTTGCGCTTTCCAGTCTACTTCCCAGCCGCCGATTCGCGCAAGCTGATTGGTTTGAGCGAGAATACCTTTGGTACGCGCTAATTCATCATTAGCGCGTTGCCGGTCTGTGATGTCCCTGGCAGCACAGTAGATAAGCTCATTCTCCGTAATAGCACGCCATTCAATAACACTATAGAACCCATCTTTGCGCCGATAGCGATTTGTGAAGTTGAATATCTTGCCGCCATGCCCGAGTGTTTGCAGCGCATCCAATGTGTCGGGGACGTCGTCGGGATGAATAAAGTCCATAAATTGACGGCCATTTATTTCTTCGACAGGATAGCCGAGAATGGACTCCCAGGCCTTGTTTACGGTAATAAATTTTCCATCCAGATTGGCAATACAAAACAGGTCCAGGGCAGTATTGAAGAACGCTTCCAGCTCCTGAGTTTTGGCTTTCAGGCTGTCTTCCAGTTGTTTTCTGCTAGTTATATCCCGTTCTACGGCAATGAAGTGTGTGCAATGGCCGGCCTCATCAAAAGCGGGTGTTATAGTTACGTCAAGCCAGTATGTCCGACCATCTTTGGCATAGTTGAGAACAATTTCAGTACTATCTTTTTTCTCCTTGATGGCCTGACCCATTCGGCGGGAGACTTCGGGATCAGTTTTCGGCCCCTTCAGAAAACTGCCCGGCCTTCGGCCAATAACTTCATCTTTCGTGTACCCCGTTTGTTTTTGAAAGGCGTCGTTTACCCAGGTTATGTTGCCCTGTGCGTTCGTAATGACAATAATGTCGGTCGTTCTGGCAGCAACCAGTGCCAGTTCATTCAGTTTTTCCTGATCCAGCTTACGATCGGTCGTATCATGCAGGGTAACAATGACTTCATTTTCGCGTGAGTCAAAAACGCCCTTGCTGTTACTCCAGTGCCATTGACCGTTTTTGTGCCGTATGCGGTGTTCAATGTTAGGATTTAGCCCTACAGCAGCTTCCTCCAACGCTGAAAAACAATGAGCTACATCGTCCGGATGAACAAACTCAACAAACGATTTACCAATGGTTTCACTTAATTCATACCCATAAAGCCTCGTCCAGTTTGGTGCAATGTAGGTAAAAATGCCTTCGAGGTTAACCCGCAGCAGGGCGTCGCTCATGTTGGAAACCAGAATAGACAGATCTTCTTCAACCGTATTCTTATCCGTTACATCATAGCCTATACAAAGTATTTCGGTTACCTCTTTAGTTGAAGCAGAGACCTGAGCCATGAACTCCCACTGCGTAAAGAGAATGCCCCCATTGCCGAGGGGTTTTCTAAGGAGTACCTGGTGGGCTTTTCCGGGTTCCTGCATGCAGTTGACTACCGTATCCAGACATTTCCCATGGTCTTCAGCGATAATACTCTGTAGAGAAGACGTGCCAAGTAAATCGGTTTGTTTCAGCCCGAATACCCGGCAGAAGTGCTCATTTACAAAAGAATAATTCCCAGCCAGATCAATGGTCACCAGATAGATAGACTGGTTTTCCAGAATGCTCTTATAAGCAATATCCGAAGTACTCAACGACCGGTTTTCTTCTTCCTGAATCCGATTGTAGTGAGCACCAAGCATACGAACCGGCTTGCCCTGCTCATTGTGGATGAGCCAGCTCCGGCACATAAGTCGGATGACTGTCTGCGTCCGGTGCAAATATCTAATTTCCTGATCGTAAACGAACTCCGTTTTGCTGACCTGATCGACTACTGCCTGCGTAGACGGCACTAAATCGTCAGCATGAATCAGCAATTTCCAGTCGGGTAACTGGTCAGGCGAATAACCGAGTGCAGAACACAAGGCCGGGTTTAACCACCTGTCCTGGGGATTTTCCAGGTCCCAGTACCAGAAGCCATTCAGCGCTTTTTCCTGAATAAAATCAAAAATAGGCTCATGGGATTTTATAAGCTCATAAAGCTCTCTTTTTAAATCAGCCATCAATTGCGTACAGTTACGATCACTGCGTGTAAGTCACCTAAATATGTATATTTATTACTATAGTCTAATCAATATCAGTATTTACCAAAATTAATATTTATAAAATTAATGCAACCATTTTATATGTATTTAATCTTTTTATGTAACTAAATATTGACAATTAAATGATCTTTTTGAATAGTATATGAACCATTAATGAGCTTGATATTATTCCTTAAAATGGATTGATACTGACGCTGATAAGGCTTTTAAATAAACAGTATATATACTAAGAGTTACCATTACCGCCTATCATTAAATCTACGCATAAATTACCTACCGAATAATAAATTTATTTTGATGCCGTTCTTAAGTTGTTATTACTCTCTTTTTATCTAAAACATGCTCAATTTATCCCGGTGGGGTGGTGCAGTCGCCGTAGCTGCGCCCCTCCTCATGATGGGCTGCGACCGCCCAAATTTGCAACCTGATTCAGCCTCCGTGGCTACCACAGAATCCTCAATTACCCCAATGTCCTTGAATCAGGTCAGGGGCCTTCGGGCAGCGGCCCCTGATAGTATCTACTTGACGGATGCCGACAAAACAGGCATTTTCACTCTGGATGTGAGTGACAAAAAAAGTGAAGACAACACGGGGGTGACACTGGTCACTACAAATGGGGATCGGTACAAGCGTGTCTATGCGGGCTCTGCCAGTGCTGCCTGGTTTAACATATCGCCACAGGATAATGACATTGGCCCCGAGTTGCAGGCCGCGCTGAATTCGACAAATGACGTTTTTATTCCCGATGGGGAGTATACGCAGCTAACTAAAGTGATTTTGAGAAGTAACGTGACGATCCGGGCCAATCCGGGTAAGGTAACGATCAAGCTTACCGGCAGTCAATACATCTCGTTTCAGAACTTCTGGCTTGAACAGGATCTTAACAACATTACCTTCGATGGTTTGAGCTGGCTGGTTGCTTCGACAGCACGGGTAGAAGGCTCTTATGGACCCATTACCATTGATGGGCCTTCGGTACGAAACCTGACCGTCAGAAACTGCCGCAGTATTCATACCTCCTCCACGGCCAACGTCAACTGGTTTTTTCTTAAAGTTCAACCAGGAAAAGTGACCCGCAATATTCTGGTGACGAATAACTATGCCAAAGGGGCTCGCATGGGTGCTGAATTTCTTAGTCAGCACCAGCCCGTTCCTTACCTCGGAAAAGGAATTACCGTCACTAACAACAATTTCGAGAACTGCGGCTTTGGCATATCGGTAGCGGGCTCGTTCGATGGTGTTGATGTCAGTAGCAATTACCTGAAAAACTGCCCGACCTATGGAGTTGAATTTGCAGGCTGGCTGCACAACGCCAAGCTCACCAACAACAAGTTTGAGGGTAAGTTCATATCACTTTTTGCCGGTAACTGGGAAAACGATGGCGATGGCAATACAAGCGGCAACGGTATGTATGTCAACAACAACTCGACTGTAAATCTGGTAACGGGCAAATGGCAGGTTCGCAACGGCTATAACATGCTGATGCAGAACAATAACCTGACCATGACCGGTCTGCTCGATATTTCGGGGGCTACCAACAATGCCCGTTTTATCAACAATCGGTTTGTCAGCACCACCGAAAATAAGGTCATTCAGGTAAATGACGTAGCTAATCTGACATTTTCCAACAACTACATTAGTAATGAAGGAGTCATGAATAGCTGGGTAACGATTATTATCAACGGACGAACCTGTACTAACAATTCTTTCTTCAATAACACTATCGTAAGAAGTTCAGGAGGTTTGCTGGCTGCTGGTAATGGAGCCACTTACCAGTTTAACAATAACCATGACCAGAACGGGAAGTTGTTATCTCTGTAGCCTGTCTGTCAGGGTTGTAAGAAAACAATAGGGGCCAGAGGCCCTGAAGGATAGAAAGACACTCGGCAGAGCCAAGCGTCAACGGAACCCCTCATAAAGTAGGCTTGAGAGCTAAAGACGAATCTCATATTCTGCCGTTGACGCTTGGCTCTGCCGAGTGTCAACGCAGAACCTACAATACCGATTAGCCACCAACTCAATTTGGTGGGTTCAGTGCTTTTTCCAGATCGCTTTCCTCATCTGCTGATGCAGAGTCCTGACGACGTTTAGCACGCGCGTTCAGCTGATTGTCAACCGTTTGCCGGGTCGTGACTTTCGAGGGCGTTTTGGTAGATTCAACGGAGTTTGGCTCATTTGCCATGGCTGCGGTGGGGGCCTGTTTAGGGATTCTGACAATTGGAGCTGTAGTTGATTGGCGAACCGACCCGCTGTCTGGTGGCGACAAGGGTGCCGATGGCTTTATCGTACTGCGGATTACTTTGTCCAGCTCGCTCTCTGCCAAGGTATCATTGGATATAACGGGTTCCGAACGCGCTGGCTCATCCGGCACAGCAACCTGATTGGCGGTCCTTTCCTGGCAAAGACTCGGAAAAAGCTGGCACTTGTAGGTGTAACTGACCACAGCCAGTCCAGCCAGCAGCCCTACTGTCAAACCGGTTATCCACCGCTTTCGGGTGGGCGTATCTTCTTCCTGAACTGACTTTGCCACAACCACACTTGTGCGCAGCGTGGGCAGCAGGCCCATTTTCTGGCCTTCCAGGGTGACCGTAGTGCTACCATACGGAGCCTCGATGAATAACTGGCCTCTATGGCGACCGCGCTTGCCCGAAAAATAACGAATATGGACATACGTCCCCGTTGCCGATGGAAGAAGCAGTAAAGTAGGCCCGAAAGTAGGTCGGCTATCGCTGGCTAACAGGAAGTAGTCGGGCAAATCGGTGGTAATGGTGACGGGTGTGTTGGCATTTGTTTGAGCAATGGTCAGCAGGCCAAAGCCTGGCCTATCCGTTGCTGACTGTGTAATTGTCAATAGCGAATCACTAACTGTAAGTTCGGGCTGTTTGCTGAGCGCTCGGGAGGGCTCTACCGTCAAAACAATTTTTTCGTTCAGCGAATTTTGAATGATTACTTTTCCAGCCGTCGGTTGGCTGCCGGTAAATAGTAAGGTAACGGTCCCCTCAACAATCCACTGTCCGTTCGGATGTTTCTGATAGGGGAAGCTTTGCGTCTGTTTGGGTTCGAGCGTTAGGGATGTCGTCAGTAAATACCCTTCTGGTGCATTTACGACCAAATTCCCGACCATCCATTCGGGGGCGACTGTCGACTCAATCGGGAAACTAAAGGCCTTATCGTGAAAGTCGTCGGCTCGAATAATCGTTTGTACAGGCTGTCGAATAGGCATAGTATGTGGGTAAGAAAGAGGGCTATACAGTATGAATCAAACCAAGAGGACTGATTTCTAGTTAAAAATCGCTATACTTCGTTATTGAAAACCAGGCAAAGGAAATAACATTTGTGCCAGATGAAGGCTTACAAAAAGGTAAAATTTAGTGTAGAGTTGATAAATAGCTAATCATGTCTTGTTCAAGCGTTTTACTACCGCCTAAAACCGAATGTAAAGGCATTACGTATGTACGTATGTAAGACAAATCAACAAACTCTATATGAAAACTATTCAATTAATCGGTTATTCACCCCCTGTTTCAATTAACTCTATCGTATGGCTTGAAGGAGACGCGAACTACACACGAGTGCATTTTCAGGATGGTACTGTCAAGTTGATCACTCAGTCTCTCAACTGGTTTGAGCAAAATCTTGATTTTGTGCGGGTTCACCGTTCAGCGATCATCAATCAGGCTTACGTCAGAGAGTTTGTGCAGAAAAAAGGCCGGTCGGGATGGGTACGATTAATAGACGATACGATCATTCCTGTTTCCCGCGATCGACTCGATTACACCGCCGTTCATCTCGTGTTAGCCACGGCACATGAATCGCCTTCTGAAGAAGCCTGAACGACTTACCCTACCTACCTGAGCAACGAGCCTCCTTGTAGAGCAGACCAGCCTTGTCCATCGTTTTTTACCCGATGCACTGGTTGACTTTTGACAAAAAAGACATACATTGATATCTATACCAAGCCCCGTGTACACTATATAGTCAGGTACTTAACACAAAAATAATGG
>CAXTJJ010000108.1:0-13829 GCA_964244155.1 uncultured Spirosoma sp.
AGGCTTCACCGCCGTTCGGATCACGCTGTCCCGGCTCATTTCCAGAAGCTCAACGACTTTCTCCGTCTCCTGGAAAGCTAGTAAAATGGCATGGGGTAAGGTGCATAGTTGGGGCTGCTCGGTACGCAGGTACCACAGGATCAAACTCAAATAGCCAATGGCCGAGTTGGTAAAAAAAGCGTGGCTGTCGCCCCCGTTCCCCGCCAGGTTTTTGACGATGGTAGTAGCAAACTGTTTGGCGTAGGCCATCTCGGTCATCACCTGGGGATGAATCGGGTTGACCCGGTGCGAATAGCGCAGGTCATCAAAATTGATGTAATAGTCTTTGGTCCCTTCGGGTACGGTGGCCGCTACCAGTGGAGCCAGAGAAGGAAACTTGTAATCATACACCAGACCGGCTTTACCCTGCCGCATAGCCTGCATCAGGATGGGCTCTAATAGACTAAAGCTTTTACCACTGCCGGGTGAACCGGCAATCAAGGTGTGATGGGTGGGCTTGGTAATCTTAATGATACGAATGTCGCCCTCCTGGGTGGTCAGATTATACACGCCCGCTTTGATCCTCAAGCCGGTGCGGGTGGTCACGCTAGCTTTACTTAGGCTGGGCTTCTTCGTGCCCGGAGCCGCGAGCTGAACAAAGAAATAGAGGCCAAATCCCCAACCTGCCCATTTTTCAATCTTCTGTACAGTAGGCCACCGCCCCATGCCGATGGTGTGAAACATGGCCTCTAATACCATGTGAATCAGAAAGCCGCCTAAGGCCGCAATCAGGGTGAATACAACCAGTTTGCCAATCACTTTCCAAAATTCTCGCCCCTCATATGACTGCTGCATGTTGATGTTTAATTAGGTGTTAGTTAAAAGCCCGCTGACAATTCAGCGGAACGGCCAATCGACCGCTGTAACGTAGGTTCTTGAGTTATTTCCATTCCTCTTGATTGGCTCAGCGACTGCTCGTATTGCCGGTGGCTACCGTTTTTCAACGCGTTACAGTAGTCGTAGCCCTCGGTTAATCCTCGCCCGTAACCAAACTGCTCGTCAAAGCTGCGCTCGTTAGCCCGAAAGAACGCTTCCCGGTCAAAGCCCGATTTCACGGCTCCCCCGTTCATCCCCCGTTGGTTGGTCATGGGGGATAGACTCATCGTTCGGTCATTATTCGTCAGCACCCGCTCGGCTTGCAACACGTGCCCATTTTCGCGGGCTGCACAGCGAGAAACGATGATATGAATATGGCGCTGATCGCCCATCTTCAACTCGTTCGCCTGGGCGAGTCCGGCTTTCACTTCAGGACTATCGAAGCCGTGTTTTCGCTCGTGCTCAACCTTAGCGTACCAGACTAAATGTTCACTGCCAATACCCTTGTTGAAGTTAGCCGCGTAGTTCTCCATGACTTGACGCGTATAGTCTTTTAGCAGTTGCGAGTCATCGCCAATGTGCGCTAATTCAGCCTGAGACGGACTAATCACCAGCGAATAAAATCGGTCGTCTTTTCGCTCAAGGCCCTGTCCTTTTCCATTGTTATCAATCTGCTGTACAACTTCCCATTTATTACAACGGTCGCGGTCTACCGAGAAAAAATAGCTGCGTTCCAGTTCTATTTTTTTGTCATTTTCTTTCTCTAAATATGTCGCCAGTTTTAGACAACTACCTTTATTATTTCCCTTTACAGGGGACGTAAATTTGGTTTGCATATCATGACCTTATATCTAAGTGAGCAATAATTTTTTTGATGTTATTATTCACAATTCTCAGTTCATGCTTTCGCGTAGCGCCCTCCGAACTGGCTAGATCAAACAAGGCTTCTTTCATGGGATGCAGCGTCTTTTTTTCCTGCTCTTTAATAAATGAAATCAGCCGTTTATCTAATGCTTTAATGGCGTCTGTCGGATTGTCGGCTTTTGGATCGCGGGGGTCGGCTTTGGTCACTTTGAAGTAGTTGACCATTGCCGAAAACAGGGCCGTATTCGTCAGACCGTGGGCGGTAGCCAGCTTCTCAAACTCGGCAAAGTCATGCTCAATGGCGTTAACGGTTTTGTACTTGGGCATATGCTATGTAGTTACTTTTATGGTTAATATACTAATTGATAATCAATTACTTACATGAGAAACAGCTATAAAATAGCTACTTATATTTCACTTATTAAATTGTAAGTAATTGATTATCAGATCAAACCCCGAAGGGGCAAGGGGTGAACGGTGGCGTAGCCCCGTTCCCTCTTGCTAATAATCACAGATTATTACTTTCCGCCGATGCCCACAGGGCGAAGGCGAAGAATCTACCGGCAGGCATGGCTTAAACGGCTGGTAGATTTCTGTTCGTTGGTTGGAAATAAAGCGCATGGTTTAGTTGTGGCTTAGTTCAAAGTACGGCATTCTCATCTTCGTATAAACCAGCCTGCTGTATGGCTTATACTGTTCCATATACGTGAGCGCTTCATAGCGATTTTCTAATTCTAAATCATGGACTAAGTTGTCTAAATCCTGGATCGCTTTTAGACATTTACAACAAGCTTGACCGTGCTTAGTAATAAATTCTTCTTGTTCAGTTAGTGTGTAGGTTTGTCGCTCTAAAGCAAATTTATAAAGCGCTACTTCATTCAGATAGTAAGGTAGCTTAAATTTTGTCTGTTCGTATAAAATAGTCAACTTTTTGTGTCTAACTTTTTTTTCAAAAGGTCGCAGCAAATAAAGAACAGATGATTCTCCAATGTGCCAAATAAGTTGAGCCACTTTAGCCACAATAATTAGGCCTAAAAATAAGTAAATAGTTTCCATCGCGTTAGAAATAAATAGTGCTGTAATAGTAAGCTCTCAACCTAGGGATATTTAGCATAACCGGTACAAAACTTTCATCTACGTACTCAGAATTAATCCTATTTATTAGGTTCTGCCTTAGTGTTGGTAGTACTAGTGGTTACTATCCGTAAGGAATCCAACACTCTTTGTTGCTGATAGTGCTGGTCGGTCAGTTTCTCGACAGTTGCCCTTAATTCATATACTTCTTCCTTAGTTGGCCCTGCGGACGTCATTAGTATTGCTCCTATCGAGATGACACTTGGTACAACGATTGCGACAATAGAAATAACCAATGCCGATTTAGACCGCTTTTGACTCTCAAGGTTTTGCTGTCTGAGTTGTAGATCAAGCTCCCGTTCTTTCTGTTCGCGAACATACCCTCCAGCTTGAATAAACTTAATTCCCGAGGGAGTAAGCGAGGGCTTTTGCCAGTTATCAACCAGGTCGATCTGAACGTACTCATCCGATAGCAAGCGTTTGGACAGAAATTGCACTTCCTTTTCGTCGCTGGCTTGGGCAACTTTATAGCAGATAAATTCTAGGGTTAGAACACCGTGTAAGCGCTTTCCAGCGAAGAGGTTACTCTCAGTGGCTAACAATACGTGCAGTATACTATTCAGCTTCTCAAAATGAGTCACAAACGTAGAGCGGTATGTTTAAAAAGTATATTCTTGGTCTGAAGTCGCAATACTTAATTGTAATAGATGCCAGCATAGACTTTTCCATCAATTAGCATGACATAGCCTTATACTAACGCTCATAAATGCGTTCTGCGAGCTTATCTCCCTGCTCAATAGCAGATTGTCGCTCAACTCTTATTTGTCGTCTGAGGGGACTGTATAGCCTCGACAAAGCTAACAAGAGTTAAGCGGGTGAAATAGAATCTATGTTAGTCGGTGTGCTGGTAAATCCCTTGACGGCCTCTTCTAGGTTGTGAGCGCCTGCCATACCGATGCCTTGACGATACCAATGTAATTCGATTAGCAGTTCCTGCCAGGCTGGTGAGTAGTCAATACCGCGATGCATACAGTAACGGTCGTAGGCGAGAATCTGCCGTTCCACCTCTTCGCTGATCTCCTCGTAATCATCTCTCAACCGTCGGTTGTCTTCCTCCAGATTGGTAAAGCGGCTGGGCTTGGCTGGGGCATCAACATCGTTGATATATTCCTGAGATTGGATCAAGTGGTTGCGCCGGTTCTGGATACCCAACGCTTTGAGTTGAGCAATCAGCTCGTGAAGACGGGCAATAACCTGGGCTTCGTTAGCTACTGCTGGATCGGCTAGTCTCCGCTGGTGGCTAATACTATCTACTGGGAGTAGATCCACCGGAGTTGGTTGAGGCTTGCTGCGTCGGAAAGGGAAAAGAAACTTCATTTGGAAAGAGCGTTAAGAATACTACGCGATAAGAATCTCACCGCATCCCGAATATACCACTTGCTACCGACTGAACCTAACTGGAACGACCGGTTATTTAATTACATATGGCGATTAGGCAACCACTACTTAAATGGTGAGTCCGTTGGCTTGATTAAGCTATAACTACCTGTTATGATCTTATGAGGCTGACCAAATATTCATTGGGTGCATCTTACTAACTAAAAATCTAGTTGCGGGCCCCTTCCCTTTTTTAGCAAACGCGCGCTCCTTCTTGTTTTTTGTTTTTTCGCTCCTTCATCAGTCGATTTTTTTAGTCTTTTCAACCTTATCCACATTTTTTTAGCAACGCGCGGCTTCACAACTATTATAGTAGGAAATTTTACTATTATAGTTAATATATATACTGAGTCAGTACGAATAAAAGGAGAAATACCCCCAGTTGAAGGCTTGAATAAAAGGAGAAATACCCCCAGTAAAACATGTAATAAAAGGAGAAATGCACCAGCTTATTAGGAGTTGTATTATACAACTCCTTTTATTACCTTGCATCCAATTAATACGAGCTGTGACATATGGATGGGCAGGATAAGCGTAGTACTCAGTTGGTGATACCCCTAGATTTAACTTATGAGCCTAAACACAAGGACATAATCAAACAACATTGGAACGTAACCTTTGCTAGACAAGGTAGAATGAGCGTGACAGCTAAACGCATCATGGCGCGCGTCATAGATCAGATACGTGATGACGATTTCAAACTACGTCCTTATTATCAGTTTCGTATTGTAGATATAGTTACCGACGCCGGAATTACTAAGGAGACCGCTTACAAAGAAGTGCAGGGGGCTCTCCACGAGCTGACTGCGGTAACATGGGAGTTTGAGAGTTTAGATAAATCAGAGTGGTACATCCGGCATCTACTGGACACAACCAAGGAACGAGCAGTAGGGTATAAAGACGGAATCATTACAGTATTGCTCAATCCACAGCTAGAGCCGTATTTCATTCAAATTGCTCACTATACAACACATCAGCTCAATAATTATATGGGGCTGAAAAGCTGGTATTCGATGCGATTCTTTGAAATATTATCGGCCTTTCGAGATACGGGAGTATGGTGTCCGACTGTTGAACAGTATAGGCAATTGATGGACTGTGCTCAAGAAAAGGACAAGAGAGGCAAGATCAAGAAAGACAAGCAGGGAAATCCAAAAATGAAGTATCCTCTTACGAAGGATTTAATTAAGTATACTATTGCTGAGCCATTGGAGGAGTTAGCTGATACAAATCTAGCATTCAGTTATGAGCCAGTTTACGAGACCGACCGCATGACGAGGGGCCGCAAGAAGATAACCGGCTTCAAGTTCACGCTGAAACGTAAGCAGGATGGCAAGATCCCAGAGTTCTGGTTACAGCACACTGTTATATCTAAAGTGATAGCGGGCCTTCGAAACTGGAAGGTGACAGATAAGAACATCGCTCTGTATCTGGAAGACATTGGTACTAAAGCCGCTAATAAGTTGATATATGACTGGCAATTGAAAGACAACTCTGACGACCGTATAGAGGATCGAGTAAAGTACTGTAATGCCGTATTCATCAAGATAGGTAAAGCCGTTCAGGAACGATTAAGGAACGAAATTCAAGCCGCTTTAGAAGACCAGCAAGGACCTATGCCTCTATGATTTAGAACGTCCTATAACTGCCTTTTTAAGAATGAGTTTCTTTCGTTTCTGGATCCAAGCACTTACTAATTTGCATTCATCCTGAGTGGGAGTAACGTTCTCCACTTCATAATTTATATTTTCTACCTTAATCATAGCATTAATCAGGATTAGGGTTTGTCAGAATGGCTGGCCTGTTTCGCGGCTTCGATGGCTAGTACTTCCGCTAAAGTCATATAAGGTCCGGTGTGGTTAACCCACCGCTCACCTGATTCGGCTAGTTCAGCGTCCGTATGGCCGTTTTTAATCACGGCTACCATTTTCGGAGTCCCCTTCTTTGTCGGTTTCCTGGGTGATTTGAGCATAACGATTTCGTTCTTTCTGACTAGCCGGACGGCAGCTAATAGGTCGAATTTGATTATTTCTTACGGAAAAAACAACGTATAACAAACGGTTTTGGTTGCTACGCCCTACAGCATTATACTGCTGCTCCCCCCGGCTGTCTATTCGATCCGGGCGTGGAGCAAACGTAGGATCAGAAAAAAGACTTTCTATTTCGTCAATGGTGTTGCCTCGTTCGGGGTACTCATTGATTACATGGCGGATGTTGCCAGCATCCCACTGGAAGGGTAATGACATAAAGTTAACAGGGTTCGGTTTGCCACCCGTCTATAAACAGGGGGAACGTCAAACAAATTGGGTCAGAGCCTCGATAACCATTTCCTTTAAACTCTGGTCGGTCTCGGCTCCTTTTACCTTTAGCCGTTTCATCAAGTCTTTGGGAATCCAGACATTTAGCTGTTGTTCCTCCTTCGTTTCAGTAGCTGCTTGCACCGGCGTAACCTTCTGCACTGGAAGCTGTACAGGTTCGGTCTTTACCCTGTCGGCAAAGCCTTGCAGTTTGTTAGCGTACTCCGTTGATTTTGCCATGATTTAGAATTCTATAATTATGTAAATCTATAATTCTAACAATCATAAACCTAATGCTGTTAGGATTTCATCGGCTAGACTAGTTATTTCTTCCTTTGCTTTTTCGTCGTCACTCTTAAATACTCCGCTTGTGATAGCGGAACGAGTATAACTAACTCGATCCGACACAGTGGTCATTAATAGAGTAGCCCCGTAATCATTTAGAATTTCTTGAACCGATTTGTTTAGTGCTGTTCGGGGTTTCACCATATTCAGCACCACACCATATTTCAGCTGTGGCCGCTGCTGCTGGGCCTGCTTCAAAAACTCAATCGTGGCTTTGATCGCCATCACGTCGAAGAACCCAACCTTGGATGGAACTAGCACAAAATCCGAAACGGAAAAAAGAGCCGGTAACTGATTAGTCAAGTAGGGGGGTGTATCAATAATGAGAATATCAAACGGCTGATCAGTCAGGCGATTTAGTTCTCCACCATAAGGAACGAATGTAATACCATCCAATTCTTCTCGAATGCCGGATAAACTGCCCTGCAAATCGGTGTCGAGAACGCCGACGTTTAGCCCCTGGGCGAAGCAGGCAGCAAGATTCAGGGTTAACGTCGTCTTACCTACTCCGCCTTTCTGGTGAGCTATAGTTATGATTTTCACGTAGTTTAGAATTATAGATTTCTAAAGATACAAATCTATGTATTTCTATAAATACATAAAAATCAAAATTTATGACATTTTATAAACGACGACCGTTTGTAAAATGTCATAGCCTTAAAACCTGCTTTCCGCTAATCAATCAGTGCATCATAAACTCAAGTGTATAACTGAAAATTAGGCGTTAATTCGTGAGATGGCAATTTGAGAACGAGCGGAGCTAGAATCAGCGCAATTGATAGAAGTTCAGCGACCATCGCTTAAAATGGGCGTTTCATGCGACAGTAGCACGTCACCAAAAAGTGTCGGTTATTCCGCCAGTATCCATCTAGAAGCCAATGGGGGTAACTGGGTACGGCCTAACTTTTCGTCTCGACCGAAAGTTGTACTTGATAGTCAGACCTTAATCGATCCCCATGAGTAACGAATCGAAGGCACATACCGAGTGGATTTTCCAGGGACCAGGCCAGATGCGAGCCCTCGGTAGCGTCCTCGACTGGTCTCAAACCAGCCTGGGAGCCGTCACTACCTGGCCCCAAAGCCTCCGTACGGCGGCCCAGACGGTACTGGCCTCCCCCTTTCCCGCTATTCTGTTATGGGGGCCGGACTTAATCCAGATTTATAACGATGGCTATCGGCAATTGATGGGCAATAAGCATCCGGCAGGATTGGGGCAAGCCACTCAGCAATGCTGGCCCGAAGTCTGGCACATCAATCAGCCCCTCTACCAACGGGTGTGGGCTGGCGAGTCGGCCTCCTTTGCCGATGCCCTGTATCCCATTACCCGGACCGGTCAGTTGGAGGACGCCTGGTTTACCCTGGCCTATAGTCCCGTTCGCCAGGAGTCGGGGGAAGTAGGGGGGATATTGGTCACCGTCTTCGAGACCACCGATCGGGTGCTGGAGCAACGCCAGCGTACCCAGGTCCAGCAAGCCCTTCGCCAGCAGCAGCAACACACCCGACTAGCGGTTGAAGCGGCAGGATTGGCCACTTGGGAGTGGGATTTAGTGACCAATCAGGTCGTCTGGAATGAGCACCACTTTCGGCTGCTGGGCATGGCCATCCAGCCTAATCCACTCCCCGCTGAGGCCTTTGTGCGCCATCTACATCCCGCTGATGCCGACGCCATCAAGGCCCAGCTTAACCAGGCCATTACCCAGCGTACGGTGTATGATGCCGAGTTTCGCGTGGTGCGCGACGATGGCGTCACCCGCTGGATGAGTGGGTATGGGCAGGTAACCCAGGAGGCCGATGGCCAGCCCATTCGGGCCAGCGGGATCATGTTCGATATCACCGATCGCCGAGCCACCCAAGAAGCCCTGCGCGAATCCGAACAGCAGTTTCGCGCGTTTGTGATGGCCAGTTCGGACGTGGTTTATCAGATGAACCCGGACTGGACCCAGATGCGCTCCCTGGTGGGCCGCAATTTTATTCCCACGACCACCGATCCGAGTCGCACGTGGCTCGAAACCTACATCCACCCCGACGATCAGTCGCGGGTGCTCGAGGTCATCCGGGAAGCCATTGACACCAAGCGTGCCTTCGACCTGGAACACCGCGTGGTGCAGGTGAACGGCAACCTTGGCTGGACGCATTCGCGGGCGATTCCATTGCTTAACGAAGCGGGCGACATCACCGGCTGGTTGGGTACGGCCCATGACGTGACCGACCGCAAACGGCGCGAGACGAATCTCGCCTTTTTGGCCGAGGTGAGCCAGGACCTCGCCAGTCTGACAACGATCGATGAGACGATGAAGGCGCTGGGGGCGAAGATTGGATCTCACTTTCAGGTATCCAACGTCGCCTTCGGCGAGGTCGATGAGCCGCATGAGGTGATGAGCGTCGCGCACGAGTGGCGCGGGACGGACGCGCTGAGCTTTATTGGCCAATACCGCATCAGCGATTTTCTTGACGACGACCTTCACCAAACGATGCGCGCTGGTAAGGTTTGGGTGATGAGCGACGTGATGAACGACGCTCGGGCCAACGCCGAGTCGATCGCTGCGCTCGGGATCGGGGCCATGGCGAGCGTGCCATTTGCGCGCGAGGGCGAATGGCTCTTCAACCTCACCCTCTACGATCGCCAGGCACGTTACTGGCGCGAGGACGAGATCGAGTTGCTTCGCCAAACGGCGAGCTACATCTGGACACGGCTGGAGCGGGCCCGCGCCGAAGAAGCCCTTAGTGACAGCGAAGCCCGGCTTCAGCTGGCACTAAGGGCCGCCGAGCTGGGTACGTTCATCTGGCACGTGGCCGAGGATCGCACCCAGGAGGACGCCCTGGCGCGCATCCACTTCGGTTTGCCAGCAGACAGCACCGTCTCGCTGGCGGAGGCCCTGATGACCACCTTCCATCCCGATGATGGACCGAGTTATGCCGCAGCCGTCACCCGTGCCACCGACCCGGCAGGCTCCGGTGAGCTGCACGAGGAATTCCGGGTGATCCACCCCGACGGCAAGGAGCGATGGCTGGCCGTCAGTGCGATCACCGCTTTTGAGGGCACCCCGCCCGTGGCCGCCCGGCTAATCGGCGTGCTGGCGGACGTCACCCAGCGCAAGCAGGCTGAACAAATTCTGCACGCGTCGAAAGAGCGGTTTGAATCGATTGCCAACCTGGTGCCCGACCTGCTGTGGGATAGTAAACCGGATGGCTCAACCAACTGGTATAACCAGCGTTGGCTGGATTACACCGGACAGCGCTTCGAGGAGGCCATCGGCTGGGGGTGGACCCAAGCCATTCACCCCGACGACCGGGAAGGTTCGGCTAGGCGTTACGGCCAGGCCGTGGCAGCGGGCAACTCGTTGCGGCAGGAGCACCGGCTCCGGCGCCACGACGGGGTGTATCACTGGTTTGTCGTCACTGCCTCCCCGCTCAAGGACCAGACCGGTCAGGTCATCAAGATGTATGGCGCGGCCACTGACATCGATGACATCAAACGCCTGGAAACGACTCTTCGGGAAACAGATCGGCGCAAAGACGAGTTTCTGGCTATGCTGGCCCACGAACTGCGCAATCCCATGTCCACGATTCGCTCGGGGCTGCAAATCCTAACCCTGACCGATGAGAAAGACCAGACCACCGGGCCGCCGGTTGGTAGCGAGACCATCACCGAATCCACGGTGGCCGAATCCACGGTGGCCATGATGAGTCGGCAGACTGACCAGTTAGTGCGCCTGGTGGACGACCTGTTGGATGTGAGCCGGATTAGCCAGGGCAAAATTGACTTGAAGATGCGACGGGTCAATCTGGTGGAGGTGGTCGATCAGGCCACCGAATCGCTAAAGGGGTTGTACCGAGAGCAGGGGCGGAACTTACAGGTTACGTTACCCACGGCTCCGATTTATCTGGAGGGGGATGCCACCCGGCTGACTCAGGTGGTGGCCAATCTGTTAACCAATGGGGCTCGCTACACCGATGAGCGCGGTCAGGTCTGGGTCAGCCTGGTGCATCATCGGCAGGAAGCCTTGCTGGAGGTACGCGATAACGGTCTGGGATTAGCCCCTGATCAACTGTCGGCCATTTTTGACTTGTTTATGCAGGTGGATAACTCGGTGGCCCGTTCGAAAGGCGGTTTAGGGCTCGGCTTGACGTTGGTCAAACGGCTGGTCGAGATGCATGGCGGTCGGGTGGAAGCCCAGAGTGCGGGGTTGGGTAAAGGCAGCACCTTCCGAGTTCATTTACCTACCTTAGAAATAGCCCCAGAAGTTAACCCCAAGCCCCTTGACGAGACTCCCTCCCGAGCAGTCCAAGATCGGATCTTAGTCATTGATGACAACGCGGATGCGGCTTTCACCCTGGCGATGCTGCTAAAGTTAAAGGGTTATGAGGCTCACACCCGGCATAGTGGTCGGGCCGGTCTGGAAGCGGCTGAAACGCTACAACCAGCGGCCATTGTGTTAGATCTTGGGATGCCCGACATGGACGGTTACGCCACCTGCCGTGCCATCCGAGAACAGCCTTGGGGCGGGCAAGTTCCGGTGATCGCCTTAAGCGGTTATGGTCAGGAGGAGGACCGACAACGGACGAAGGAAGCCGGTTTTAGTGGCCATTTGGTCAAGCCGGTGGATCTGGCTGGCTTACTGAGTTTACTAACCGAGGTTCTATCAAATCCTAAAGCAGGCTAAACGACCCTTTGTTTAGCTTGTCTCGAAAAAGCGCTCCCAACGATACGATAAAATTATGATGAAACTGCTTCAAGATTGGGGGCATTGAGCGACTGCACTAGTGCTTCGGATTCGTAAAAATTAACCTTATCGACACCTAGAACCAAGCCGACCAACCGCAATCAGAAAAAATAGGTATATTCGTAGCTATAGTCAATGAGTAGCCTGGTGGCGACCACTTTACCCTAATTCATGAATCCCTACCCTCTATCGGTGGATGAACAGAAGCGACTCGAAGCCCTTTCCAGTTATTCTATTTTAGATTCTCTGCCCGAAGCCGACTATGAAGAGATCACCCAGTTAGCCGCTCAGATTTGCGGAACTCCCATTGCCCTGATCAGTCTGGTCGATGAGGATCGCCAGTGGTTTAAATCCAATCATGGCCTGACCGTCCGCCAGACGCCCCGGTCAGCCGCCTTTTGTGCCCACAACATCATCGATCCCTTCACGCCCCTGATTGTATCCGATGCCCGCACCGATGAGCGATTTCAGGACAATCCCTTAGTCACCGGTGATCCGCACATTGTCTTTTACGCTGGCCAGCCGCTGGTCGATGAGGACGGGCTGGCTCTGGGCTCGCTGTGCGTCATTGATGACCATACCCGCCAGCTGGAGCCAGGCCAGCTGGCCGCTTTAAAGACACTAGCCCGACAGGTCGTGCTCTTACTCACGCTTCGGCGTCAGGGAGTCCGGCAAGCGCAGCTCCAGCAGCAGCTGGAAACCACCGAGCGCCAGCAGCGGCAGTTGCTCAATGCCATTCCGACGGTGGTCTGGGAAACCGATGTCAAGGGGGAGTGTACCTACCGGAACGCCCAGTGGACGCTCATCACCGGACAGCCTACCCAACAGGCGCTGGGCAGGGGCTGGCTGACGATGGTCCATGCCGACGATCGGCTTCAGGCGGGGCGCATCGTTGAGGAGGGTGCCAATCAGCAGGTTCCGTTTCAGCTAGTGTATCGCCTGTGGCAACTGGACGGTAGTTACCGCTACACGATGGACAAAGGCACTCCCAAACTGGATGCGGATGGCCGCTTTTCGGGGATAGTGGGCACGTTACTGGACATTCACTCGGAAACCTTAGCCCAGCAGGCCCTGGAACAAAGTGAAGCCCGCTTCCGGGCCGTCGTCGAACAGGCGCCGATTGCCATTGGGCAGCTCAAAAGCCGTCAAATGACCATCGAGCTGGGCAATGAGCGCCTGTTTGAGGTCTGGGGCAAAGATTCTTCGGTGATTGGCATGCCCCTTATCGAGGCCCTGCCCGAACTGGAAGGCCAACCCTTCCTGCCGATTTTAGAAGCTGTCTATGATACGGGCCAATCCTTCTACGGTACGAGTCTGCCGGTAAAATTGATTCGCGGGGGCCGGTTGGAGGAAGCTTACTTTGATTTTAGTTACACCGCCTTACGGGACGCCGATGAGACGATCCGTGGCATTCTGATCATGGCTATCGAAGTCACCCAGCAGCGGCTGGCTCGCCAGGAAGTAGAACGAAGCGAAGCCCGGTTCCGGGCGCTGATCCAGGAAGCCCCCTTCGCCATTGCCGTTTACGAGACGTCAGATTTAGTGATCTCGATTGCCAACCAGTCAATGATTCAGCTGTGGGGCAAAACGGAGGCTGTGCTGGGTCAAAAGCTGGCCGAGGCCTTACCTGAGTTGGCCGGCCAGCCGTTTATTCCCCTGCTAAAGGTGGTTTACGAAACGGGCCAAACGTATCGTACCGCCGAGCAATCAGCCGATCTGGTGGTTGATGGCCGCTTACAAACCTACTGGTTCAACTTTGTCTACCAGCCCCTGGTGGATGGCCAAGGCCAGGTCTACGGCATTCTCAATATGGCCATCGATGTCACCGGGAAATACCTGGCTCAGCACCAGCTTCAGCTCAGCGAACAAAACCACCGGGAGCTGGCCGCCGACCTCGACACCCGGGTTCAAAGCCGTACCCAGGAGCTTCTGACTGCCAACCAGGATCTCCAACGCTCCAACGAAAATTTGCAACAGTTCGCCTATATTGCCAGCCACGATTTGCAGGAGCCGTTACGCAAAATTCAATCCTTCAGCAGCCTGATCAGTGAGCGGTTAGCCGACCAGGCCGATGAGACGATCCAGCAGTATTTAGACCGCATCGGGGCCGCCGGAGCCCACATGTCCACGCTGATCAAAGATTTGCTCGCCTATTCGCGCATCGCCACCCGCCAACAGACGTTTGGGGCGGTCTCGCTGAGCGGCATTCTCCACGGCGTACTGACGCTGCTGG
>CAXTJJ010000109.1:0-13492 GCA_964244155.1 uncultured Spirosoma sp.
GTGCCCGCCATTCAGCGAACTTACGACCAGTTCAATCCGCAGGGACCCAAAAAAACAGCCGATGGCTTGCCCATCCCTGCCAACGACATTTACCTGGATATGCAGGACCCCGCCGATGGGCGTAACTTTTACCTGTGGCGGTGGCGTCTCTACGAGATACAGTTGTGGTGCGCGACCTGTCAGCAGGGACGGTATGTAGTGCGGGACATTGGACCCGTTGGCGCAGGCCCGATCGATATCATCGGCTGCATTCGGGACTCAACTGTGGGCACGACCAACCTGTTCGACTATCCCTGCCGGGGTTTGTGCTGGGACATTTTTTATAATACCGAGGTCGATGTTTTTTCAGATGTGTACACCAACGGACAAGCGCAGGTGGGCCACAAGGTAGCCAGTATTCCCATATACCAGCGCGACCCGGCACTGATAGTTGTGGAGCAGCTGTCCATATCGGCCAATGCGTATCGCTACTATCGGCTATTCGCCGATCAGGTTCAGAATACCGGCACGCTGGCCGATTCGCCCCCAGCGCCTATTTCAGGAAATATCCGAAACATCGCTAATTCGGCAGAAAACGTGGTGGGTTATTTTTCGGCCTCGTCTGTAGCTGTCAGCCGACATAAAATAAAACGGCAGGATGTCAATACGGGTATGTTTCAGGGGCTGTTCTATGCCATTAACGGGCGCGCACCCCGACTGGAAACGTCGCAGCCGGGCAGCAGTCCGTTTGGCAGCACTGCTTCATCGGCTCTTTGTATTCCCAGCAACAGCCGCACGGATCAGGTACCCCTGGGCTGGAATGAGTAATGGCTATCAATATTCACTCCCTGAGGCCCGTTGACAATGACTAGATTTATCTTCTTTCTGTGTCTTTCGATGTTCACCGGCACGCTGGCGTTTGCCCAGACGGTGTTTCAGCTTTATGATGGCAAGGCCCCCGGCTCTGAAAACTGGACGTGGACTGAACAGACTGAACCGGACAGCCTGACGAAAAATCGTGTCGTTACGAATGTTGTCAACCCATCAGTAACGGCCTTTCTACCTGACAAAGCAGTTGCTACCGCAACGGCTGTCCTGGTGTTTCCGGGTGGGGATCTGAAGACCCTTTTGTTTGATGATGGTGTCGCGATAGCCAGACAGCTTGCTGAAAAAGGGGTAGCCGCTTTTGTCGTCAAATACAGACTGGCCCGACGCGCAGCTTCGAGTGGAATGGGGCAATCGCAACCGGCAGACGGCACGGGATCAGATTCCGCCCATGTGATGCCACTAGCCATTGCCGACGGTGCGGACGCCATTAACTACCTCCGGCAGCATACTGAAGCATTTGGTATTCAGTCCAATCGCATTGGGCTATTGGGTATCTCGACAGGTGGCACCATTGCCCTCAGCCTTGCGTACCAAAATAGGGATGCCAGTCGGCCCGATTTTGTGATTCCGGTTTATGCAGGGGCTGGCGCACTCGCCACGCTGCCTGTACCGCCCGAGGCTCCTCCTCTGTTCCTGGTTTCGACCAGTGGCAGCTCCCGGCAGGAGGCAATACAAAGTGCAGCGTTATACCAAAACTGGATTCGAGCCGGTCAATCGGCGGAGTTGCACAGTTATGTAGAGAACGAGCCAAACGCCGGCCTAAAGAAACAGAATCCCAGTAGCGTCAATTGGGTTGTTCCTTTAACCGACTGGCTAGCCAGACGGGGTTATCTGACAAAGGAGCCGATCCCGGCACCAGGCCAAACCCGCACTAACAAGGAGATGGCAGTCCCAGATAAACAACCGGCTACCGAGCGTATCGCTCAAGCGAAAGCACCTCTTTCCAGCGTTAATGAACAGGCAACCAAATCGAATACGCCTGCTACGCCAAACAGTAAACCTCGTGCAAAGGCAACTATTCAGCCCGCGTCCAGCCAGCCCAACGCATTTCGGGTCAGTGGGACGGTGCGCGATTCGGTAACAGGTCAACCCTTGCCAGGGGTCGCCATTGTCATCGACTACCGCAAGCATCTCACCGGCACAAACACCAATTCACAAGGGCACTATACGATCGAGTTGCAGGCCGGCAATCACATCCTGATCGCGCGGCTGGTTGGCTATACGCCCATCCGGAAAGAAGTTCATCTGATCGACGATGCGCTTACGGTCGACGTGAACATGGTCAGTGTGGCGAGTCAACTGGAAGAGGTCGTTGTGACTACAAAAGGCTTTGACCAGGCCCTACGCCAGCCTATGCTGGGGGCCAATCAGTTAAATATCAATGCGTTAAAAAAATTACCTTCGGCCCTTGGCGAAGTCGATTTGTTGCGGGGGCTACAAATGCTGCCGGGCGTTACGAGCGTGGGAGAAGCCTCCAATGGCGTAAACATTCGGGGGGGCACCACAGACCAGAACCTGATTTTGCTGGATGAGACCCCTATCTTCAACCCGACCCATATGTTCGGGCTATTTTCTGTATTTCCGCCCGATGCCCTGAACACCGTCGATCTGTACAAAGGCAATGTCCCGGCGCGATTCGGTGGGCGGGCGGCATCGGTGCTCGATGTGTCGCTGAGGAACCCTAACCTCGACCAGTTCAGCCTGTCGGGGGGAGTGAGTGTGGTATCGGATAAACTCACCGCCGACATACCTATTGTAAAAGGGAAGTTCGGTATTCTGGTTTCCGGGCGGGGGGCTTTCAACGACTTCCTGCTGCCCATCGTGTCCGACCGTCTGGCCAATATCCGGGCAAAATTCGGCGATGGTGTGCTGAAGGCCTTCTGGCGAATTGACAACCGAAATACACTGACGGTGACGGGCTACGCCAGTCTGGATGCCTTTCGAACCGACCTACTGGCCAACCTGCCCAATGTGACCGGAACATCGACCCGCTACAATCATCAGACAGTTAATGTAATGGCTCGCTGGTTTCGGACGCTATCGCCCCGGCTGAATTTACAGACAACGGCTGTTTACGGGCACTATGTCCCTAAAATCCTGTCGCCCGAACTAAGTGGAAATCTGGTCACCTTACGATCCTCAGTGTTGCAGCGACAACTGAAGTCTAATCTCAACTACCAGCTAACCAATCAAAAAATTGAAGTTGGCATCAGCGGAACGCATTACCGCCTGGAGCCGGGTACACTGCTCCCCGGTTCCAGTGATCAGGTTAATTACATTACGACACCTACTGAAAACGCCCTCGAACTGGCCCTTTACGCCGATTACGAACGCAGTCTGGGCCCTCGACTGGCGGTGTCGGCGGGGTTGCGTTACTCCCAGTTTCTGTCGTTAGGACCGTCGCTGGTGAGACATTACGCACCCGGCGAGCCCCGCGACGACTTCTCCGTTATCGACTCCGCCCGTTACAACACGGGTCAGATCACCCAACGCTACGGTGGTCCTGAACCCCGGCTGGGTATTCGCTATACGCTGGGTACCAACTCATCGGTTAAGCTGGGTTACAATCTGATGCGACAGTATTTACAGGTGGTTACGAACACCACCACACCCCTGCCCACCTCCCGCTGGAAGACCTCCGACCCAAATGTCCGGCCCCAGATTAGTCAATTGCTGACGGCGGGCTATTTCCAGTCGTTCAAGAACAATATTTATGAGCTAACGCTTGAAGGTTATTACCGGACTACGGAGCACATCATTGACTACCGGCCGGGGGCGGATTTTTTGTTGCAAGCTTACCCCGAAACGCAACTGTTGCAGGGCCGTAGTCAGGCGTATGGCATTGAGTCGATGATTTCCAAGAAGAAAGGGGAACTGACCGGCTGGCTCAACTACACCTATGCCCGAACGCTCAATCAGGTAAACGAGGGGCCAAGCGTGGAGCAAAACGTGAACAATGGCAATTGGTACCGGGCTAATTATGACCGGCCTCATTCGGTTAATGCCAACATGACCATCGACGTAGATCGCCACAATAGTTTCGGGTTTACGTTTGCCTACAGCACCGGTCGGCCTTACTCAGCCCCTACCGGCTTCGTCACGATTGATGGGGCACAGTATCCATACTATGGCATTCGCAACAACGAGCGGCTCCCCGACTACCACCGGCTCGATTTCACCTGGAACATTTATAACCCCGGTATGCGGGCCAAGCGGTGGGAAGGTCGCTGGGCGTTCACGGTGTATAATATCTACGGCCGCAAAAACGCCTACTCGATTTTTTTCAAAGCGGAGAGCGGCAAAACGAATGCCTATCAATTACAAATCTTTGCCGCCCCTATTGCTTCCCTGTCGTATAATTTTGTGTTTAAATAGGCTTCGCTGTTCTGAGCCAAGCCAGAGCCGACACAAATTTTTGACCCTAAACTTATTGAAATTTCATTAAAATAATTGTATTTATACAACGGCACCGGTCAGTAAGGGAATCGAAATGGCTTTGATATACAACCTCTTTTTCCAATAAATCAATCAGTTATACGCTGCTGCCTTTTACTGCTTTTTCTTATCATGGAAATCGCAGCCTTTGCCAAGCCAACAACCTACCCACTAGCTTGGGCACGTGTTGTTTATAAAAGCGACACGATTCAAGTTCGTTCTACTCAAACCAGCCAAAAACCAATTAAGGATGAGACTAAACCTTTCTGGAAACGAGTTGGTAAAGTTTTGCTTTGGCTAGTTATTGTCCTGGGGGTAATTTATTCACTGACCTGCTGGTGGTTTTAGCCCTTAGGTCAAAAGGTAGATAAGCCAGGCATCTTTTTTAACTTTTCACAGCTTCAAATGCTTAGCTCTATGGTGACAACAAGTCAGCTCCTGCTATAAACTCAACTCCTATGAAAACGACCCTTTGCTGCGCTTTGATGGTGTTCCTTTTTTCCTGTAAGGAAACCCAAGTCGACTCGACAGTTTCTGAATATCTAGACTGGTACACGCTAAAAGCTCCTGTTGATGAACCAATTCAGGGCGTATGGGGGGAGTGGGAGAAAACCCTGTTAATCGCCACAACCTTTCGCGTATTCCGGTCCACGGATCAGGGTAAAAGCTGGCAGCAGGTCGATCAGCAACAACAGGGTATATCCGGTATTATTCAGCATCAAGATACCCTCTTTATCATGAATGGAATAACCACATACGGCCCCAATGGAGGCCTCAGGCAGATTATGGCTAATGTGGCCAAATCCAGTGTTGATAATGGCCGGACTTGGCAGGCCTATCGGAAGTACAATCCCTACTTCGATCGGCCAAAGCTAGAGCCCCTTGATCAAAAGCTCTATATTAATCCCATTACCACAGCAGCCGGAACAACTTACATCATTAACCGGGATTTTATCACTGGCTCGGCGACGAGTGGGACTTACGAAACACCGGGCGTACTTACTGACAGCGGTCGTCGCATCGACTTGCCTCAGTTGCATCAACTCAACAGTCTGTACCTGGATGCCCGGCAGCGGCTCTATATTTCAGGGAGCGACGCCGTCTGTGGACGGGGTCATTCAGGGGAGCCTTTTTCCTTCTGTAACAGTAAGAATGGGCGAGGAATCGTTTACATCTCGAAACAGCCATTGCCCTAGCCTGGCCTAAAGGCACTTAAAAAAGGATGGGTAGCTTATCGATCAGCAGATCCTGTAAGTAGTGTAGGCAGCGGATAAGTCGGAAGTATATAATTCTCTTCATTCCAGAAGGTGGCACTAGGCTGGTCAAAAGAGGTCATAGGCATCCTGGTATAATCAACCAGTTGATCAGTGGTAAAGGCCTTCGTATCCATATCTCCTTGTTGACGGCGAGTCACCACAAAATCGATTCGGGATTCAAAAACAGATGCCGAAGGGATGTACGAAAAAGTATTCTCGATACTACCGCTCTGAAAAGACCAGGAATTACCAAATTTAGTGTAATTAGCCACGTAACTCCGCTTACTCAAATGAGTTGAATACACTTGGGTATTCAGGCTCTTGTTCAATAAAGTAAGGCCTCGTTCGGCCAACTCATACTCGGCACGTATGATTGCTAAACCGTCTTCCGTCAAAAATAATTTACCCGCAAAATAACCACTAACCGCATAAAAACTGCGGGGTTTGAAGTTTATAACATAAACCCGTTGACCGCCTATTGTGGCCTGACTGTTGAGCTCAAAACTATAGTCTTTGTTAAGCTGACCATTTCGAAAGAGAAACTCCTGATACTTAACAATATCCAGCATATTACTGCCCCAGGGACCAGGCGTTAATACCGGAATTTTAAAGGCAGTGAGGGGCTTACGTTGTCCTTTGATAAAGTGAATCTGATCGCCCTTTTTAGTGATGGAGTAGGCTGGTTTATAGATATCAATTAGTCCCTCGGCATAAGAAACACATAGATCAGGGTTTTGCTGGTTGATCGTCTCTCGATAAAATCCACGTAAAAGCGTTGGTTTTCCAGTATAATTTTTACCAATAGCCGCCACTGCCTTCAGTAAAGTGTCTCGGGCCTGAAAGGATTTTTCCAGACTGAAATACGTATCTGTTGGCGAAGTTGCAACCTGGCTAGCATTGAGTCGAATAAGGGTATCGGCCAAGGCTGGTCCGAGCAAGGGTATTTGCTTCAACTGGTAGTCAATAGAGATAAGGCTTAGGGTATCCTGCGCTAACGATTGGGGTATACTTAGTTTGAAATAGCCTTGGCTGTTGGTCTCAGTAGTGACTTGGCCATTAGCAACCGAAAGGGTAACAAAGGGGATAGGTTTTCCGGTGATCGCATCGGCAACTTGTCCATGAATGGTATACCCTTTTTGAGCATATCCACTACTGTAATAGACCAGTAAGATGGTTAACAAAAGACCTTTGCCGACAATAGCACTTAGTTTAAATCCGTAGCTCATTTACGGTTAACTCTTTATCGAAATAATCGGTTAACATAATTAATTTCTAGTTATGCAACTGAAATAGGAGATGTATAAAATTTCACGTTTTTTTTATTGATACGGTATGTATTTTCCTATGAAACTTAAAATTTACTCTTTCCCCAAGTAAGGTCTTAGCGATTCTACTTCTCTTTGGTATAGTAATGAAAATACTGTTATTGATCCTCTTGAATAGCGTTAGCCAACTGCTTAGCCAAGCTCAAGTGATTCCTGTTCAGCAGCACGACTATTTTCAGACGCTAACTTACTATGGCAATCAGCAGCAATACTATACCCTGACAACCTACTTGTCTGATAGTACTCTCTACAGAATAGATAACTTTCAATTAGTTGACTCCCTTGATCACAAGAACCGTCCACAGAAAGTGGCCATGCCTCAAGGGCCTACCACTATCATGTACCCTAATGGAAAGATCTATCTTAATTGTAATTATGAGCAAGGATACTTAAATGGGCCGCTCACTTTGTTTTATAGCGATGGCTCGATCAAACGAAGCGAAATGTATAGACAAAGCCAACTCCAACAAAGTCGATGTTATTCTCCACAAGGCGAGGAGCAGTTTTGTCAAACACTTTATCAAGCACCTCAATTTATGGGCGATTATAACGAATTGACGCACTACTTAGAGGTCAATCTCCAGACGTTTGTTCAACCCCAGGTGCAGGATTTAGTGGTCGAGCTAAGCATTAACGAATTAGGCCAGGTTACTCACACCACGATTAGATCACCATATGATTCAATGGATCTGACATTAGTTCCTGCGGCAAAAGTCATTATTGAACGAATCACTCACTGGCTTCCTGACGGTTTAAGCTGGTTGTCAGCCCGGATGGATGGGGTGTCAATACACGACAAGGTGGTCATTTACATAGAACGCAAGAAAGGACTATTAAAGGTCTTCACCCCTCGCCCTAAATGGTTCAGATAATCTTTGCCAGTAAAACAATGATATTGTATTATTCTTAGACCCGTTTTATAACTAACTCTATGTTAGTCAATTAAAGCAAGACTCGATACTGATTGCCTGTTTATTGACATCTTTGGAAAGTCAATTTCTTAAGTGCCTGAAACTGCGCAGTCGGATTACGAATTGAGCGATGATACCCCACAATACTGCATTCGACAACAAGCAAATTACCGCTCCGACGGCAGATTCTGGCCAGGGTAGGATACCCAGAGGGAAAAGAACAATCCCCAGCACTTTTTGCCAAAGAGGTGGCTCACTGGCTAAAATGCCAAATAGTAAAAGCCAAGGTGGAATCAAAGCAATACACAGAACCAGATATCGAATACTATTCAGAATTACTTTCCCTATTTGCTCTTGCCAGTTATGATTGACCATACTTTTCATGTTGTATAAGTGCAATTATGTTGACCAAATATAATAATTTTAAGAAATGGTCCCTTACAAAAGTTCTACATTACTAGTCTTTCTCTTAGACAATTTTAAGCAACACCACAAATTTTCCCTAGCGTAAATCCTGCCAGATCAACGTTTCGTCGGATCGAGTGGAAAAGAAATCCGGGCATTTTCCATCGCCCCCACCGCTCAAACCACCATCGGGTGAACAAACGATAGAACACTGTTCATTCAACAAGACACTGGGTATGTCACAACACCGTTGGGGGATAAAATAGACGACTTGTCCCTTATACACGTAGCGGGTAATAGTTGCCGGAGGGCTCCATTTGTCCTGGCTCTTGATTTGATTGATCATATTGACAATACATGTAGGCGTACCAGCCGGTATGATGTCATTTTTACAGTCGAACGTAAGCAGGCTAATAAGAACGAAGTACTGAATTGTACGTTTCATAGGAAAGTTGCGTCTGTCGTGTCATCGGTGTACTTCTATAAGACACGCTACAACGCATAACCGTTGGAATGGCCTGTTTTAAGCATGTTCAGACTAGGCCAAAAACCAATACAGGGCTTTCTTATACTCTGACTAAATATAGAACACAGATGACACAGATTGAACGGATTTTCACAGATAAAACCTATAACCAGTCACTACTTCAGTGAAAATCCGTTCAATCTGTGTTATCTGTCGGGGCCACCCGTGCGGTTCCCTTTCTTTTTTATAAGAAATACCTGATTCCAGCTAATATTATAGAAGGGGGAACGAAGTTATTTAGAGTCAAAGCCGTACTGCCTTGCCACGTGTCCGCTCACAAATTCCGGATATATTTCTGTCCGCCCAGGTAGCGCATTTGACGGGCAATCTGCCGCGTTCGGCGTTGAATGTAGTTGGAGGGTTTCCGGATCGAAAACAGGCGGGGATTGGGCAATACGGCCGCAATACGGGCCGCTTCGTCGCGGGAGAGCGACGCCGACGAATGGCCGTAATACCGTTGTGAGGCAGCCTCTACGCCAAAGGTCATCGGTCCCATTTCGGCTACGTTCAGGTACACTTCCAGAATTCGCTTTTTACCCCAGATCAACTCGATCAGAGCGGTAAAATAGACCTCCAGACCCTTTCGGATGTAGCTATGCCCGTTCCAGAGAAATACATTTTTGGCTACCTGCTGCGAAATTGTGCTGGCACCACGGGCACGTTTTCGAGTCTGGTTCTCTTTGATAGCGTCCTGAATCTCGTCGAAGTCGAAGCCCCAGTGCTTTGGAAACGCCTGATCTTCGGAGGATACCACAGCCAGGGCAGCCTCTTTGCTGATCTGGTCGTAAGGACGCCATTTTTTATAAACCTGGCTGCTTTCATCCGTACCGAAGGTATCCATCCAGCGCGATACGATTAAGGGCGTTACCAAAACCGGCGCATACTTCAGGACAATCACATAGCCAAAAGAGCCAAAGAACAACCACAGAAACGCCTTAATGACAAACCAGTAGGTCCGCTCCAGCAACGGCCGTTCACGAATAAACCGGCGAGCCTGCTGCCACTTCCGCGACACCCCGCCCGACGATGCCTTTTGACCTGACGATGGCTTACGTCCAGCGGGAGCGGGTTGTGTCCGTTGTGTAGACGCCTTATCGGACTTCGGTCGCGGAATCGGTGCTGGCTGCGTGCGAAAGGTATTGACTGGACGTTGCTGGCTCATATACGTGATGTCATACTGCGAAAATAGTAATCAGGCAGTTGGAAACACCTAGGTCGGGCTGAATTAACGTTTAAATGGTCAAAAAAGCGTCATATCGAATCCTCCACGAATAGAGTCGCAGCCACCCGGTCGGCGAAGAGCTTACCCGCTTGTGTCAGCAGCAATTGGTCGCCATTGCGTGAAAGCCAGCCCGTTGCGTACATTTCGCCGAGATCACGCGCCTGTTTTTCCGAAAAACTACCCATCAGCAGCGTGTCAAGTTCGGTCAGGGAACAGCCCCATTTGGTGCGCAGACCAGTCAATAAATATTCGTTTACCTGATCGGCTCTCGTTAGCTCTTCGACGGTTGCCGGTAGCTCTCCCCGCCGGATAGCAGCAATGTACAGGCTGTTGTTCGCTATATTATACTGCCTAGAATGGCCATTATAAGAGTGGGCGCTCGGCCCGACGCCGAGGTAAGATCGCCGTTGCCAGTAGGCACTGTTATGGCGGGCATATTGGCCGGGCTTGGCAAAATTCGAGATTTCATAGTGCTCGTATCCGCCTTCTGTCAATGCCTTCGCGAGTTCCTCAAACTGATCGGCAGCAATCGCTTCGTCGGCGGGGGGAAGTTTGCCCTTTTGCTGCCAGCGGCCAAAGGTGGTATCAGGCTCAATAGTCAGGGCATAGGCCGACAGGTGGGGTACGCCGAGGGCAAGCATCTTTTGCAGATCAAGCTGCCAGAGTGCCGGGTCGCGGTTAGGAATCCCATAAATCAAATCCACACTCATATTCTCAAAACCAGCCTCCCGTGCCAGTTGAACACAGGCTTCGGCTTCGATAGCGGAATGTGCACGGTTCATCCAGCGCAGCGTGGGTTCGTCAAACGTCTGGATGCCGATACTCAACCGATTAACGTACCGACGCAGTAGCTGGAGCTTTTCCAGACTCAGGTCGTCGGGGTTGGCTTCGAGGGTTATTTCGGCAGTTGGTGATACGGTAAAGTGCGCATGGATAGTTGAAAACAGTTGCGTTAACTCACTCTCTGTCAATAAAGATGGCGTTCCCCCGCCAAAATAGATCGTTTCCAACGGCTCACCGGGCAGGTAGTCACGTTGGCGCGAAATCTCAACGCAAAGTGCCTCGATCAACGCTGATTTCTGCCCCATGCTGGTGCTGAAATGGAAGTCGCAGTAGTGGCAGGCTTGCTTACAGAACGGTATGTGAAGATAGAGATGCATCTCTTTTACTGACAATAAAGCCGAGTGATGGGTTCATTTGGGGTATATGTGAAGTGAGTGGAGTAGTGGAGTGAGTTAAGCAAGTGCAGTAATGCCGATACTTACTGCACTTGCTTAACTCACTCCACTACTCCACTCACTTTAACTTCTTTTCCAGAACAATCGTTAGGCCGTGTGACCCCTGGACGGTCCCGACGATGTCGAAACCGAAACGAAGATTCAGAATCAGCATGGAACGCCATTGGTTGTACGTCTGCGTGCGAACCGTGTGATAGTTGTGCTGGCGACACCAGTCATGTTGCCTGTGCATCAATTCGGAGGCAATACCCTGCCCTCTGTAATCTGGATGAACACCGCCGAGCCAGCTATAAAATTGGTCGGGCTTCCGTTCGTACCCAAGCTTACAACCCACAACTCGTTCATTTTCAAAAGCCAGGATTACGTGCAGACCAGTACGCTCTTGTTGATAGGTAAGATCGGTAAGTAGTTCGGCGCGGGATTGATTGCGAAATAGCGTGGCCAAGTGGTCAATAAGTGACGTAAGTACAGGTTCGACGGGTAGTCCGTCCATGAGTTCGTAGTGAACATCCATAGCGTAAAAATACGAGGAAACTACTATTTTGCAGTTCAACCCGACTCTAGCATGAACCTCCCTGACCCAGTCTTACCTGAAACGCCCCCCACCGGGGAAGCGAAGGAGCCCCATCAACTTAGCGACCTCACCAGTCAAAGCTGGAATCTGGAGCTGGTTATATCGGGCGCAGCTTTATTCGCAACGCTCAATCTCCCCGATTTCCTGGATAGTCTGCTGGCCTACTACCGCTATAACCTCATGACGGATACGGATTTCATTCATGAAGCCTTACCAACGCAAACGATGGGGTTGATAAAAGGGGCGTCTTATTTTTTGTTTGGCGCATTTCTGGCCCATTTTATTATGCGGGCCTTTTGGGCCGGACTCGTTGGACTGCTGGCGGTTTATCCTGACGGTATTCGATACGATCAGATTTATAACTTAAGTCAGTACGCTCAGAAACGGTTTTCCCGGGAGATGGGGACGCTGCCGGATTATATTGTTCGTCTCGACCGTCGGTGTAATATTATTTTCGCCCTGGCATTCTGCCTGGTTCTATTTTTGCTGGGCATAGCAACTTCCTATTTTCTATTTATTCTTTTCGAAAGTATCCTACAGCTTCTCTTACCCCCCTCCCTGTATAACACGATCCGAGAACTGGTAGCCTGGTTTTTGGGTATTGTATTCCTTGGCATAAGCCTTACAACTACCATCCTGAATTTGCCCAGATTTCGTGATAACCCCAGATTTTCCCCTATAACGTTTCGGTTTACAAAGGCTTTTTCATTGAAGCCTTTACAGTATATCGCTTATACGTTCTTTAGTCAAATTCCGAAACAGGTCATACAACGGCGATTGGTTGGAATTTTGACGTTCTTTCTTCTTGCCGTATTTTCATTTATGGCTATAGAACTGGTGAAAGGCCTGGGGGCATCTAATGTGCTGGACAGTCGATCGTTTATGACGCTGCGTGTTCCCGATAAAATGGCAAATGCCAATTCGTTTGACAATTTACGCAACCCTAATGAACCGATTGATAAGGCCAGTATTCAGGCCGATGTGATTCGGGAGCCGTATGTACGGTTATTTGTGAGTTACCCAAAATCACTGGATGCAGAGCTGGCCAGCCGTTTTCGGGAACCGAAATGGCCAGATAGCCTTACCCGAAAAGAACGGCGCGAACGGCGGGCCGTCTGGTATTTAAGCGTATTTGAAAGCTATTTCGGGGTTTACCTGAATGACTCGCTCTACAAATCACCCGGTTTTCTGTTTACCCAGCACGTCGATACCGGCCAGCGCGGATTAACGACTGTATTACTAACGGCTAATCTCAAAAAAGGCCGGAATCTGCTTAAACTAACCGCCCCCGATTCGACCAATAAGCCAGTGCCTTACTACCAGATTCCCTTTTGGTACGTGCCCGAAAATTAATTGATCAATCAGGACATTTTTTGCAGCGTTTGCCCTTTTTATATTTTTTGCAGCACTTTTTCAGGACACATTCGTGACCCATAAATGGGTTGGTCTGGATAAGCGTCTTCGCGTCATTTAGCGACACAGAACATGCGGGAGCGTTATGGTCAAGCGTCATTCACAATCGTTGTTTATACGAGCAAAGGTACGCTTGTTTAGATTTATTACAAATTAAAATAAGTCAGAATCTTATAATTCAAATTGACAATGGCTACGTGGAGGTAAAATCCCAATTAGTTCAAGCCATTATATAAGCTGATCTAAATAATTGATCACTACAGAGGCCCCGCAACGGCGGACCGCAAAGCGCACAGAGGTATGTTGGGAAAGAAAGTCCC
>CAXTJJ010000110.1:0-13453 GCA_964244155.1 uncultured Spirosoma sp.
CCCGGAAGATCTGCCCCGGAAACTCCTCTTTCTGAATAAGCTTGTTCTTAATCAGCCTTAGTTGATTATAGAACAATTCCTCAAACTTCAACCGCCGTTGGGCCTGTTTTAACCAGCCCTGATTTTGCGGCAGATGAATATTCCACATAGCCTCCCGCTTCCCGATCAGGCGGTAGTGCTGAATGAGAAAGTCGGGCAGCGTTTCGTGAATATGTGACCAGGATAGCTCAAGCAACTGGCGCATCACTTTACCGAGTACTTTGCTATCCAGATGGCGCTTGCGGAGTTTTTCGGTGAGGTTATAAACCGGAAAGAAACCCGGCTCGTTTTCCGAAGCTGCATTGGCATTTTCCAGCTCCGGGTGAACGATGCTGTATTGTCCGTTGAACGACTGAGGTTTCCCGTAAACGATATACTCCCCTTCGCGCCGAAGTGCTTTTTCCAGATAGGTGATGCTTTGAAACCAGACGAGGCTCATCGAGCCTGTGCCATCGGCAAAGGTAGCCACCAGGCGTTTTTTAGGTCCCTCCCCTTCCAGGTACCAATCGCGAATTCGTCCACGAATCTGGGCCGACGGCATTGAGTCCATTAACTCACTAATGGTATAGTATCGGGTTCGGTCATCATACCGAAACGGATAGTATTGAATCAGGTCGCCATAGGTGAACACGTTCAACTCCTTGTTGAGCAGTTCGGTGCGCTGCGGCCCTAACCCTTTCAGGTAAAGTAGCGGTGTATCGAAAAAAGTAGCTCGCTCGGTCATAACAGTCCCTGTCTGGACAGACCTTTCTATTTCGTGTGCAGTGTATAGGCAGGGTCTGACCAAAATTACGCATTTCTGCCGAAATTGAGTGCAGTAAGTGGAGTAGGTGAAATGAGTCAAGTAAGTGAATAGGACTTACTCCACCCACTCCACCTTCTCCCTTATTTCTCTACCTGCCCAATACCAAATGCAACCCCAAGGTATATATCCAGACCACGTGGTTTGATCGAATTGGAGCTGTTACCCAGCAGGCCCAGTATATTATCGGATCCCAGCCACCCCGGCCCTACCCGGACAGATGCCCCTGCCGTAAAGCCGCCATTCAGGTAGGCAAGCGGAACGGCCAGGCTAAGCCAGCGCGCATCATAACGGGGTGTTATAGCCAATAATGTTGGCTGGTGTATGGCCGTGGCCTCCACCGAGCGAAGGTCTTTGAGATATGTTACATTAACCCCAACACCGTCCGGCAGTTGATAATCGGCACTTAAATTTAACGAGGTCGGCAACCCTGCATTGAAGCGTTGACTGTCGGGGGTTCGACCTGTATTTAACCGCGTCTGAATGACCTCGGCAATGGCTTGCGGACCACTGATCTGATTGAAATCGCTGGCTCTGAATTGCGCCGGATTTGTGCCAATATCCTTATAATTATATTTTGGTCCTGTATAGGTAAGCCCACCAATATCGGTAACAGCTGCTCCCAATTGAAGGGTGGGGCTATCAGCATCATACTGGTCAATATACGTCAAGCCAATATCGACTCCCAATCCCTTCCCTGGCGCATTGGCATTCAACAACGTCTGTGGACTCAGGCTTCGATTTTGCAGAAAAGTCGTATAAGCTAGTGAAGCGTCCAATTTATCAACCTCTAAAACTGCCGAGCTTGCGTTGGTCGGATCGGGTACAATGCGGTAATTTAGTCCCCGATTGATTAATTGCTGGGCATTATAACCTAATAGAAACTTTGCCGTTGCGCCCAGAAGAAGTTTTCGGCCATCGCCTTCCAGAATAGTGCCGGCATAGGTGAATCCTACTTCTGCATAGGTATTCGTGTTTGCACTAAATTTATTATCGTTGCTGGGAACGCTGTAAAAAGCACCATCATTCAGACTCGCCCGCATAGCCGACAATAGCGGTTCTGACGCATTGACCACCTGCCCCACGGCCCTAAATCGGGTCGTTACGGCGAATGCCCCGCGTTCACCGGTTTTGATTAAAAAGGCAGGTCCGCGTACTTCGCCCCAGATGGTTCCGCTCTTGGGACTACCATCCAACATTTCCTTTGTGTAATCAGAGGCAAACCGAATTGAGCCATCGGCACTTTTGTATTGAGCCGGTACGGTTCCCGTAATCAGACGTGCCAGCGAGAAAGGAGCCTGGTATCGAACATAATCGTTATCAACGTGGCCATTGCCCGTAAAAATGTTCAGATAGAATTTAGAAGGCGAATCGGCCGCCAAAGCCGGATTGATGTAAAGTCGGTTGGTTCCACCATACCGACTGGTAGAAATTCCAAGTAAATTTTGAGCAAAGCTGGTTGTTGAACAGAATAAAATTGATACAAATACAAACGAATACTTCATGCAGTCACGGGTAGAATGGCAGAGTGTTTTGCAAAGTAAACGTGATTCGGTGAGCGGGGTTTACTAAAATCGAATTTATTTTGATTTAATGGCCAGAGAAAATGGGTACCCGTCAGGGCATTTCACTGATTTTTACAAGCGCTCGGGCCTTATTGTCTTTTTAAACAAACGCTGATAAGTTAGCTATATCACGAAATCACTATCGGCTTAAAATCAAATATGGTTTCAGAAACTCAGCCAAGTTTCTGAAACCATATTTGATTACCGGGTCTTTGTTTTTTTACACGCCCTCGGCTTCCACTAGTTTTACTTCGGGCACCAACCGGGTCAACAGGTTTTCGATACCCGATTTTAGGGTTAACGTCGACGATGGGCACCCGCTGCACGAACCTTGTAACAACACTTTCACAGTGCCGCTTGGCTCATCGAACGAATAAAAGCTAATAGCTCCTCCATCCGACTCAACGGCAGGTTTAATATATTGATCCAGCACCGCCTTGATTTTCTGGACGGTTTCGGAGTCCATATCCAGCTTGGTCGTATTGGTATCTACAGTCCGTTGTGAAAAAACGGGTTTCTGTTCACCAAAGTAGTCTTTTAAAAAGAATTTCACTTCAAGTAGTACCTCATCCCAATCGGTTTCGTCGTCTTTAGTGACCGTAACGAAGTTGCCCGAAATAAAGACACGACGCACAAAGTCGAACCCAAATAAAGCCACAGCCAGGGGCGACGATTTCCCATCGAGTAGCGCATCGCCAGCGGTGGCATAATCGAATGAAAGACCGTCGGGCACGAGTTCAAAATTAACGACGAACTTCATGGAGTTCGGGTTAGGGCTTCCTTCTGTAAAGATGGATATAGGACGACTTAGCGCAGGATTCATTGTCAGGGGAGTTTTCAGTTTACCGGCCTATCGACCGACATTGATATGGACGTAACAGCGTTGGCGTTTTTTTAGTTTTTACGCAACAAAAAACCCGTTCAATGACGATGAACGGGTTTTAAATCAGTTTATAAAAAACCTACAAGGCTTTAAAAACTCATAGGTTCAGCTCTTTACCTAAGCGGCAGTAACTTCTGCTACTGGAGCCGTTTCTGCTGCCGGGATGATGTCCACATACGAGCGATTATCGCGGCCCGGACGGAATTTTACAGTACCGGCTACCAACGCGAACAGCGTATAATCTTTACCTAAGCCGACATTTTTGCCGGGGTGGTGTTTCGTACCGCGCTGGCGGATGATGATGTTACCGGCAATAGCCGTTTGACCTCCGAACAATTTGACGCCCAGACGCTTGCTATGCGAATCACGGCCGTTTTTGGAACTACCTACACCTTTCTTGTGTGCCATTTTTTTTAAAGGAGTTAGTAAATCGGTAAGCCGGTAAATCAGTAAGTGGCTAAACCTATGCGTGGCTACTTACTGACTTATCGACTTACTAACTTATCGACTTATAAAGTTATGTCTTCGATCATGACCTTCGTCAGATACTGACGGTGGCCGTTTTTCTTTTTATATCCTTTCCGACGCTTCTTCTTGAAGATAATAACCTTCTCACCTTTCAGGTGTTCCAGAATTTTGGCCGATACTGTCGCTCCTGCGACGGTCGGAGCACCAACGGTGATGCTCCCTTCGTTATCAACAAGGAGAACTTTCACCTTGTCGGAGGCAAGTACAGCGTCCACGTCTCCTTCTAACCGGTGGGTATAGATGTGGCGACCTTTCTGGATCTTGAATTGCTGTCCTGCGATCTCTACGATTGCGTACATGTGTTTTGTATGAAATTGGAAATGAGGGTGCAAAGGTAAATAAAAAATTTACGAATAACGAATGACGAGGTACGATTTTATTGATGTAGGAAGTAGGATGTATGATATATGATATATGGGTCAGCGCATACATCCTACATCCTACATCCTACATCCTACATCCTATATCATACATCATTAAGCACTTCTTCCTTTCATGAAGTCAGACGAAGCCGTTTTTAACAGACCAGCGAAGGAGTTTAGGCAGAACAAGACACCCCGGTCGATTAATGCCCTGGCCTGATCGCCGGTGGCGGCTGTGGTTCCGGCAATGCGTCCGGCCTTTCTGATTTTTTCAACGATACCGGCAATCGTTCGTTTTACTTCGTCGTGGCCGGGACCATCATAATAGCCCATACTCATAGCCAGATCCCGCGGACCGATCACAAATCCGTCAATGCCTTCTACCGTCAGTAGATCATCAAGATTATCAATAGCCACCTTGTCTTCAATCTGGGCCAGAATTAGCACCTGTTCGTTGGCGAAGGTTACTGCTTCCCCCTGGTTCATTGTACCCAACAGATAATCATTAGCCCGAACCGGCGCGAAGCCACGCAGTCCAAAGGGTGGGTACTTGGTGGCCTGTACCAACGCTTCGGCTTCGGCGACCGTATTGATGGCGGGCATCATAATGCCCATAACCCCCGCATCTAAAAATTGTAAAATAAGCTTCGAGTCGTTACTGCGAACGCGGGCCAGCGGTGTAATACCACTCCCCTCACAGGCACGAACGATATCCTGCACCTGCGCTGTTGTGACCGGGCTGTGTTCACCATCAATCATATAAAAATCCAGCCCCGAAAAGCCACACAGTTCGGCTACGGTTGGATCAGTGCTATTAGACAATACGCCCAGCACGGGCTGGCTGTTTTTGAGCCGGGTTTTAACGATGTTTTGTTTCATATTATAAGCTAAACGGAAGCATCTCCCCGCTTTACGGCGTTAAACTATAGGTTTTTTTCCGACAGACCGCTTTATCATCAAAAAAACAAATTGCTGGCAACCCGAAACGTATTACAATGCGCTTCCACAATATCAGTAAGACGGGGTGAGTAGCCCCCGCCCATTGAAACGGCAATCGGTAATCCGTTTTTGATCGCCTGTTCAAATACGAAGGCATCGCGCTGCCGACAACCGTCCCGGCTAACATTTAATTTACCCAGCCGGTCCGACTCCAGAATGTCTACACCCGACACATAAAAGAGAAAATCAGGCTGCTCCCGCCGAATCAGGCCAGGCAGCGTATCGTATAAGGTGTTCAGATAAACGTCATCTGTAGTTCCTGTCGGCAGATTAATGTCGAGATCCGACCGCTCCTTTTTCAGCGGATAATTATCTGTTCCCTGCATACTAAAGGTATAGACCCGCGGTTCATGCTGAAACATCAGGGCGGTGCCATTGCCTTGATGTACATCCAGGTCTACCACCAGAATTTTTTTCACCTGGCTGGTTTCGAGCAAATAATGAGCCGCCACCCCCACATCATTAAGCATGCAGAACCCCTCACCCCGCTCAGGAAACGCATGATGTGTTCCGCCCGCTACGTTCATGGCTATCCCATCGCGTTGAGCCAATTGGGTGCAGTCAATGGTTCCCTGGGTAATAATCCATTCGCGCTCAATCAGTTCTGGTGTTAAGGGGAAGCCAATCCGGCGCATCATTTTCGCATCGACCGTGCCTGTCTTCAACGCATGCACATAGTCGGGTGTATGAACGCCCAGTACCCAGCGGTCATCAACCGGTGCCGGGGCGAAGAAATTGGCCTCGGTACACGTGCCTTCATACAGCAATTGCTCGTGAATTAATTCGTACTTAAGCATGGGAAACCGATGGCCCTCGGGCAACCGCAGCCGGTACACCGGCGAAAATGCAATCTGAAGCATACTGGCAAAAATAGGCCGGGCCGTTCGATAAAGATACGCTTAAGTTAACCCGCTCGGGTCAGGATGTGTTACCAAAATCCATAGTTTGGTCGTTGATAGGGTTTATCCAACTTGCATGAAAACAGCTATTATCACTGGCGGAGGCCAGGGCATTGGCCGAGTGGCCACGCAATATTTACTCACACATGGCTATCGTGTAGCCATTTGGGAAGCCGACACCGATGCCTTGGCCGAGCTTCGCGAAGCCTTTAAAGCCTCTTCGGCTCAAATCCTGTTCGTTTCTTGTGACGTGTCCAGCGAAATGAACGTCAAAAAGGCAGCCGAACAGACAATTTCTCACTTCGGGCAGATTGATGCACTCATCAACAACGCGGCCATCATGATCGAAAAACCCTTAAGCACATTGACACTTGATGAGTGGAATCGGGTTATTGGCACCAACCTGACAGGCCCATTCCTGTGTGCTAAACACACAGCCCCTTATTTAGCATCCCAGAAAGGAACGATTATCAATATTGGTTCAACAAGGGCCTTTCAGTCGGAACCCGATACGTTTGCTTACTCGGCCAGTAAAGGCGGCATCGTAGCCCTGACGCATTCACTGGCCATTAGTTTAGGACCGGATATTCGGGTCAACACCATTAGTCCCGGCTGGATCGATGTGTCGGGATTGAAGAAAAAGGCAAAAGCTAAGTCAGATGAACTACGTCCCGAAGACCATAACCAGCACCCCGCCGGACGTGTAGGTCAGGCCGACGATATTGCTCGCATGATTTTGTTTCTGATTGCCCCTGAAAACAGCTTTATTACAGGTCAAAATTTTATAGTTGATGGAGGAATATCGAGAAAGATGATTTACGTATAACACTTCATTATAATCTTCGAACATACCAACCCTTTGCCGGTTTATTATTAACAGGTATGGCTGATAGCCGTGTTTTACTTTTCTAGCCTGATAGCAAATGAGTGTTAAATGCAAGTATCAGCCATACTTTTTTAATGTATAATTTATTCTTCATCATATATGAATATAGAACTATCTACCGCATCAAAAACATCGCCAATCGAAGTCATCGACTTACACGTATCCGCTCGCCGAAAAGCTGGCAAGTCTCTGTTGTCCGTTCGTTTTCTATGCCGCCATGATCGTCATGCAGATCACCTGCATATGCCCGAGTTATCCTGGTTTGATGCTCATCAATTGCAGCGATTTTCGCAGGAGCTGGCCGTGGCACAATACCCTCAAAGTAGCCAAATTGATCTTGTTGACGCCGGTTTGCGTCTAACAGGTACTGTTCGGCGGTTGGCCGGGACATGGACTTCGGGCCGAACGGTTCGCATCGAACCTTTACCCTCATCTGCGACTCAGTTCGTGCCTTTTACCATTCATGCCTCACATCATGATATAAAAACCTACGCCGGTAAACTCTATAACCGCCTATGGGAATTATTTACGAGGGGCTAAACTGAATTGGGATTTACGGGTTATGTGTCTACAACATGACCCGACCAAACAGTCAACGCATATGGAAAATGTAAATCAGGATGCGATGCTCAACGAACAATCGCAAACATTTCGTCCTACTACAGGCGGAACAGCCCAAACACCGGATGACAGCATTATGCTTAACGAAGATTACAACCCATCCGATCTGGCTGGTGATGTAAACGCTCCGCCGACTACCCCTACTGATGAGGAGGAAGCAGCAACCGGTAATGATGGTACAGGAGCTGTATCGGGTAGTCCGAACATGGAAGCTGACCGAGGCAACTATGGAAATGGGGATTCATTAGGGAACAATGATGGTACTGAACCCGACCCGGAACTCAACGACCCGAGCGGCATCAATTAACTGTCAGCATAAGGAGTCAGTAGTTTTCAGCTAGAGTCATAGTAAAAAGGGCGCGCTGTTAACAGTGCGCCCTTTTTACTATGACTCTAGCTGACATTAAAACGTCCGCGAGCCACCCGCTATGGTATCATTTGAAGAATTGTAGCCCGCTGCGGAGCTATCGCCATAACGAGTTCCATCAGGATTGACGGTGCTGTTGGTATATTGATCGCCACTATACTGACCCTGACTGCTGTATTGATTGGTTGGGTCAGCATTGTAGGAAGTGTCGTCATTATCGTTTTCAGAAGCAGCACGCTGGTTGATAAACGACTCAGCCAGTTTCGTTAATTTTACGTCTGTATTTTTCTCTTCTTCGAGTGTCTGCTGTAACATACGGGCTGCTTCAGAATACCCCAAAACCTTTGCCAGAGTAACGACCGACCCATAGGCGGCAATCTCATGGTGCTCTATTTTCTGACCGGCAATAATCAGCCCGGCATCGCGTGTCAGCGACCCTGAATCGGTTGTAGAAACGACTTCCTGGGCATCCTCCACCAGTCCATCAATAGCTGCACAGGTTTTATCATCTGCTTCGACTCCAATTGAGCGGAACACGTCTTCAAGTCTGGCTACCTGACCACGGGTTTCTTCCTGGTGCTGAAGAAATGCGTTTCTTACTTCGTCGGTCGTAGAGGCATCCGCCTGTTCACCCAGTGCATCCACAGCTTGTTTCTCTGCGTAGTAGATACCTTTTAATTCATTTACAAAGAGACCTTGCAGTCCCTCTCTCGTATTACTATCATCTCCACTGAAAAAATTCGCGATTTGAGTTCCTAAAGAAGCCATGGTCTTGTTGGTTAAAGTTTAACGTTGAATTACAGTTACTAAATGGCCAAAACCATGCCATATTCTGATACTCTGAGAGTTATAGATATGATGTATGCAACAATGACTATCTTTTTCTACAGATTTTGTAGAGTATACTCCCTTATCCCTAAACAGATGCTTATACAGGGACTACTTTGCCGCCAGACCACTAGCTTATTTTTTAATGAATGCCTCAACACGACCTTATTTTTAAGGTTATGGTCGTATTAATCGCTTTTTAATGTAGACCCCACCTCAACGTTAAAAAAGGTTACTTGAAAGCGATCCATAACAGTAAAATTATCTCAACAGTCAAATGAAAAACGTAGTCAAACCTACCATTCTATCCGGGATGGTCCTGGTCTCCATGCTGGCCTCCTGCAACAAAGATGAGGTCTTCAACGCGCAAATTCCGGAGACAAATCAACAACCAACAACAGCTCAAATAGAGGGCAATGTTTTTGAACCCGCTCTGGTAGCGGCTACAGATGAACGCATCGCGCAACTTAAGGTGCCAACAGGTTTTACCGTCTCCAAATTTGCCGACCAACTCGGAAAGCCTCGAATGCTGGCCGTGAGTCAGACAGGCAATGTCTACGTCACGAACCGCGAGGCAGGAACTGTTACCTTACTTCGGGATACGAACAATGATGGTCAGTCAGACCAGAAACAAGTCGTTGCAACAATAAAAGACGTTCATGGCATTACGATCTTCACTGGCAAGATGTATCTGGTGGCCATTCATGAAGTCTATTCTGCTACCATAAATGCCGATGGCACTCTAGGAACGCCCCAGCAGATTATGAGTGGTTTACCTGATGCAGGCCAGCACCCTAATCGTACCATTGCTTTTGGTCCTGACGGCTTTATGTATATCACTGTGGGTAGTACCTGTAACGCCTGTGCAGACACAAACCCGGAAAACGCAACGATTCTACGCGCGAACCCGGATGGAAGTGGTCGACGTATTTATGCAAAAGGGCTGCGAAACACCATCGGATTTGGCTGGCATCCGGAGACGAAAGAACTCTACGGCTTTGATCATGGTATCGACTGGCTAGGCGATGAACAGCAAAAAGAAGAGTTAAACCTGATTAAAGATGGTGCTTTTTATGGCTGGCCCTACATTTACGGCGATGGTAACTACAATCCCCATCCACGGCCCATGGGCGATACAACCTATGCTCAAATTCTGGCAAAAACCACACTCCCTTCCCTGCAGTATGATGCCCATGCAGCTCCATTAGGCATGGTTTTTTACACGAGCAGCGGGGCTACAGGCAGTTTTCCGGCCGAATACGTAAATGATGCTTTCGCCACCATGCGGGGCTCCTGGAACCGAACTCAGCCATCAGGCTACAAAGTGGTGCGTGTGCATTTCGAAGCGGGTAAACCCACACGCATTGATGATATGGTTACGGGTTTTGTTGTCGACAACAACCAGTCCCAGTTTGGTCGCCCCGTGGGTATTGCCACTATGCCCGACGGTTCGCTCCTGTTTTCTGAGGACAATAATGGGGTTATTTACCGGGTGAGTTATAAGAAATAAGGGTTAACGAAACATAAAAATGGCCGTCGGGATATATACTTTTCTCGACGGCCATTTTTGTTGTAGACTGGTTGATGTCCCCGCCAGTTTCCTTTGCGCCAGACGCAAAAAAAGCCCACCAGGTTGGTGGGCTTTGAATCACTGGACCAGTGACCGATACGGGAATCGAACCCGTGTTACCGCCGTGAAAGGGCGATGTCCTAACCGCTAGACGAATCGGCCGTCTTGTTTAAAAGACCCAACCTTTTGACTTTTTGTCGCTATGTTGGCGAATCGTGGTGCAAAGGTAAAGCGATGTTTTTAAAATGCAATAGCTACCATTAAAAAAATTTCAAAAAAAGGGTTTCTGAGTGTTTTAGTGCTATTTTTGAGGTGATTAGCTTGTCAAATTTTTCATCGCATTCATGAAACACTTTTTGCTGCTGGCGGGCCTTACAGTCGCGTCACTATCGGCCTCGGCACAGTCAACTTCCTCTGCGTCAACATCGGCCCCTTCGATTTCGGGGGTCGATTCACCCGAGAAATTTCTAGGGTACAAGATTGGCGAACGGTTCACTCCTCATTACCGCGTGCTGGCCTACGCCGAACAGGTAGCCCGCCAACTTCCCAAACGAATTAAGTTAATTCCGTACGGCACTACGTATGAAGGCCGTCAATTAATGGTAGTGGCCATCGGCTCTGAAGAAAACATGGGCCGTCTGGAAGAAATTCGGACAAATAATCTAAAGCGAATTGGCCTGATGGATGGCAACCCAACGGCTGCCGCTCAACCACCCATTGCCTGGCTTAGCTACAATGTTCATGGAAATGAGGCCGTTAGTTCCGAAACGTTTATGGACGTGCTGTATCGCTTACTGAACCCATCAGACGCCGTATCGCAAAAGGTCATGAATACCACCGTTGTTATTCTCGATCCGGGTCTAAATCCCGATGGCCATGACCGCTATGTGAACTGGTACAATCAAATGTTGGGAAGTATCCCCGATCCAACCCCTTCGGCCCGCGAACATAATGAACCCTGGCCGGGCGGTCGTTATACACACTACCTGTTCGATCCCAACCGCGACTGGGCCTGGCAAACTCAGGAAATCACTCAACAGCGAATGGCTCTTTACCAGCAGTGGATGCCCCAACTTCACGGCGATTTTCACGAAATGAGTGTCGAGAGTCCATACTATTTTGCGCCATCGGCCAAGCCGTATCACGCAGACATCACGCCCTTTCAACGGAAGTTTCAACAAACCATCGGCGAATACTGTAGTCGGTATTTCGATAAAAATGGCTGGCTTTATTACACCCGTGAGCGTTTCGACCTTTTTTACCCCAGCTATGGCGATACGTACCCAACCTACAACGGTGCCATTGGTATGACCTTTGAGCAAGGAGGCAGTGGCCGGGCCGGTTTAGCCATCGAGAAAGCTGATGGTGATACGCTTACCTTGCGTCAGCGTATCGACCACCATGTAGCGTCGAGTTTCGCTACGCTTGAATCGGTAGCCGACCGTCCCGCCGAAATCGTGAAAGAGTTCGGTCAGTTTTTCGACAAATCACGGAATACGCCTATCGGGGCTTATAAAAGCTATGTCATCAAATCCAATGGCGATGCGGGTCGGTTGAAAGCGTTACAACAACTGCTGGAACGTAATAAAATCAGTTTTGGCTATTCGGGTAAAGCCCAAACGGTTGCCAACGGCTTTAATTACACAACGCAAAAGACTGACAAGACTATTTCAGTAGCAGCCGACGATATTGTAATCAGTGCGTACCAGCCCAAATCGACGCTGTTGAAAATTCTGTTCGAGCAGAATTCGGCACTGGAAGATTCAGTAACCTACGATATTACGGCCTGGTCGTTGCCCTATGCTTTCAGTCTGCAAACTTATGGGCTGACTACCCGAATTAATCCAACCAATAATCAGCCGGCCTCTGCTACGCCATCGACTACGGCTGGCGCATCGGCATCTACCCGTCCCTATGCCTATCTTGTGCGGTGGCAATCGCTTCCGGCGGTGCAGATGCTGGCAGGCTTACTCAAGCAAAAAATCCGGGTACGGGCGGCCGAAAAGCCATTTGACCTGGAGAACAAGACCTTTCCCTCGGGCACACTCATCATAGCCAGGGCCGGTAATGAACGCCTGGGTGACCGTTTCGACGCGCTGGTGCGGGCAGAAGCCGCTAAAACGGGTGCCGATCTGACCCCTGTTCAAACGGGCTTTGTCTCAAAAGGGTCGGATTTCGGGTCTGATTTCGTGACTGGCCTGAAGGCTCCCCGTGTAGGCGTAGTAATTGGCGAGGGAACACCTCCCCCCTCGGCCGGTGAAGTCTGGCATTACTTCGATCAGGAGTTACACTACCCCGTCGCCTTACTTGACGGCAATACACTGGGCAACGTGCAGTGGAATAAACTGGATGTATTAATTCTGCCAACGAATTACAATTACAGCCGATACCTGAATGAAAAAACCCTGTCGACAATTAAGGAATGGGTTCGGGCAGGTGGCAAACTCATTGCGATGGAACGGGCAGCGGCCTTTCTGGCCGGCAAAGATGGGTTTAATTTGAAGGAGAAAGAAGATAAAGCGAAAGATAAAAGTAAAGACAAAGGCGCTGCGCTGGACTCCCTTAAACTCTACATCGACCGCGAACGCTCGGCTATTGTTGATGATATTCCAGGCAGCATTTACCGTGTAGACATCGATACTTCACACCCGCTGGGTTTCGGTCTTTCGGGCGGATACTATTCACTGGTGCAGAATGCCTATAATTTTGATTTTCTGAAAGAAGGCTGGAATGTCGGGTACTTAAAAGCCAATAATTACGTGGCTGGCTTCTCGGGCAGAAACGCCAAAGAGAAATTAAAAAATACCCTGCTCATGGGCGTTCAGGAGTTTGGCCGGGGCAGTGTCGTTTATCTGGCTGATGACCCACTTTTCCGGGGTTTCTGGTATAATGGCAAGCTATTGTTCGGCAATGCAGTGTTTATGGTCGGCAATTAATCCACTTGCTATTCTTTATGGTCCGGAGACGCAACGATTCGTTTATTGTTGCGTCTCTGTTTTTAAGGCCAGTGGGGTAAATTTGTAGTCGTTTGCTCTTTTATTACTGATTTTTAACGTATTCACTTGGTGAGATTTCTCCTGATTCTTTCGCTTCTCATACTGTCC
>CAXTJJ010000111.1:0-13365 GCA_964244155.1 uncultured Spirosoma sp.
AACCTTAAAAGGACCGCCTAAGCGGTAAGAATGAAAGTTGGGAGTTGTTGAATGAACGAAATGTCCGTTTTGACGGGCAAAGTGGCTGAACGTATAGAGGCCTATAAGCGTGAGGAACTGATTTGTTTAATCACATTAACCTCAACAGATTCAAATAATTACGTGGTAAAAAATCAAAAAATATAAATAGGGATGATTTGCTCGGTCCAAACACAACCGCCTGGTGGGGCCAGACGCGGAGGTTGTTAAACGTTTGGAAAACGGAAGTCTGCCGTAGCTATGAGTTGCTGCTTTGGTAGAAGCACTACTTGCCGACCATATTGATGGTAACAAAGGTAGTATTTTGTTCCGATTTTATCAACATAACGTTGCAGAGAGATAAATGTTTCCAATGAGTGGATTTTATTCGAGATGAATAAAAATTTATAGTGCCGTTAAAAATCGTTAAAACAACGAAGAATGACAAATTTTGTAGTTGGAAACAACGTTGACAGTATCGAACGCGAATGAGAGAAATTATTGGCCCAAACAATCCTTCGCCAGTGACGAATCTGGTGATCGACTGGGGAAATTCAAGCTTGAAAACAGGTTGGTTTCTTGGTTCAAAACTTGTTGAGACAGGGCGGTATGAATCACTCCAATCGTTAATGGTCGATTTTGCCCAGCGAGCACCGGCACAAGTACTGGTTTCGTCAACAAGTCGACCGGGGAGCGACATTCGGGAACAGCTTACGGACGTCGTCACTAATTTCTGGGTATTGGATAGCCAAACGTCTGTACCCATACGTAAGGCATACGACACGCCCGCTACACTTGGTGCCGACAGGGTGGCGGCTGCGGTGGGTGCCACAACACTTTTTCCGGGTCAGGATTGCCTGATTCTCGATCTGGGTACTTGTCTTACTGCCGATCTTGTGGATCGGGAGGCTGTGTTTCAGGGTGGACTAATTTCGCCAGGGGTACAGATGCGGTTTCGAGCCATGCACGAGCAAACAGCCCGACTGCCGTTACTCGAACGTTCAGCAGATTTGGGTCAATCCTGGCCAGCACTGGCGGCCAAGAACACTCGACAGGCGATGATGAGTGGTGTATTGAATGGAATGGCGTTTGAAATGAACGGCATCATCGAAAACTATCGCCGGGAACGGCCCGGTATCGTGGTGTTGGTATGCGGGGGTGATGCATCTTCCTTTGAAAGTCGTCTTAAACCCCCGATAATTGTGGTGCCTGAATTGGTGCTGATTGGACTGAATCGAATTTTAAGCTATAATGTTGAGAATTTACAAGCGAATACGCCAGACGTTAACGCATAGTTTGCTGGCTGTTGCCGCGACATCGCCGATGGTATTGGCGCAGGGATTGGGTAATTCACCCTATTCCGCTCAGGGCATCGGAGAGTTATATAGCCCCGGAAATATCACCAACATGGGTATGGGCGATGTGGGCATCAGTAATAGCAATCCCCTCTACCTGAACTTGCAAAATCCCGCTCTGCTGGCTCGTCGAACACGTTTCACTGTCTTTGAGGTGGGGCTGGTTGGTCAATCGAAAACCATTAGTCAGAACATAAGTAACGACCTGAAGAGCCAGAGCAATTTCGCTGGTAATCTGGGCTATCTGGCTTTATCATTTCCAGCCAATTCGCGCTGGAATATGTCGTTGAATCTGAAGCCGTATACGTACGTAAACTACAACATCCAGCGAGTTGAGTCTGTACCCGGTACGCCCTACTACGCAGAATATAATTATACTGGCCGGGGTGGGCTGAACAAAGCAACGTTTGCCAACGGCTTCCGACTTACGAAAAATATATATGCGGGTGTGGAGGCTTCGTTTCTGTTCGGAAATATTACCAATTCCTCCGATGCCAGAGCAGTTGTCAGCAACACAAGCGATATCCGCGTAACACACCTGAACAGAGCAAACTATAGCGATGTTGTCTGGAAGCTGGGTGCCGCCTGGCGACCCAAAATTAATGATACCTGGACACTCAATTTCGGCGCGACTTATGACCCGAAAATCCGTGTTAAGGCTACCCAGACTGACATTTATCAAAAAACATCGTTGGCTGGTCAGGCTATTGCAACACCGGATACCCTGCGACTTAATTCTAATGCACAGGCAACGCTACCCCAACAAATGCACTTTGGCGCCAGCATCGAGCGAGGAAACACATTATTGGTAGGCGTGGATGTGAGTTTCCAGAAATGGAGCCAGTACCGCACGGCCGATAATAAATCCGGCAATCTGGTCGATGCAATGACCGTTGCCGCCGGGCTTGAATATACGCCTAAACCTACATCGAACCGCTATCGTGATCTTATTACGTATCGGGCTGGTTTTCAATACAACAACCTGCCATATGTAGCCAGCAACGGAACACAATTGACGGATATAAATGGTAGCCTTGGTATATCAGTACCGTTAGGTGCCTACTATGTCAACCACGTCACGCTGTCAATAGCAGGCGGTCAGCGAGGTGTGTTGAGTGGAACTCAAATTAAGGAGCAGTACGTGCGCTTTGGACTTGGCTTCTCGCTTAATGATTTGTGGTTCCGCAAATCGGTAATTGATTAATAACTCGAATGACCGTTGTGAGCTAGTGCTTTTTCTTTGCAAAGTTCACCAGTGAAAAGCAGATGTACGTAGCAATTTTTCTGCGTACATCTGCTTTTTCTGTAAGTATTGACGAGAAATTTTGTTTAGTAACTAGCGTATTATTGACTACTTAAATGGAAAAAGAAGACAGTAAGAGAAATCGTTCACGAACAACCTGGATAAGAACTACTTTCTATTCTTCATTTGTCATTTTGAATGTTTCACTCCTTCTAGTAGGCTGTGAAGAAAATAAACAGGCCAAAAAAGTAAACCCTTATACAGGGCCAATTGAGGAAATCAATGACGTAAAGCTACTATATAGCGAAGCGGCCAAACTCAAAGTCAAGTTAACTACGGCCAAGCAATTCCGGTATTTGAACGATGACCGACGCTACCCCAAACCCGTAAATATTTCATTCTACAGCCCAACAGGGGAGGAGATAACCACAATTCGATCTGATTCAGGTAAATACGATAAGGCCAAAGATCTTTACACAGTGATGGGCAATGTCGTTGTTATCAACAAACAAAAGCAGGAGAAGCTTCTTACGCCCGAATTAAACTGGAAACCGACAACAAAAAAGGTGTTCACCGATAAACGTGTAACCGTACTGAGTCAACTTACGGGCGAAAAACTCTATGGCATTGGCCTGGATGCGAACCAGGACTTTTCTCAATATTCCATTCGTAAGCCAACGGGCGTATTTAATATAGAGGGAGGTATATAAGTACCCCGACCGGCGCGGGTTTTCATACACGTCGGGCGGGGTAAAGTTTATTTTTTGCATTCGTTCAAAACAGGCGTAACCTCCTTAACACCAGTTAGCGTTGTCTCTCCGCCCCACTGGTTATACATGTAGGTAGTTACTTCGGCTATTTCCAGATCACTGAGTTGAGGCTGGCCGGGCATGGGCCGGTTATAGGGCTTGCCATTCACAACGATTGGCCCGCTCTGACCATATCGTATTAAACAAATCACACTCTTCTTATTCGCTAAATAATCAGATCCTGCGATAGGTGGGTAAAGTGCTGCCAAGCCTTCACCTTTATTCTGGTGGCAATTGGCACAATTGTTTTTAAAAACCAGAATCCCTTCTGTAATGTACTTTTGCCGCTTGATCTCCTCGTCGGTCTGGCAGGAAACAAAACTGGCAATGACAAAAATAAAACTGAAAATTCCAGACAGGCGTATTATCATAATTTGTACTCGGCTAATAGCCGGTCAATATCATTCATTAATTTGTCGACACCGGCTTCGGTAGTGCCGTCGTAAATACCCCGTACATGCCTGGCTTTATCGACCAGAATAAACGCACCGCTATGGACAACGCCCCCCGGTGCCGTCGAATCGGCCTGTGCCGTAACCATATAGCTATTTTGGCCAATGTCGTAGATTTTTTCGCGGTCGCCCGTAACGAATAACCACTGACGGCCTGTAACACCCAGATTTTGCGCAAATTCTTTTAATACCGCAACCGAATCATGCGCAGGGTCGATGGTGTGCGAAAGCATCATCACATCCGGGTTGCCCTTGAAACGCTCGTATACCCGCTTCAACTGCACCTTCATTTTGGGGCAAATAGTAGGGCAACTGGTAAAGAAAAAATCGGCTACGTAGATTTTGCTGTCGAGCGTTTTTGCCGTGACCGTGTCTCCGTATTGGCTGACGAACTTAAAATCAGGAATTGACTGATAGACAGAGTCGGTAACCGTTTTACCATCGACCGTTTTGGTAACGGCTTCCCGCTGGCCCAAAATGGGAAGTTTTCCGTCGGAATCGTTACAGCCCATTAAAGTAAAAACCGCAGCGATTGCGAAAAGCCAGACATTATTTTTTACCCAAAAACTGGCGAGCCTGTTCAATACTGGTATTAACTTTTGATTTGACATCGGTAATTTGGTCTTTTTGCCCATTTAAATAACGAAGGGCTTCGTCTGAAGAGAGTTTGGCGAGTGTATCTCCATTGTAGCGGCTCATCCAGTCCATCATAAGGCTATCGGCCACGTCGAGATTTCGGTGTAGTCGGCTGGCTTGTTCCTTCTCTTCGTCAGTTCGTAAGGTCGTTGCGGCTGAACCACTAGCTTTCAAACTGTCTAGCGAGGCAATACGGTTTTTCAGTTGCTTCCGCAGCTTCATAATGTCATCAATCTTTGGCATCACTTCGTCATGGATGGCAAAGACTTCATTTTCTGTTTCTTTTACTGTTTCCTCACCTGAGTTGCAGGCCAGGAAAGTTCCAGAGAGCATCAGTAGTCCGGCAATCGAAAGTATATGTTTACGCATAGAGAAATAGGTGGTTTAGGCGACGTGAAGAAATAGAAAGTACAGTGATTTTAAACCATTGTACATCATTTGGCTGTTGAAGCTGCCCGCTGTCTTAGTATTTCGCGAGCATTTTTTAGCGCGCTGGGTGATGGATTCTTTCCTCCAATCATCTGTGCAATTTCGTTGACTCGTTCTTCGAGCGTTAATTTTTTCATGCGGCTAACCGTTTTAGCCGCCGAGTGATCTTTGTAGACAAAATAATGGGCCGTTCCCTGTCCAGCTATCTGATGAAGGTGCGTAATCGCTATAATCTGGTGACTGTGAGCCATATCGCGCATCATGTTGCCCATTTTAATGGCTATCTCGCCCGATACGCCCGCGTCTATTTCGTCGAAGACAATGGTTGGCAATGATCGTTTGCTGGCGAGGATGTACTTAATCGCCATCATCAGACGAGAAAACTCACCACCCGATGCTACATTCTTTAGCTGCTGTGGTTTGACCCCTTTGTTGGCACTGAACAAAAAGGAAATGGTATCAACGCCCGAAGCAGTTGGCTTGCCTGTTTCGGCATGAATCTTCAGGGATGCGTTTGGCATACCGAGGTCATTGAGCAGGTGGCCAATTTCGGTTTCGATGGGTTGCAACACCTGCTTGCGTGAGGATGACAAGGCATCGGCACTGGTTTGGAGCTGAGCGCGGGCAGCATCGGCTTGTGCTTTGGCATCGGCCAGGGCATCGTCCAGATTAAGTACTTTGCTTACCTTCTGTCCAAGTTCGTTTCGGAGTGCAATGAGCGCAGCTACATCTTTAGCCTGGTGCTTGGTTTGCAACTGATAAATGAGGTTCAGTCGTTCACGAATGGTTTCGGCGCGGGTATCGTCAATTTCGACGCGATCCTGTTCAACGCTGATTTCGTCGGCTAAGTCGCGCAATTCAATCAGGCTGCTTTGGGCCCGTTGCAGTAACTGTTCGTACTGGTTCGACAGTTTGCTTATGTAAGCCAGATTGCTGACCGTCCCTTTCAAAAAATCAATGACCGACTGTTCTGTATTGTCCAGATACTCGTATGCCACCTGTAAGCGCTCCTTAATGTCTTCGGCATTTTCAAGAATTGTCAATTCCTGTTCAAGCGATTCCTGTTCGTCAGGCACCAGCTGCGCTTTGACTAATTCTTCGTAGAGAAAATTGTTATAGTCAAACTCTTTCCGCATAGTGGAAGCTTCGGTCTGTAATTGATCCAGGTGAGCTTTTTTTGCCCGATAGGTTTGATAGTCAGACCGATAATTGCGTAGATAGCCTTCGTTTTGAGCGTATGTATCGACAATTTCCAACTGGTATTCGTTTGATCCCAGCAGGACTGAGTCGTGTTGCGAATGAATATCCATCATCTCACCAGTAATGCGTCGAAGCGTTTCCAGATTGACGGGGGTATCATTGACAAACGCGCGTGATTTACCGCTCACGCTAATTTCACGACGAACAATGCATGTGTCAGAATAATCCAGTTCTTCTTCTTCAAAAAGTTGTTCGATGCGGTAGCCAGATACCCCGAATGTACCTTCAATAATACATTTCTGTTCGGGGTTGTACAGAACGCGCGTGTCGGCCCGATTGCCCAGCAGCAACCCGATAGCCCCTAATATAATTGACTTTCCCGCTCCCGTTTCGCCCGTGACAATGTTGAGTTCACGATCGGGCGATAGTTCGAGTTCGTCAATTAGCGCATAGTTTTTTATGAGTAAATGCGAAAGCAAAATCTGTGATAGTTAGCAGTAAACAGGTAACAGCGAATAAAGACAAATTTACTCACAGATACCGGCTTACTGTATTAATTTCCGGTAGTTTTCGGTTTTGGCCGGGTCTAAAAATGAAAGTAAATCAAACGCCTGCTTCCGTTCGGCTGGTGTTCCCTCAAAGAGAATGTTATACAACTCCTGCGACTTGGCATCGAAGAAGGAATTGATCAACACTGAGTTTGGCTGTTGCTGACCAATGGTGCGGATAGTGGTCAGAAAGTTAAGCGTTTGTTTACGCGCCTGTACCGGATTACCGGCAAACACATCCAGCCCTAGCCGATGATAGGTATATAAACCTTCCCGAAAGGGAATTAGCTGTTGGTTTTGCATATTCTCGATAAGCCAATACCGGTTTCGCCGATCTCCTCCATTTTGCCAGGCACCGTTAGGCGACCCTTGTTGCGCCAGGTTCGTTATGTTGTAGGCCCGTAACACATAAGGATTACCCCCCTGTTTGCTAAACGTATCATAGTCGGTAGCCAGAATCACATTGGCATAAAACGCCAGGAGCGATGTAAGGTCATCTGTAAATTGGTTTTCCCGGTAATAGACGGGCGTTGTTGGTAGATAAACAAAGTTAAAAGCCCGGTCAACGAAGCTAAAAGTTGTCGTTTCGTAGTTAGTCCCATAAACGGGCCTGGACACTGTAATTTGGGCTGTTGCTTCAAAGGCTCCTTGTGTCAGGGATTTGAGCAGGTTAATACTGATTGAACAGTTGATACGTTCCGCAACGCTGAACTGGTCATTACTCCAGCGCCGGTTGTTCATGAACTCAGTAATAACGCCCTTGAGCTGGTTTACATAGGAGAAATCAGTTTTCTGCTGCGCAAATAACTGATCGGAGTTAACGGTCACCTGGCAATTTAACTCCTGCGCCCGCGCTGAAGTAATCAGACAGCTTAAGAGTAGAAAAATTCGTATTGCTTTCATTATTCAGACCTTAAATCTCACTCTGTAGTTATACATCAGAGCGATTGTATGACTAAACTCACCAAATCCTCGGCCACCTCATCTTTCGATTTAAGGGCAAATTCATAAGCTTGTTCTTCTTTATCAATAACGGTAATCTTGTTGGTGTCGTGTCCAAAACCCGCTCCCGTATCACGAAGTGAATTTAACACAATCCAGTCTAAATTTTTAGCGTGAAGTTTCTTTCGCGCATTCTCCTGTTCATTGTCTGTTTCAAGCGCAAAACCCATTATCAACTGATCGGATCTTTTCTGAGCACCCAGAGTAGCCGCAATGTCGGTCGTTTTGGTCAGCTCCAGTGAAAATGATGTTTCCTTCTTTTTTATCTTATGATCTGCCGGATAAGCAGGGGTGTAATCAGCTACTGCGGCACTCAGCACAATAATGTCGGCACTGGCAAAAGCTGCCTGAGTGGCTTCAAACATATCCTGCGCCGAACGAACATCAACCCGTTGCACAGCAGGAGCAGGCAGGGGTAAAGCTGTTGGTCCACTCACTAACGTAACCCTGGCACCTGCTTTTGCAAAAGCCCTGGCAATAGCATAGCCCATCTTCCCTGTCGAGTGGTTGCTAATGTATCGAACCGGATCAATTGACTCCTGTGTTGGCCCTGCTGTTATCAAAACGTGTTTTCCTGCCAGCAGGCCAGATGCTTCAGGTTTTTTCGACCAAAAACTACCAAGGATATGAACAATGGCTTCCGGTTCGGCCAGCCTGCCTTCGCCAATCAAACCACTGGCTAACTCGCCATATTCAGCCCGGATAATGTGGTTGCCATAGGAGTTGAGCCGTCGCAGGTTTTCAGCTGTTGCAGGGTGCTGGTACATATCGACATCCATAGCCGGGGCAAAAAAAACCGGACAACGGGCTGATAGGTACACTGCCGTCAGCAGATCATTACAAAGGCCTGTTGCACAACGGGCTAAGGTATGGGCTGAGGCCGGTGCAATCACGAAAGCATCGGCCCATAAACCAAGCTCAACGTGGTTGTTCCAACTCCCGTCGCCGGACCGATCACTTCGGGTATTGACAAACGTAGCGAGTACAGGCCGTTTTGACAGGGTTGCCAGTGTTAGGGGAGTAATGAATTGTTGAGCTGATTCGGTCATAACGACCTGCACCTCAGCACCGGCTTTTACTAAAAGACGAACTAATAGTGCTGACTTGTAGGCCGAGATACTGCCCGTAACGCCCAGTAGAATTCGTTTACCCTCTATTGACATTGGTTGTTGGTGGAGTGGTTGATTCGTGAAGGGATGTAGTAACAAGGCATACGCTCCACTAATTAACTATTTCATCACTTAACAAAAACACCAATGACCGCACGGTGGTCTACCATGCGGTCATTGAAAAGCTATACAGCCTGGCTTACTGCTGAGCGTCTTCGTCGTTGTAACGCCAGTAGACCTTACCTTCCAGAAATTCATCCGTTGCAATAGACGTTGGTTTCGGCATCCGCTCGTAGAACTTCGAAATTTCGATCTGCTCACGGTTTTCAAAGACCTCTTCGAGATTATCAACAGCCGAAACGAACTCCGACAATTTGTTGCTTAATTCCTCTTTGTTCTTTGTTGCAATCTGACGGGCACGTTTCGAAATAATTGAAACCGATTCGTACAGATTTCCGGTTTGAATCGCAATCTTGTCGCTATTGCGGGTGATGATCGATGGATTTGTTGCCATAATAATTGGTTCTCGGTATGATATTTATGGTTTACGGTGGGTGTTATGCCTAAGCTGTTCAACTGAAAATCTAAGCCCGTAAACTGATCTAATTGGCTGCCGTCACCTTTGCCGGGCGATTGGCATCTTTTAATTTTTCTTTTTCTTTTTCGCGTTCCTGCTCCAGTTTGTCCAGACGGTCAATCTCTTTCTGACTGGTTTCAAACATTTTCTCCGACTGCTTCAAGTATGGGCTGTTCGGGTACTTGTCTACAAATGCCTGATGATAACTGATTGCTTCCTGATAACGTTCCTTCTGCTTCGTTTCCAGGCTGTTCTGTGCCAAACTAAATTCGGCATCGACTTTCAGGTACGCTAACTCTTCGTTGTATTGAGAATCCGGAAATTCCCTTTGGAAGTTATTAATCGCAATAACCGATGATTTGTAGGAAGCAATATTGAAGCCGCTGGTTTTATAATACAACTTAGCTTTTTCGTATGCCTTACGCTCCAGCTTACCACGTAGTTCCAGAATCAGTTTAGTCGATTCTTCTTTGTACTTGCTATCAGGATAAGCGTTTATGAAATCCTGTAGGGCCGATGTTGCCGTTAGTGTATTTGACTGGTCCAGATTAAATGATGGTGTATCTTTATACAGCGAGTAGGCATACATATACATAGCTTCCTGCGCATAATCTGACCGGGCAAAAGTCTCATAAAACTTCTTGAACAGCGTAGCACTTAGCAAATACTGCTGTTGTTGATACTGCGTATAGGCATAATAGAACTGAGCCATTTCTGACTCGGTGCTGCCTTTCAAAACCGGAATTAATTCTTCAAAAAGGAGGCCCGCTTTGTACCATTCGCCCTTTTTGTAGTACTCAATGGCACCTTTATACTTCGCGTCATCGCTTCCACTTTTCTGTAATTTTGAAAAAGGGCTGCATGAGTTTAGCAAAAACGCTACCCAAATCCCCAACAGAACCTTACCAATAAGACGGTGTTGCATATGTTTGCAAAGATACAAAAAAAATAAAGGCTACACCGTTAAAACGACGATGTAGCCCGTATAGTGCCAAAAAGATGCTTGAGCTGGCTTGTTTATAGTATTTTAACACATAAAATCAACTTCTATTGATGACGAACAAGTAACCGTTTAGTCGCTACTTTTTTACCGTCAACCGTTAATTGGTACAGGTAATAACCCGTATCCAGCAGGCGGGTTCCAATCCGGACTTTGGTCGCATTACGTTCAAGTTCATATTCTGAAACGGGAGCACCCAGCACGTTTAATAAAACCAACTTTGCATCCCCCGCACCAGTAAACTGATAGTCCAGTTCGGCAACATCGTCGGCAGGGTTTGGATAGGCATTGGATACCCACAATTTTTCGTTGGTGAAGAGCCTGTTTTCTGCTTTTCCTTCCTGCGCAGCAGCACTGGGACGAGGAGCACTTTCAACAGTTGGAGCGTTGTCCGTTGTTGCGGCATGAGCAGCCGCTTTATTGCCCGAACGGGTCATCAGCAGAGACCGATAATGTTCGTTAATGGCACTATTTTTATGCAACGTCATTGAACGGTCAAGACCAGACAGCGTCGGGCCGGGTGCGATGGCGAATCGCTGATTCGGCAAACCCGAAGTTGTTGTTTTTTGTGCTGATGAGCTACGACCCAATTCGAGTCGGCTTCCTTTCCGCGCATCAGAATCTCGCTGGGCGACTTGCGCCTGAAGCGGGATCGTTGCCGTTAGCAAGCCCATCAATACACCAATAAGTATAGTTTGTTTCATGTAAGTCTACTTCATGTATACAGGTATCCAACACAAACGTATTCATCTTGAAAGACAAAGTCAACGGGCTATTGTCTAAAAAATTGTTAAAAGAGTCATTTATTACCTTTTAGAACCGGTTTTTGGGCCAAAGGTTTAACTATTCCCTTCTTTTTTAATGGTTTTCTAATTACAGGTTGTTCTACTGGTGGTGTTTCCAGCCATAAAACCTGACCTTTCGTAGGCTTTTCAGTCTCGCGCCAACGAAAACCATCAAGTTGTTGCGTATCCGGTGTCAATTCTTTTGGTGGAATAAGCTGCGAATCCGGGTGCCCATAAAATCGAATTCGCCCCACTTTGTTGTCGGTAAATTCAATATTCATTCGACTGGACTCAACGTGATTCAAGCCAATTAATTTATTTTTTTCGTCAACAGCGTAATAAAGACTTTGTCCATTTCCCTCAACCAGAACCCTGTCAATAACTGTCTGTTCTTTTGCCAGAACGGTGGATGAAGTCGGCGAACTACTTTTTTGAGACAATACGCGCTTGGCAGGAAGATTCGTTGCAACTGCCGAAACAGAAAGTGAAGCACTTGCCATTTTTGGCGCTTGAGTATCGGGCGAATTCAATGGTGCAGCGGTTGTTGATACAACTTTTGTTACGAAAAAAGCGGTTATGGTCCGGCCTTTTATCTGGTTGTAATTTTTGAGTGTATCAAGTGAAATAACGAATGATTTTGACTTCAAAAACATCGTATTTATATGATTATTTTTCATGACGGCCCGCATGGAATCTGCTTCCATCTGGTATTTATTCTGACTCCAGACGATGGGCTTTTTGAAAAAATAAATGGTCGAATCAGCGGTATCGTAGATGAGAGAATCACACTTACTTTGCAAATCTGATCTGTAAAGAAAAACATTTTTCTGCCCCAGCAACCGGCGGGTATTCGTCAGCTTATTGTCGAACGAAAAAAGGGTATCCGCGCGTAGATAAAGCGTGTCATTTGTCGTTTCATTCGCCAAACTTTTTGCTACAGGGTGGCCTGTTACCCGCGAAATCCCTGCTTTCCCATTATATCGAACATGGTCGCCTGTTATCACAGCCTGACGGTCTTTGGCCACCATAATAACGTGCCCTTTGGCAATACCCAGTTCGGTGATGTTATCATAATACAATGAATCGCCTGTTAACCGATATTTTGGGGTTTCAACCGTTGCCCGACGCTGGAAATTCGAAATGCCTGTGGTTGTATTGTATTGTCCTTCTATCGCTGTCAGAACCCCATCTTTGTTGGTGATGCGGGTTGGCCCCTGAAAAATAGCAAGGCGGGTTAAGGAGTTATACAGCAGCGAATCGGCCGTGAGCGTACCTTTGGGGTTTACCAGCCGAACGTTTTGACGGAATGTAAATAATTTGGTATGGGTATCGTAATACCCTTCCCGGCTGGTCAGCACGTTTTCTTTGTCGACAATACGGCCAGGGGTGGGGTAATGGGCAACGCCCGACAGCATATCATAATCAAGCTGGGCTGTCGTCAAAGTCATCTTACGGTCACGCATAATCACGTGGCCACGTAAATTTGCCTGACGAACGTTGCCGTAATAAAACATGGTATCGCCCAGAACAGTAATGGTATCGCCCTGAATGATCTTGACATGGCCGTAAGCTTCAATGATGTTGGTGGTCGCATTCTGAACAGCGAGGTCACAGAACAGCAACACCCCCTTTTGTCGAAACCGTACATTATTGTATATTTTTCGAACAACCTGGCCGGGTGTGTTCACCCCAACTAAACTATCGGCGTGTAGCAAATCAACTTTGTCTGTTGCAGCAATACCAGGAGTGGATGGACGCCCCGGCAAAGGAGGACCGACCTGGGCCAGCAAAGGAGTGGACACAAGCAGTGAACAAAACAGAAAAGCGGCAAGCAAACGAATCATGGTGACAAAACTACGGCTTAGGGCCGACTCCAAATGGTTGACGAGGAATTTTTAGGATTTATTAACGGTCACAGCCTGTTTGAACCTACGGATCGGGTACTACTGGCCATAAGTGGCGGGTTGGATTCGGCAGCGATGGCTGGACTGTTTCAACGAGCCGGTCAACCCTTTGCTATTGCTCACGTTAACTTTGGTCTGCGTGCCGACGAATCCGATGCCGATGCGATTTTTGTTGAAAACATGGCAAAAGGCTATGGGGTTCCGTTTCACCTGATCCGTTTCGATACAGCGGCTGTTGCTCAGGAACGAGGGATTTCTATCCAAATGGCTGCCTGTGAACTTTGGTATACCTGGTTTG
>CAXTJJ010000112.1:0-13314 GCA_964244155.1 uncultured Spirosoma sp.
TGAACTTTAATAAAAATTGAAATACCTACTCCTCTCTTATAATTATTTCAATATTAATTTATATTTTTTAAATAATTAAAACTCAAAAATAGTTATTGAATGCTGTATGGGAAAACTACTTTTTGAAAGTTTTCATTTATATATCTATTATAAAATTTTATGTATATTACTTAATACCCATATAGAAACCTGGTAATTTACTAAAGTAGATATACCTTATAAATCTTAATTATTTGGTAAATAAAAGTTTACTAAAGTGACTTTTTCGATTAGTCTTAGTCAAAGAGGAGTGACATATACTATAAATTGCAATGGATACAGTTATTATGGAGAAAGATGAGAAAATCAGACGGAACCGGGCAAAAACAACCCAACGTATAGTTGAAGCATTAGAAGAAGTGATTGCCGAACGCGGCTTAGAAGGCATAGGAGTTAACCGTGTTGCAGAAAAAGCGAATGTTAGCAAGGTGTTAATTTATCGGTACTTTGGTGGCATGGAAGGCCTGTTGGAATATTATGTAAAAATGGGGAAATTATTTCCAGTCTTTACACCGGCTATTTTAGACCAAATTCGTCCACTACACGACTCCGATATAGCCCGAATCTGGTACCGTCAGGTTATTCAAACCTATAGATATTTCCGCACGTTCAAAGCAGCTCGTGAAGTTCTCAAAGCAAGTGTCATTGAAAATGACCCAATTGCCGAAACAACAGCTAAAGCGCAGGATGAAGAAATGACTCGGCTCGTTCATCAACTCTCATTTGTAAAAGGTGCTGATACAGAAGCAATTTCGGCTGTGGTTCTTGGTGCTATGACTTACCTTACTATTATGGCACAAAATGACCGTACCATGATTAGCATTGATCTGCGGAGCGAAGAAGGCTGGCAACGCATCGAGAACGCCGTGAAAGCCATCTACATATCTTTAAATAAAATGGCTGTTAGTACCAAAGATGTCGAACTGGAACTCCAATCGTCCAACCTGCCAATGGCACAGTGGTAAAAATAGATAAGCAGCTTACAACAGGTTGCAGCCAACCAGCGGGTTGCTGCATCTCATTGTAAACTGCTTATTTTATTTTAACTGGATTATCTTCAATTGCGGACCAACTCTCTTAATAGGCAAGGGCTTACGTTGCTTTGATCAACACCAACCTATCGTTGGGCCACTCCTGATTTGCGGGTACGAATTTTTTCAAGCACCCATTTGCCTACTTTTTCGCCCTCAAGCTGTCCATTTGTCAATGCAGAGCGATAGTGAATACCACCGTATAACCGGCTAATAGAGGCTTCATCGGCAGCACCGCGAATGGAGGTAAATGACCGAACGCCATGCCCATACGGAAACTCGGTGGAATCAGTAAAGGCTATATGATCACCCATCAGTTGGGTAAGCACAGTAGCAGCAGCGGTAGAGATAACACTGTGGCCGCTAGGGTATTCAGGAAAAGGTGGCGTTTGTAAAAAGGGCGTCCACTTCGGATCAATTGACTTATTGATAACTGTTTCAGGACGAACGGTTTTGCTCCGGTATTTTTCATCCCAGCAAGAAATAAACCCATCACTCAATGCAAATGAGGTAAGCGCATACGCTTCTACTGTCTGCATCATGTTCATCTTTTTCTGGCGGGCAATACTCTCTGCAATGGCCAGCCAGTGACCCCCAGGCGTCATTTTCTTACTGGCATACATAACGTGACCGGCTACATTCATCACAAACGCGTTATCGTCCCAGAAATACGCAATATCTTGTTTTTGCTTATCAATATTTTTTCCTGTTTGATACACCTCGTCAAGTTCCTTTTCATATGGGCTACCCTTGGCCAGGCTATAAGGTAGCGGTCGTGGCGGCATAAACTGGTTACAGGTGTCCATAGCCCAACAACGAAGTTTGTTCCATTGTGGCTCGGCGGCATCCATGTAGGCAGGGGGCGTTGGAACCCATGTCCCTTCCTCATTCGTAACTGTATGTTTGAAGCCCCGCGTTTGCTTGTAACTGTCCTTGGCCGCATAATCCAGCACATGTTTGGCTACCGCTTCACCATAAGCCATCGAACGATCATACACCTCATCGGGAACGCCATCTTTCTTGTATTGCTCATAAAATGGCTTTTCAAAGGTGTCATAGAAATCAACTGAGAATGTCAGGGCACGAGCAACGGTCATGAACGCATGGGTACTCGCCAGCGGAAAACAATACTCTTTGCCAGGTTCTGGCTTTGGGCCACTTTGAAACCGTTTCAGTTTCCCCCCCAGCGACTCATATTGCGCATCAAAGGGCACAAGGGCCTCATAACCGGCCAGATTCGCATAGGAATAAATCCGACTGGCAACCGGTGGCGAGAATATATCGTGAATAACGACCTCGGTTAGTTTATTTAACGCCGAATTATAGTATTCGGGATTAGCAGCCTTTGCATTGTATTCAGCAGGGGACGCGGGCTTCTGGCAACCGGTCAATCCAACCAGCAAAATAGCCAGTAGACAGCCAAAGCGAAGCGAATAGTTCATACTAGTAATGACAAGTTAACGTGGTAATCAATCGCAATATGATTGATTCGTACTTACAAAATTAACGGAAAATATCAGACAAAATGAAGATTTATGTCAGCTATAATGATTTGAATACCTGCAAACCAGCGTTGTTCCGAGCTACTACAATCAACACGCCCTGCCCCGTATGTACAGGACGAATATCCCGTATCTCACCATTGAGCAGAAAACCAGAATCGACCGACGACAGAGCCACAAAGTTACCTTTCCCATCGTTACGCAGAACCAGACCGTAACTGGCATCGTAACGACCCTGATAGGTACTTACACCGTAAAAATTACCTCCACCCAATACGTCAAGATCGCCGTCGTGATCGATGTCAATAGCCTGGAGGGCAAATAGTTTAGAGACTTGCGCCATCATTGGCAGCTCATGCACAACGAACCGGCCACCTTTATTTTCCAGGTAAACAGAGGCAAATTGATTAACGGTAAATTCCTCAGCATCCTTTAATTCATCATCGTTCAAGACAGCATCGAGCGGCTTACCGGCAAAGGATATATAGTCAGTAAATCGTTTGTTGATAATACTTGGCATCTGCTTACCCAACTCGTCTTTAAATGCCAGTGGGTACCACTCCTTCCCGCGATTATAGGCAATGATCTGCTCAGTGCTTTGGTTGTTGTCCACATCTTTCACCCACATGCGTAATTGCGAATCGGGCGTTTTGCGGAACTTGGTATTCGTGCCCATATTACCCGCTATCAGGTCCGTATCGCCGTCGTGGTCGAAATCGGCGGCAATGACCCGCTGGTAAAAACCGTTCAATGGCGTTTCGTCTTCGGTAATCGGTTTGACTTCTGTCAACTTCCCATTATCATTGGCGAAGATGCGTATCGGCATCCAGTCGCCCGCCAGAATCAAATCCTGGTCTTTGTCGCTGTCATAATCTACCCAGACCGCATCGGTAATCATACCTGCTTTGCGCAACCCTTCTGAGAGTTTGTCGGTCTGGTCAGAGAAATGTCCTTTGCCATCGTTAACGAGCAAATAGGAGTTGGGAGACTTCCCGTAACCGAAACCTACCACACGACCGCCAACAAATAAATCCAGGTCGCCGTCTTTGTCAATATCGACAGGGCGAACGCAGCTTTTGTTATCGAACATATCCGGAAGCGCATTAACAGAGCGACTAAACATACCGTGGCCGTCATTCAGATAAAGACGGTCAAGTTGCTCCGGCATTTTATTATAGAACTCGTTGCCGCCAGAAACTACATATATATCCAGATCCTTGTCGCCATCGGCATCAAAGAAGACGGCATCTACATCCTCATAGGTAGAGTCTTTCGTAAAGTCAGGCTGAACTGATGGGGAAAATTTCCCATTGGGTTGCTGCATTAGCAAAGTCCCGGCCTGCCATTTGGCACCACCAGCATAAATATCCTCCAGGCCATCGCCATTGACATCGCCAACAGCCAGATGCGGCCCTTCGGTCGACACCTTAAACGGCATTAATGACTCCCGAACAAAATCAAAATACTCGTTATTTTCCCTATGCTTATAGGGAATTGTATCGGCGGTGGTCAAATCGGCGAAGAGCGGATGCAGAGCCGGAATTGTATACCGAAAGTTTGTCCCATCGAGTTTGGCATCTGCCTGTTTCAGCGTTATCGACCGGTTAGTTTTCACCTTTGTGCGAACTTCCATGCGCTGATTTGGCCAGATAACAATTAACGAATCGATAATTGTCCGTTTGCCGAGCCCAAACAACAACTCGGGTGCCACCGATGACTCAAAGCCGCGTGTTGGCATCAACTGCTGCACCATCAGGCTGTCTTTACCATACTTCAGAATCACTTTCGCTCCTATTCCGAAGTTGTTCGGCGAATCACCGGTTAGCTTAACGGTCAGGTGCGTATTATGCGGAAAGATCGTGTTCGCTTCATTGCGGTATAGACCAGCCGGATCGTTGATATTATTCGTAATCAAATCCAGGTCACCGTCATTATCGAGGTCGGCATAGGCAGAGCCGTTTGAGTAATTGGGCATCTCGAAGCCCCAGGCAACCGATTTATCTTCGAACCGCAGTGCCGGGGTGCCCCGGTATAAGTAATTGTGTACCTTGCCTTCGGGCATCAGTTTGGTGGCCCGTTCATCGAGCGAGCGCGACGTTTCCATCGCATACCGGAGGGAGTCGTCTGCAGCAAATTTGACGTATTCGAGATTATTGGGCCGACGAACAATGCCGTTCGTGATAAACAGATCCTTTATACCATCGTTGTCATAGTCAGCCAGTAAGGGCGACCAGCTCCAGTCGGTGGCCGCTACCCCCGCCATGGCACCAATATCCATGAATTTCTTACCGGAAAGACTAAATTGAAGGCAGTTCCGGCTGTACTGGTTCATGTAGCCGTAGGCTAGCTTATAGGTGTATATATCCAGCGGATCTTCGCCCAGCGACGATTTCTCAACCGTCTCATCCTCAGGATACATGTCCAGCGTGACCACATCAGGAAAGCCGTCATTATTCACATCGGCAATGTCGTTGCCCATCGAAAAACGGCTGGTGTGCTGAAATGCTTTTTTTACGCTTTCGGTAAAAGTACCATCGTGGTTATTGACGTAGTAATAATCATCCTCATGAAAATCGTTGGAAATATATACGTCCTCCCAGCCATCGTTGTTCAGATCGGCAACTGATATTCCCAATCCGTAGCCCATGGCAGCACCATAAATACCGGCCCGTTCACTTACATTCTGAAATCGAGTGATTTTGCCTGCCGGTGCTTTCCCGGTTTTTGTGATCATCTGGTTTTCATACAGATAATCGCCCGATTCGTTATTCCGGAAGTTTCTGGCCGAGACCCGGTCATAACTACGGGAGGTGTGAATGGCGTGATTGAGCAGGTAGCAATCCAGATCGCCGTCGTGGTCGTAATCAAAGAAAGCAGCCTGGGTCGAAAAGCCGGTAAAGTCGAGGCCATAATCGGCGGCTTTTTCAGTAAAGGTCTCGTCGCCGTTATTGATATACAGCTCGTTGGAACCTTCCTGCCCCCGAAAATTGCCTACGGCACAAACGTAGATGTCGAGCAAGCCATCGCCATTGACATCGGCCATGGTTGAGCCCGTTTGCCAATCTGCAAAGCCTTCAACGCCCGCCTTTGCGGTTATATCTTCAAACTTGAACGGTTCGCCGTCGCGATTGCCTTTATTGAGGTATAGTTTGTTCTTACCCTGATTGGAAACGAAGTATAAATCGATCAGACCATCGTTATTAATGTCGCCGGCCGATACGCCCCCGCCATTATAAAAATACAGGTAATCGAGAATATTTAGTTTCTCGGTAGGTTGCAACTTATTGACAAATCCTACCCCGGTTTGGGTGGAGTCGAGCGTCTGGAAAAGTTGTTTTTCAGATTTAAATGGGTTGCAACTCGTCAACGCTACCGCGCCAATAAACAAAAATAAAGCAATACGTTTCATTGAGTTAGTGAAGAGAGAAAAATGAAGAATGAAGAATATTAAGATGAACGAATGCTGAAGACACACTCGTTATTTTTAATTTTTCACTTTTCATTCTTCATTAAAAAAATCTGCGCCCGGTCGTTGTTTTTGGCCAGAACGACCTGTCCCTGTGCCAGCTTCGCCATGCGCCGAACCTGTCCCCGCACGAAGAAGCCCGAAACAGTTGGATTGATTGATTCATAGTTAATCGTGCCGTCGGCCGCTTTTCCTTTGCTGCGTAAGAGTATCCCATAACTCGCGTCATAACGCCCGATTTCGGGAAGCACATCTAGAAAGTTACCTGCCAGAACAAGATCGGTGCGACCGTCTCTATCATAGTCCGTGAAAAGCACACCGCAAACAGGCGAATACTGGGCTTCGGCAGGTAACGATTCAAATGTCAGATTACCCTTTCCATCGTTCAGAAGGAGGGCCGTTGCCCCCGTAAAGGCTTGCTTAACAACAGCCTGCTTCAATTGATCTTCGTCCAGCATATCGGTAATCTTTTTACCGGCATAGTCATGAAATTTCACATACTTTTTCTTGATCGTGGGCATGGCCTTTTGCAAGTCCTGCTTCAGCACCATCGGATACAATTCGCCAGTTTCGTCAGCACAATTAATGATTTGCTCTACTGTCCCATTGTGATCAAAATCGCCCACATAGATTTCAGCAGGGATGGTTTGAGTGGCTTTGATGCGGGAGTTCGTGCCCAGATTCCCGATCACTAAATCGAGGTCACCATCGCCGTCGGCATCTCCTGCTTTTACGCAGTTCCACCAGCCGTTAGTTTTCAACGCGTCGCCTTTAGGGCTTTTGATGGTCAAAGCTGGATTCTGACTCAGTTTGCCGTGTTTATTCTCGAAAACTTTAACAGGCTCCCAATCGCCAACAACAATTAGTTCGGGGTAACTGTCTCCGTTCAGATCGGCCCATATTGCCGACGTGACCATGCCTAATTGTTCTACATCGGGCAATACCCGCTTCGTATAGTTTTTAAAATTTCCGGTACCATCGTTGGTAAGCAGATGACTAGGCGGGTTCTGCCCGTATTTCCCCGGAATCAGCCGGGAGCCCACAAACAGGTCAATGTCGCCATCCCGGTCAACGTCAGCGGCAGCTACGCAGGAACCACTTGCTTTCAGGTTTGGCAAGGCCGTTTCCGAACGGATAAAACCGCCTTTGCCATCGTTCAGGTAAAATCGGTCCAGCAACTCATCGGACTCTTCGCTAAATTCGTTACTACCCGACACTACATACAGGTCAAGGTCTTTATCGCCATCGGCATCGAACAACACGGCATCCACAGCCTCGTAAGTCGTGTCCTGCCGCATCTGGGCAGGGGTTTTATCCATGAACCGACCACCAGCTTGCTGCAAAAAAAGGTGCGCTGGTTGTCCGCTGGCTCCTCCCAGAAACACATCGTCCAGGCCGTCGCCATTAACATCGCCGGTTGCTAAAGCAGGGCCCTGGGTCGAGAATTGTTGTTTTACAAGCGCATCGCGGTTGTAATCAACAAAGGGGCTTTCCTTATGCACATAATTCAGACCCGATGCGGCTGTGTTATCCTGAAAAAAGGGCTCTTGTTTAGTGTCTGTTGGTTTCCAGAGCTGATTGGCCTCCTGTTGCCGCAATGTAAGCAGTTGATTTGCCTTCGGCTTACGCAGCGTTTGCATTTTATCATCCGGCCAGACGACGACTAGGGAATCAATTGCTGGCGATGCTCCTAACCCAAACACCAGATTGAGGTCTACCGACGACTCAAATCCGCGATTGGGCATCTGCTGTAACAGTTGCGTTTGTGTTGGCTGATAAACGAGCACACGAGCCCCAATAGCATTCCGATTCATGCCAAGGCCTTCCAGTTTAATCTTCAGAAAATTTGTCTTGTTCTTCTCGATTGACTGATTCTGGTAAATGGCAACGGGGGCGTTCATATTGTTGACGATCAAGTCTAAATCGCCATCGTTATCCAAATCGCCATAGGCCGCCCCATTCGAAAAATCGGGCTCTGATAAGCCCCAGTCGAAGGCTTTATTGGTAAACTGCAAACCGCCATCGTTGTGAAACGCGTAATTCGGAACGCCTTCTGACGGTGCTTTATCTAAAAACTCCTTGAAGTTGAATTTTCGCAGACGGGCAATTTGCGCCATGTTCTCGCCGTCGGCCAAGAAATTCACAAAGTCCTGGTCCGTTACGTCTTTGGCAATGCCATTGGCGACGAAAATGTCTTTTTGTCCGTCATTGTCCATATCGAAAATGAGAGCTCCCCAACTCCAGTCCGTAGCCTGAACACCAGCAAAGCGGGCCACGTCGCTAAACACGGGCAAGCCTCCGGTACCGGGCTGATTACCCCGGTTCAGGTGCAACATATTCTGCATGTACTGGTAGTGGAAGTCGCGACCGACCTTAATTTGTTCCAGATCGTGGCCTTCATAACTCGATGTCTGTTTCAACCGCCGGTCGTTGCCGGGTAGCATGTCGGTAATAAAAATATCGAGCTTCCCATCATTATTGACATCGGCTACATCGGCACCCATCGACGACAGACTCGTATGCGGCATTGACTCTTTGATCGACTCTTTGAAGGTGCCGTCGTGGTTGTTGATATAGAGGTAGTCGCGTTCGTAGAAGTCGTTAGAAATGTAAATATCCAGCCAGTTATCGTCGTTGACATCGCCAATGGTAATGCCCAGCCCGAAGCCAATCAGGCTCCCGTAAATACCAGCGTGCTCTGAAACATCCGCAAACACAGGAGTTGGTGTGGCCGTCTTTACCAATCCTTTGCTCCTTTCTACAGACATATTCCTGAACAACTTATGCCCCCCCAACGAATCCCGCTCAGCACGCAAGTTGGCATACTGAAGCTTTCCTACGGGCATAAAGCTGTTGTTGAGCAAATACATATCGAGATCGCCATCCCGATCATAATCGAAGAAAGCCGCATGGGTTGAATAGCCGCGATCAGCCAGGCCATATTCGGTTGCCCGCTCGGTAAATGTGGGGATGCCGTTGGCGTCGTTGCCGTTGTTGATGAAGAGTTCATTGGCGCGGTCATCGCCATCGCGATTACCTGCGTTACAGACATATAGATCGAGTCGCCCATCGCCGTTAACATCGGCAAAGGTAGCTCCTGTGCTCCAGGCCCGCTTCCCGGCAACACCGGCTTTGGCCGTAACATCCTCAAATTGAATACCGCTCTGACCGGGTTTCGTTCGGTTGAGGTAAAGTTTATTATCGCCCATATTGGCGATCATCAACACATCAGATAAGCCATCGTTATTAACATCGCCAATGGCGACACCGCCACCATTATAGAAGTTACGGTAATTAAAAATATTGAAGTCTTTATCGTCGGTAACGGTATTGGCAAAATTGACGTGTGTTTCTTCGGCGGGCAACTTTCGAAAAAGAGGGTCCGACGGTGGTTGTTGTTCGGAGTGGCAACCAGCGAGCAGGCTTACCGTAAATAATAGCAAACAGATGCGCATTAGCACAAGTACGTGAATAGTAAAATTTTATGCTTAAGACAAGTTATCGTTCAGGCAGATTCGATTAGGAAACAGGGACTACAAAGGTAACGAATTACAAAGGTTGTTGAATGGCGTATATGGTATTAATTGGCTTTTAATCAGTCAGAAATGAAACGAGCAGGCCCTGATGAGCCTGCTCGTTTTCACCCTTTGCAATGAAAATTAATAACCAGGATTTTGCTTCAGGTTCGGGTTCAGCGATATCTGATCCTTCGGAATTGGGAACAGCGTCCGGTGATTGTCAGCTTCAGCATCCTTGAAACGCCATGCTTTCCCAAACTGTCCAAAACGGATTAGATCCTGACGGCGGTGTTGCTCCCAAGCCAACTCTCGGCCACGTTCTGCCAATATTTCGTTTAACGTCAGGGTAGCACTGGTATAGTCCGGCATACCGGCCCGTTTACGAACTACATTAAAATCGGGTAGCGCAGCGCCTACATTGCCTAAACGGAAGTTAGCCTCACCACGCATCAAATAAACGTCGGCTAAACGATAAACAACGAAATCGTTGTCCTGATCGGTGTATGTGTTGTTTTTCTGAATTTCGTACTTCTGGCTACGGGCACCTGCCAAACGACCATTTGCACCAGCATCGAACGTAAACGATTCGATTTCAGGACGAAATACCATATCCAGAGCATCATCTTTCAATGGTGTACCGTCAGCTTTATATTGCTGACCAACAATCCACTGCTTTTTGCGTACATCTTTATCATCGAAGGAGTTGTAGAATTCTGTTACTGTAGCCCAACCGTTCCAAGGAGCTGTGCCTAAATTATAGGTCAACTGGTTGAGGTAGTGAAGCGTTTTCATCTGGTGGTTAAAGCCACTGCGCTTCGATTTATCGAACGGTGTAGCCAGAATCGTTTCGGGCGAGTTCTGGTTCTGAACGGCGAAGTTGCTCAGGTAATCCCCCGAAATCTGAAATTTACCCGATTTGATGATGTTATCACAACGAGTGATAGCATCTGCCCAACGGGGCGTACCCGTGTATACTTGTGCATTCAAATACATTTTAGCCAGAATCATATCGGCTACGTACTTGTTCATCCGGCCATAATACGCACCACCTGATACATCGCTCAGGTTAGGATAGACCGCCAGCAGTTCTTTCTCAACGAAAGCAAACACCTCGGCCCGCGTATTCTGCTTGGGTGTAGCCGCCGTTACAGCATCAGAAATGATAACATTACCAAACAAATCCATAGCCTGATAGTGGAAGAACGCCCGCAGTGCGCGTAATTCAGCCTTGGTGTTGGCATCCGTAATGGTGCCTAACTGCTGGTTGATACTAGTGATGTTGTTGTAACACCAGGTCCAGGGGCCATTGAACTGACCATTGTCGGTGATAGGGTCCCAAGTATGTTGATACAGGCGCTTCCAGTTATCGCCATCTTTCCAGTCACCACCGCGGGTTGGTACGATCTGCTCATCCGTAGTCGTGTTTAGGTTCGACATGTTACCGTAATAGTCACCCAAACCATTATAAAGTGGGCCAATTAAGGCAGATGCCTGTGCGGCTGTACTGCCAAAGGTTCCACTGGTAGGAATAACATCATAGGTTTGCTCGCTCAGATCGGTACAGGACTGACCTGCCAGCATCAGCGCCGAACAGCCCAGAAGCAATTTTATATTTATTTGTTTCATAGAAGTTTTTGATAATTAACTAGTTACAGCGTTAGCGAATGATTAAAGACTAACGATGAGTCTACACAATTACATTTAACGAACTGGATGGTGTACACCATCCAGTTCGTTATCAGATCAAATTAGAACGTTAGGTTAAGACCTAACTGGAACGTGCGGGTTTTTGGGTAAACAACGTTACCATATCCACCTCCATCCATACCAACTGAGTTAGGTGCCTGCTGAAGTTGACCATTATTTTGCAAATCAGCTTTAACCTGCAGTTCTGGATCGATGCCTTTGTATTTGGTGATGATGAACAGGTTATTACCACCAGCATAAATCCGGGCGTTCGTAATGTACTTGCTAGCTGGCAATGGGATGTTATAGCCAATCTGCCAGTTATCAAAGCGCACAAATGAACCGCTCTCCAGCCAGTTTGACGATAATACGTTTACACCGTAGTTTTTAGGATAGTCCGTTACACCTTTCAGCATGTTGGTTTCCAGAATAGAACCAGGAATGAGCAGGTTGGACCGGATAGCATTCAGGATGGTGTTACCGAACGTTCCGCGTAACTGGAAGTACAGATCAAAGCCTTTGTAGCGGAATGTGTTGATAAACGACGCATTCAGGAACGGCTGTGGGTTACCCTGTTTGACATAATTACCCGAAGCGACGCCCGCTGCTGCATCTGCTTTTGACACATCTGTTACAGGCGTATCACCTGAACCAGCTTTTAACAAAGGCTGTCCATCTGCTGAATAGGCACCTGTAAACGTTGGCACGTTGTTGAATTCGCCCAATGGCTGACCTGGTACCAGGTAGGATGCATATACATCGGATAGGCCACGACCGTTAAACGCGTTGAAACGAACCTGTCCATTGCTGAACTGATCATTTGACAGCGTAACAATTGTGTTTTTATTATAGGCCCCTACTACGCGTGAGTTCCATGAGAAATTACCTTTCTGGATGACATCACCGCCAAAGGAAAGTTCAAACCCGCTGTTACGCATCGAGCCCACGTTAGCCAGGATCGTGTTAGTAAAGTATTTAATCCCATCAGCAGGTACCGAATACGGGTAGAGCATGTCCTTAGTTAGCTTGTTGTAGTACTCAACCGTACCCGAGAAACGACCGCCCAGTAACTGAAAGTCCAGACCTACGTTCGAAGTTGTCAATACTTCCCACTTCAGGTTTGGGTTAGCATTTTGCGTGATACCATAGCCCGGCAGGAAGTCACCTAATGTACCATCGTAATAGGTACCTTTCTGGCCATACAACTGAATCGAGTTATAGGCAGCAATACCCTCTGAGTTACCCGTTTGCCCATAGCCAACGCGCAGTTTTAGGAAATTGAGTGTATTGCTCTTCGGGAAGAATGGCTCGTTGGTAATGGTCCAGCCAGCTCCTACGGATGGAAATAAACCCCATTTGTTGTTGGCACCGAATTTAGAACTACCATCCCGACGTATCGTAGCCGTTACGTTGTACTTGTCGTTAAGGTTCAACGATGCCCGTCCAAAGAAGGAGATCAACTTTGAGTTATTGCGGTATGAGGTTGCATAGCTGTTGCCAGGATTAACCAGCGTACCTGATCCCAGGCCTAGGTTACTATAATTAATATCGCTGGTTACGAAACCTGAGTTGGCGGCACCAAAGCCGTCATTATCAAAATTCTGGTATGAATACCCTCCCAGTAACGAGTAGTTACTATTCTGTGTACCAAATCCTTTGGTATAGTTCGCCGTCAACTCCAGCAGTTTTGTGTTACTTTCATAAAAATTCCGGCTAGCGCGACCGTTGTTAGCAGCATAAGCTTTAATAGCTGGATTGGTGTAAAAGTTGTTGACGGTGTTATCGCGTTGTATTTGGCCATTAACGCCCAGCGTCAATCCGTCAAGCACTTCATAACGGAGGTTCATACCACCTTGCAAATACCGCTGAACGCCGTTGTTGATCACGTTCTCCAGCATAGCTACGGGGTTGAAGAGGTCAAAACTACCACCTACCTCATAATACGATCCGTCGGCGTTGCGGACAGGTAATGTTGGCAGGAAAGTTAGAGCACGGCCAAAGAAGCCATTATCATAATTCTTGTTCGTTTCAGTATATGACAGGTTGTACTGAACGTTCAGTCGGTTGTCAAA
>CAXTJJ010000113.1:0-13303 GCA_964244155.1 uncultured Spirosoma sp.
GATGGGTGCCAAAGGCATGGGTGAGATCGCCCTGATTGGTTTTGCCGGGGCGGTAGCCAACGCGGTTTTCAACGCTACGGGCCAGCGCGTCCGCGACTTACCGATCACGCCCGATAAACTGTTGAGAAGGGTATAGATTGAACGACATGGGGCAGAGGGCATACCTCCATGTCTCATGTCGTTCAATCCATGCAAAAACTAACGCAAGACCCGTAAATTGCTTTGCACAGAAATCGAAAACAGACCTAAACCAGATTACGGATGCGTATGTCGTTATCGGCCTTGCCGAAGTGCGGAAAGCTACTGTTCAACCTTGTTTTGCTGGTGACCATATCGGTTCATTCACTAGCGCAGAACGGCCAGATCGTCTACAAAACCTATTGTGCCGGATGCCATGGTGCCCAATTGCAGGGCAGCGCCGGACCAGCCCTCATCAAAAAGGAGTGGAAACACGGTGGCGACCGAAACTCGTTACTCAAAACCATTCGGAATGGCGTGCCATCGACCGAGATGATCAAATTTGAAGGCGTTCTTTCCGCCAAAGAGATAGAGGCCGTCACCGATTTTATTGTCAATATGCAATCCTCGCCCGAACTGGTTAAGAAAACCGATTTACCCCTGCGTGTCGAGACCAAACTATACAACCTCAGGATCGAAAAGCTGGTGACCGAAGGGTTGACCAGCCCCTGGGGCATTGAGTTTGTCGACGCGACCCATGCGTTCGTTACCGGAAAAAACGGGGAGCTTTTCGCACTGGTCAACGGCAAACTGGATAATCAGAAAATCTCCGGCCTGCCGAAAACCTACGGAACGGATCTGGTGGGGGGAATGATGGACCTGGCGCTCGATCCGGGTTACAAAAGCAACGGGTGGATTTACATCGGATTCAGTCATAACCCGCAAGACAGCCCGGATAAGAAGACGCCGGGTATGACAAAGATTGTTCGCGGGAAAGTGCGTGACCATCAATGGGTAGACGAGCAGGCCCTGTTTCAGGTTCCTGATTCGCTGCTGGTAACGGGTGGGACGCGCTGGGGGTGCCGGTTTCTGTTCGATAAACAAGGGCATCTCTTTTTTACCATTGGGGATATGAACCGCGCCGACGATGCCCAAATATTATCAAGACCTTCCGGCAAAATTTATCGAATCAATCCCGATGGGTCCATTCCGAAAGATAACCCCCTTTATGGCAGGAAAAATGCTTTGCAAGCGATCTACAGCTGGGGCAATCGCAACGCCCAGGGGCTGGCGCAGCACCCGGTGACCGGCCTGATCTATGCAAGTGAACACGGGCCACAGGGGGGCGACGAACTGAATATTCTGAAGAAGGGTGCAAACTACGGCTGGCCGGTGATCACCTATGGCATCGACTATAACGGCAGCATTATCACCACCGAAACCCAGCGACAGGGCATGGAACAGCCCATTAAGTATTGGACGCCATCCATTGCCGTCAGTGCCATTGACTTCGTGACGGGCAACCGGTTTCCGCGCTGGCAGAATAACCTGCTGGTAACGGCACTCAAGTTCGAAGAAATCCGTCGACTGGTAGTTAATGGTGACAAAGTGACTGAACAGGAAGTTCTGCTGAAGGGCTATGGTCGTGTACGCGATTTGAAGATTGGGCCAGATGGTGCCCTGTATGTACTCACCAACAGCCCCGATGCGCTCTTGCGGATTACGCCCGAGTGAACATAGCCATTCAGGTAAGTAAGCTGTATAATTTAGTCTGGACGCGGCCGTCCAAGGCTACTGGTATAACAAAAAATGATCAATCAGACCTCCAATGCCGATATTTTCCAGCGGTTACAGGCCGGTGAACTCCTTCGAAAAGATGACCCGGAATATGCCCGCTTTGGCGAAGTTGTGGCGCGAACCATCCGGCTATGCGTCGAGATGAACGCTACGGCAACCAGCGTCGATCAGGTGCGTACCCAGTTGAGCACCATTATTGGCAGCCCAATTGATGAATCAACGGCGATCTTCCCGCCGTTTTACACCAACTTTGGCCGGTCAATTCGCATTGGCAAAAACGTATTCATCAACCATGCCTGCTCGTTTCTGGATATTGGCGGTATCACCATCGAAGACGACGTTCAGATTGGCCCGAGAGTCAACCTGACCTCTGAAAACCACCCGCTCGACCCCGCCGACCGCAAAACGCTGCTCATCAAGCCAATCGTTATCAAACGAAACGCCTGGATTGGGGCAGGGGCAACCATCCTGCCGGGCGTTACCATTGGTGAAAACTCGATTGTAGCAGCTGGTGCGGTAGTAAGCCATGATGTGCCGCCCAATACGATTGTATCGGGTGTACCGGCAAAGGTGGTGAAGTCGTTGTAAATAAAAGTTTTTGCCATAGAGAAACACGGAGATACACGGAGATGCACAGCGATTTATTTTTCTCTGCGAATCTCCGTGTTTCTCTGTGAATCTCTTGTAATAGCTTAATTAATAGTTTGGGTTTTGTACCAGATTCGGGTTTAAATCCCGGTCCAGCTGCGGGATGGGCAGTAACTCACTTTTGCCTTTCACAAAGGTAGAGAAAGCCGGGTCGCGGACGGCTAGTTGCGGACCGAGGTCACCCCAGCGGGCGAGGTCGTTCCAGCGGTGCCCTTCTCCCGATAGCTCCAGCAATCGTTCGTGCTTCAACTGCGTCAGAAACTGAGCCTGCGTCAGTCCCGGTTTCGCAACGGTTAGCGTCGGTAATCCGGCCCGCTGGCGCACCTGATCGACGTAGGTATAGGCCTGCGTTGTTTTACCTGTTGCATTGAGGGCTTCGGCATACATCAGCAGCACATCGGCGTAGCGGATATACCGCCAGTTGTTGGGCGACCGGTAGCCTTCTTCGTTCTTCCAATGGTCGTTCTGGAACTTCCGGAACCACACCCGCTTGTTATCTCTGCCGTACCGCTGGGTGAAGGTCTGACCGTAAATCTGGGTGAAATCAGGGCCCCGAACATCGGTCGAGTCGAAGAGGAACGACGCTTCCAGACGCGGGTCGCGGGCACCAGCGGTTGTTTTTTCGGTAAACTCACGCGTAGGCCAGCGTTGCGCTTCGCCATCCGACCAGCCAATTCCACTCGGTCCGAAGAACTGAGCCAGCGAAGTGCCGTAGTTCTGGTTTGGCGTTTCAGTATCGTCGTCAGTGTATTCAGCCGTGTTGATCTGGAACTGCCACTCGAAAACGGACTCCTTGTTATTTTCGGTCGTGATCAGGAAATTGTCCCGGTAGTTGGGCATCAGCGCATATATACCTTTCCCTTCTCCTTCGGCCAGCCATTGCAGCGGGGTGAGGGCTTCGGTATATTTCTGTTGCTGCATCTGCGCCCTGGCCAGCAGCGCGTAAGCGGCTCCTTTGGTCGCCCGGCCCAGGTCGGCGTTGCCGTAAGTTGTTGGGAGTACCGCAGCGGCTTCGGTCAGGTCTTTCTCGATCTGTGCCCAGACCTGCGCCGTGGTGGCCGAACCGGGTTTATCGCCCACAACGGATGGTTGCAGAATCAGGGGTACATTCCCCCACAGCGTGACCAGATGATAGTAGTACATCGCCCGCAGGAACTTGGCCTCGCCGATATACCGCCCCTTCAAGGTAGCGTCCATCTGAATGTTCGGCACGTTGGCGATAACCTGATTAGCCCGGTTGATGCCGATGTAATTATCATTCCAGACAGCATAGGCATTGCCGTAATTATAATCCGTTACCAGAAACTGGTCCATGTTATTGACAATGTCGGTCGCCGGGCTCTGGCTGCGGCCTTCATCGGACCGGATGATGTAGTAGAACGGCATCCAGCGCGAAATGCCGCCCCGGTGCATGGTACTGTATACGGCGTTGACACCCGCCAGCGCATCGTCGGGCGTTTTCCAGAACGACTCGGTCGTTACCTGGTTGGGGTTAACGATGTCGAGGCTCCGGTCGCAGCCAACAAAGGTCATCGCTGCGGCTATGGTTAGCGAAATGAATCTATGTTTCATAATTAGTTGACGTCTTTCAGTTAATGAGTTTGTGGTTTGCCGACTGAGGAATGTAGTTTCATGTCATGAAATAGGCGTAGCAACGCACTTCAAGCATCAAAGTATAAAACTCGAACTACTTTTTTAGAAATCGCAGTTGACACCTACGGACACCACGCGGGGGGATGGCCAGTGACCATTGTCGACGCCCCGTTCCTGAATATTTGCGCCCGTAACGTCGGGGTCGAGGCCGGTGTATCTGGTAATCGTGAACAGGTTCTGCCCACTCACATACACGCGGGCATTGCGGATTTTGAGGGTGTTGAGCAGGGCCTTCGGCAGTGTGTAGCCGATCTCGACGTTGCGCATCCGAACGTAGGAGGCATTCTCCAGCCAGCGATCTGTGTAGCCGAAGTTGTTCGAGATAATTCCCTGATCGCCACTTTCCAGGCCAAGCCGTGGGTCGCTGGTGTTGGTATTGGTCGTTGTCCACGGACTAATATTGCTGCGGAAGTTGGTGAGCTGGTAGCTGTCGAGTCCACGCCGTACGTCGTTATATACCGTGTAGCCAAATACCCCGGTTAACTGCACATTGAGCGAAAACTGACCATACGACACGTTAGCCTGTGCGCCCGCCTGCAATTTGGGCCAGGGCGAACCCACAAACTGACGGTCGTCGTTCTGCGTGATCTGCCCGTCGCCGTTGGTGTCTACGTACTTAATGTCGCCCGGTTTAGCGTTTGGCTGAATCAGGTTGCCGTTGGCACCTTTGTAATTATTGATTTCTTCCTGATTCTGGAAAAGCCCTGCCGTTTTCAGCACGTACCACTGCCCAACGGCCTGCCCAACCTGCGAACGGGTATTGCCGCTCTGGATGTAGTTGATGTTCTGGCCCTGATTGCCTACGTTTTCGACCCGGTTCTTGATGGTTGTAAAGTTGCCCGACACATCCCACTTCACGGCATGTTCGTTGTTGCGATAGGTGGCGGAAAACTCGACGCCCCGGTTACGGATGGAAGCCGTATTCACGTAGGGGTTGCCGCGCAGGTTGCCCAGATAGCCCGGCACCGCCAGGTTCAGAATGGCGTCGTTCGAGAGCGAATTATAAACGTTAATTTCGGTAGTTATACGGTTTCTCAGGAACGAGGCCGAAATGCCGTAGTTCTGCTGAAGCCGCTCTTCCCAACGCAAATCCGGGTTCGCTAACTGCGCCTGATACGCCCCTACGTTCGCTGTTTGGTCGACCCCGAAGATGGCTCTTGGGTTATTGTTGATAAACGCCGTATACGGGAACGAACCCAGCGTTGGCACCACAATGCCCAGCTTGCCGTAAGAAGCATTCAGTTTTAAATCGGATATCCAGTCGACATGAAAAAACTTCTCCTGACTGATACGCCAGGCTGCCGCTATGGAGGGGAAAACACCCGTCCGGTAGTTGGTCCCGAAGCGGGAGTCCTGGTCGACGCGGCCCGTCAGGGTCAGCAGGTATTTGTCGTTGTAGGCGTAGTTGACCCGGCCAATGTAGCCCAGAATCCGGTAATCGTCGGGTGTGCCACCGGCCGAGTTCGAGATCCCCGTGGCGGCATTGATGGTGTTAAAATACTGACCACCCGCAAAGCCCAGATTGGTGCGCGAGCCCGACGTAACGTCCCGGCGCGACGTTTGCTGGCTGATACCCACTACGCCGTTGATACTATGCATACCAAACACTTTATTAAAGTTCAGCGTGTGCTCGAACAGCAGACTCAGGTACCGCGACCGGTCTTCGCCAACCGAGCTGGCAACCGGCGAAGCACTGTATTGGTATGTGCCAATCCGGCGCAAGTTTTGGGTGTAGTCGAAACTTACTTCCAGGCCCGCGTTGGCACGGTAGGTCAGCCAGTCGGCCAGTTTCACGTCGAGGTACGCATTGCCGACCAGCTTGGCGAAGTTGCTTTTGTTACTGGCCAGATTACGAACCGCCACCGGGTTGAAGGCGTAGGTAACGGCATCGGGGTTCCGGCCAATGCCGTAGCCGCCCGGATTACCCGCGTCGATGTAGCTGGGGTCCTGCACGGGAATAACGGGCAGCATACCGGCCATGTCGTAGATCGGGTTGCCCGCCGGGAAGTTCTGAATGTTGGAGTTTGTCAACAGCGCATTTTCCCCGAAGGTGAAGCGACCCAGCTGACTCTTGGTGTTGATGCGCAGGCTGGCCCGGTCGAAGCCGCTGCCGATGACATAACCTTTGTTTCCGAAATAACTCCCTGAAATCAGATACGTTCCGGTTTTGGTACCGCCCGACAGCGTCAGGTTGTAGTCCTGAAGGTTTCCCGTTTGCAGGACCTGATCCTGCCAGTTGGTGTTGATGTTCGGGTTGAAGGTACCCGTCGCTACGCTGGCTGGGGGCGTTTGTCCGGCGTTCTGGTATTGTGTCCGTTGAGTAGCCGCAAAGTTGGCCGCGTCCATTACATCCCACCGTTTATACACCTGCTGAATGCCGTATTTAGCCGAGAACGACACTCGAATCGGTCCCTCTTTGCCTTGCCTGGTGGTGATGATGATAACCCCGTTGGCCGCTCGTGAGCCGTAAATAGCGGCTGCCGAAGCATCTTTCAACACCTGGATGGACTCAATATCGTCGTTATTAATGGTCGGGTTGGCATCGGCAATCATCCCGTCGATGATGTAGAGCGGGTCGGTGTTCAGGAAGCTGGCCACCCCGCGAATCTGAATCGACGCCTGCTGCCCCGGCACACCCGTATTTCGCACCGTAACCCCCGGCGACAAGCCCTGAATAGACTCCGCCAGTGAGTTAGCCGTTACTTTATTGGCCTGTGCCGGGTTAATCACATCGTTGGCACCGGTCACGTCCCGCTTCCGAACGGTCTGATACCCGATCACGACCACTTCGTTCAGCGTTCTGTCGTCGGGGACAAGTTTCACGTTGATGACCGTGTTGGTGCCGATGGCTACATCCTGACTGGCATACCCTACGCTGGAAACCGTTAGTGTCGTGGCGGCATCGCTGACATTCAGGATGAAGTTACCGTTGGCATCGGTTGTCGCTCCGGTCGTCGTCCCTTTTTCGATGACGTTGGCACCGGGCAAACCCTGGTTGTTTTCGTCGGTGACCTGCCCCGTAATGCGCTTGAGCTGGGGTGCTTCGGTCACGTCGGTCAGTGTATTACTGACGGTGGCCAGCGCAGGAGCGGGGCTTTCGGCGGGCAATGCCAGACCCACTTTTTTAGCGGGTGCCGCCTGAATAGCAAACAGGTTCGCGTTCACTTTGCGGTAGCGCAGCCCCTGCGATTCGATCAGCTGACTTAGGGCCTGTTCGAGCGAGAGACCGTCCAGGTCAGCGTCGGTCTGCCGACCGGCTACAAGCTGTTCATCGTAAGCAAAGTTGACATTGAAGCGCCGTTCGAGTTCAGACAGGGCCTTTTTGAGTGAACGACTCCGGTGGTTGCGCTGACCAGCCGAGACCTCGGAAGAGGCTTGTTGCCTGCTGGCAGTGCTTTTGTAGGCCGGTTGAGCGCGGGTCAACAGCTGTGCAACGCTGGGTTGCGGCAGAACGTAGACCCCGCCCAGAAGCATGGAAAGGAGAATATACTGGTTTTTCATACGAAGAGAACTAGGGAATTGTTGTTGATAAAATCAGGGGTTATGGCGTAAACTGATGCGGTCGCCGGTACGATGGGCCGTCAGATCAAATGTGAGCGAAAGGGTAGCCAGCAGTGTTTCGATGCTCTGATCCGAGAGGTTACCCGTGAACCGACGGCTGGCCAGGTCACTGTCTTCAAAGACAATATCCAGCCCGTAGGTGTCGTGCAGTTGCTGGGCAATGTCGCTGAGGGCTATATTGTCGAAGATAAACTGATGTTCGACCCAGGACGTGTGCAGTTGTGGCTTCTCCTCCCGAATCTCGACTGCTTCGACACTTGGTTTGGTCGCGGCAAACTGACCGGGTTTCATCTCGATCACCTTACTGGTAGGCTCGTCGGGTTTGGATAACTGCACTCGCCCTTCCACCAGCGTAACGGCCGTGCTGCCCCGGCGGGTGTTCACGTTGAACTGTGTGCCCAGCACGGTAATGTCCAGGCCGGATGTATGCGTCACAAACTTCACCCGGCCGCCCCGTTGGCTCTTTTTGGTGACCGTGAAAAAGCCTTCGCCATCGAGCCAGACCTCGCGGGATGTATTGTCGAACCAGCCATCGCTATAAGTCAACGTGGTGTTGCCGTTCAGGAGCACCGTGGAGCCATCGGGCAGGGTAACGGTTCTGTTTTCGCCAAACCTTGTATGAATATGCTGCTCTTTGGGAAAGCGCTGATAGTAGATCATTCCCCCGGCTATCAGCAGAAAACCCGTTATGGAAGCCGCCACCTGCCAGCCAAAGCCGGGTCGATGAATGAAACGCTGCCAGCCGGACAGGGGACGGACAGTCGACTTTGCCGCCAGCTTCTCCTCAAATGTCTGGTCGAGAACCTGCCAGATGCGTTCCTGACTGGCATCGGTCAGGTCGTGGAAGCGAACGTTCAGGTGGAGCAGAAGGGAAGCGGCTTCATCGACCATTGCCTGTTTCTCCGGGTGTTTGAGCATGAAGTTGTGCCAGAAGGTCATTCGCTGCTCATCGGGCTGGAGCACCCACTGGCGGAATGACTCATCCAGTACAAACTCGTTGATGGAGTATTGACTGTAATCGGGTAAAGGCGTGTGCATGGACGAAATCCGGCTGGCGTATACTCAACAAAGAGCGTTGTTCGCCGGATTATCCCTCGGTGTGCGTACTTTTTTACTAAAATTTATCGGATGAATGCCAAAAGCAGAAAGACGGTACTGGTGGGTATGCGCGAGTGTAAGTAGCCTTGTGCCAATATATTACGTAAATTTGACAGACTATAGATCAGTTAACGTATGAAATCGACAAAGCCAGTTGCCGTACGCGAGTCGGACAAAGCGGCCAAACCAGCCAAAAAGCGGAATTTAGACAACTCGGCCTTAAAGCCATTTTTCGGGAAGAGCCCTGAGAATATATGGGATAAAGACATTTATACGGGCGAAGGAAATTTCAGCTTTTGATGGACGAATTAATCATAGATACCATCGTGCTGGATTACCTTACCCGAAATCAAAAAGCATTATCGCCCACATCTATAAAACGTATTGAACAAGCCGATACGGTCTATGTCTGTGTCTCGAGCCTCTGGGAATTAGCCAACCACATTCGGGAGGGATTGATCATATTAGATACAGATTTCGATAGCTTCTACCAAAAAGCGTTACAGACATTGGGTATTACCTTGCTTGATACCCAATGGCAAGCCCTGAGCTACCTGGCTACATTTGATTACCAAATTATTAGTAAAACGTGGCAACGAACCATTAATGGCGTCGTAACAACGGGTGTTAAACAGGAACTCCACAAGGACCCATTTGATCGAATCATTATTGCCCATGGTTTAGCCATGAATCTTCCTGTTGTTTCACCGGATACGTTCTTTCCTCACTACGCTGAAAAAGGTTTGACCGTTATTTGGTAAAAAGACTGCATTATAGGAAAAGCTAACGACAAAATTTATCGGATGAATGCCAAAAGCAGAAAGACGGTACTGGTGGGTATGCGCTTTTGAAGAGATGCAATGGCTTTGTAGACGATTTTGTAGACGGACGTCTGTTCGATACCCATGATCCCGGCAATTTCCTCGTAGCTGAGGTTGTCGAAGTATTTTAGAAACAAAGCTTCTTTCTGACGGGCCGGGAGGTGGTTCAACTCATACAGCAACAGCGTCGATTGCTCCTGCGAAATCTGCCGGTCGAGCCAGGTGGGTTCGTAGTAAAACTCGATGGCGAAGTCGAGGTGATCCGCATCATGGTCGAACCGCTGCTCACTGGTCAGCTTGCGGACAATCTCGCGTCGAAGGGAACGCATGAGGTAAAACTTGATGGAGTCGGTACGGCCGAGCCGTTCGCGGGTTTCCAGAATGGTCAGGAACAGGTCTTGCAGGCAGTCTTCCGTCAGCTCCCGATTCTGGGCAATCTTGTAGCCATAGTTGTAGAGGGTAGGGGCATAGGTACGGTACAGGTAAGCGTATGCCTGTTTGCTTCCGCTCAGGAAATCGTCCCAAAGGGCAGTATCGGTTGTATAGGGGTACGTTGAGCTTTCCAATGCTTCAGTGCGTTATTGGAAGCTTAAATTTACAACCTGCCAAGGAAATAGTAATACTTTGTCGGTAAAAAGTAATGTTTAGTGGTAGAAATCTACCCCAGTATCCAATTTAATACCATGACCCCTGCCAACCCCGATACCGAAACCAGCGTTTCCATTACGGACCAGGTCTTCAGCGTGTCGGCCATGGAAAGCTGAAAATACTCCCGAAACAGCCAGAAACCCGTGTCGTTGACGTGCGAAAACATCATACTCCCCGCTCCGATACTGAGCACCATTAGATTAGGCTCCACGCCCGATGAAGCCAGGAGAGGGCTAACAAATCCGGCGGTGGTTATGCCCGATACGGTCGAAGAGCCCACACATACCCGAATGAGGGCCGCCATACCCCAGGCCAGCACATAAGGATGCAGGGTGGAATTGCGCATGAGATCGGCAACGGCCTGGTTCACTCCACCGTCTGTTAGCACTTGCTTTAGGGCGCCCGCCCCGCCGAAAATCAAAAATAACAGGGCCACATCTTTGATGGACTCGCCAAGCAGAGCAGTCACCGCCGGCATCGACTTGCCCCGCCAGACACCCAGCGTAACCGACGCGACCAGCACCGCGCAAAACATACTGACAACGGGTTCGCCCACAAACAGCAGTACCTGTTGACTAACAGAGCCATCAATCAGCAACGGGCTGGCCAGCGTACTGATACCAATCAGCAAAATGGGCAGTAAAACGGTCAGAAAACTAACGATCGTAGACGGCATCTGGTCGTCAGGGAGGTCGGGAGCGATGAAAGCAGGATTAGGCAGAGTTGTGTACCGTTTTACCGTCGAGCCGAACAAGGCCCCCGACAGGAGGATGGCCGGGATGGATACAAGAATACCATAAAAGAGCGTCAGGCCCATATTGGCGTTAAATTGTTTGAGAATGGCCAGCGGAGCCGGATGAGGTGGGAGGTAGCCCTGCGTAACGGACAACGACGCTAGCATGGGCAGACCAATATAGAGCGCAGGCAACTTGTATCGATAAGCTACGGTAATAACCAGCGGAGCCAGCAGCATAAAGCCGACGGAGTAGAAAAGGGGCAGACCGACAATAAAACCCGTTACCAGAAAGGCCCATCGTGCGTGTCTGGTGCCTACCAGCGACATAATGCTTACCGCAATCCGTTGAGCCGCCCCACTTTGGGCAACCAGCTTGCCCAGCATGGCACCCAGCGCGATAATGGCCGTTATCGAGCCGAGCGTACCGCCGATGCCTTTCTGAATGGCCTCTGCCAGGGCTAACGGTTTTAGTCCCAATGCCAGACCGACACCAATGGAAACGGCCAGGAAAGCCAGGAAAGCATGCAATCGAACAACGGAAATAAGCGCAATGAGGGCCAGAATGCCAAGGAAGGTAATGGTTAGGGGCATGACAGAACAGAGGTAAGCTACCCACCAAAGCGCAGAAGGTAACTGACTCTAATGTAAACCGGTAATGTCAACCTGTTAAAGTGACTTCCTGACAATAAGGTTGAACGGGTTTTCTATATGTTCTACGCTGGCGTTCAGAACAAGGCGAGCCGCTGTGCGACCCATCTGGGCAAAATCGGTTGAGATGACGGTAATGCCATCCAATAGAAACTCTTTCAAAGGCGTGTCATTATAGGAGAGAATGCCTACCTCCTGACCAACGATATAGGGGGTCTTTTTTATTCGCTTGATCAACTCGACCAGGTCCTCTTCCATCAGATTTATGTAGGCATGCTGCGGCTGGATGACTTCATCCTCAACGGTGTTGATAACCCTCGTTTTGAACCCATGCTCGTAACAAAAATTGTAGAATCCGTTCAAAATGGCTTTCGGGTGATAGCTGTAGGAAGGGAATAACATGCACAGCGTCGAATATTTCCTGAGGAGCGGAAGCGCATCAGTAAGTGCCTGGTAGAGGTCCCGTTCAAAATTCTGGAATACGGCCCCGTACTTGCCCGTGATCCCTTCCAGCAGTTTATCCAGAATGACCAGTTTGTGTTTCGGCAAGTTGTTGATCAATTCATCGGCTTTTTCGCCACCCTCAAAAAAATGGCCGATAATAACGTAATGGGTATGGTTACTGGCCTGACGGTGAATTAAATCCCGGAATAGTCGGAAATCATTATTATAAATAAAGAAGTCAATGGCAACGCCCGGCCCCAGGAGTTCCACAAAGGAGTCATAAATAATTTTCTTGTGGGCACTTAACTTGTTGAATAGCAGGAGTATTTTTAAGTTGTTTCCTGTGGGTGTGTAGTTGATATAAAATCCTTTCCCCTTAACGCCCCCAATAATTTCCTTCTCCTTCAGAAGTTCGTAAGCCCGCTCAATAGTGCCTTTAGATACATCAAATTCTGCACATAGTTCGTGGATGGAAGGAAGCTTGGCGCCCGGAAGAATATCCCGGTTCTCAATACCCTCCACAATAGAGTTGTAAATCTGCTGGTACTTGGGTGTGTTAGAGTAATCGTTGATTTTAATGTGGTAAAGCATAACGGGTTGAGAATTGACTATAACTAAACAAATGGCGAATAAATAAGACAGGGCGATTTTGCTTAGAAGAGCGACATAGGTAACTATTACTCAAAAAAAAATGGTTTGTGTATGCTACTAAATCAGTTTACCTACCCCAAGAGAGAAAGATTTAAATTATATATTAAAAATACCAAGAATATTATCCAAATAATGATAATAGTGGGTAGGTATAGGAAAGTTGACGGTATACAACTAGTAATATTTGGCCATTCAATTGAATTTTTTCCGAAGCCAAACTAGATCAATTCCTATCTCCAATCTACTTACTTCCATGAAAAGACTTTATCAATTAGTTGCACTGAGTATGGTGGCGGGCTCGCTTACGAGCTTTGCCCAAGAGCCAAAAGAGATTCAACAAAATGGACGATTGCCGGAGTTGACAGCACTAAATGCCTCAACGAGAGTAAAGGAAGTGTCAGTAGATATTACCGTAACAGGTAGGGTAACCGATGAAAAAGGCGATGGATTGCCGGGTGTAAGCGTTGTCGTTAAAGGGTCTACCCAGGGGGCTACTACCGATGGCGAGGGTGGTTTCCGGATTGCCGTTCCCAATGGCAATTCGACACTGGTTTTCAGCTTTGTTGGTTATGCAAGGAAGGAGGTAGTTGTAGGCAGTCAAACAGCCATAACGGTTGCTCTTTCACCCGACGATCAAACC
>CAXTJJ010000114.1:0-13248 GCA_964244155.1 uncultured Spirosoma sp.
AAGAAACTTTGGGTAAAGACGGGAAAGTCAGAACGCTCGTTCATAGCATCGCGAAGGGGAATTTAAAGCCAATGGTTGTGGGAGATCAACGTCAACTTCAGCACGACGATTTTCAGTTAACCATCGACGCTATGGCGATCAGTTTGTACGACTGGACAAAAGAGATACTTGCCGCCGAACTCTTTGCCGCTGACGCTCGGGTCATTAGCTTCACAAGCGAGGGAAGCCAAAAAGCGTGGCAAAACTATGCGGCTGTTTCGGCGGCCAAAGCCGCGCTGGAAGCTATCTCTCGTAGTATTGCCCTGGAAATGGCACCGTTTGGCATCCGGGCCAACTGCATTATGGCTGGCGTTACCGATACTGCCTCTTTTCGAATGATTCCCGGAGCAGATGCCTTGCGCGAGCATAGCCAACAACGGAACCCGTTTTCGCGTTTAACCACTCCCGAGGATGTGGCCAACGTAGTCTATTTACTATGCAAAGACGAAGCTGCCTGGATCAACGGAACGGTTATTCCGGTCAACGGGGGCGAACACCTTCACTAAACGTAAACGCTTGCAGAACTTTACGCACATCTACGAGAAGCTACCTTATAGCAAACCATTTTTGTTTGTCGATACGCTGCATCATATCGACGAAAACGGCGTTGAGGGCAGTTACACCTTTCCCGAAGATTCCTCATTTTATGCCGGCCATTTCAAAAAGAATCCTGTAACGCCGGGCGTTATTCTGACCGAAGTGATGGCCCAGATCGGTGTCGTGTGTCTGGGCATTTTTTTGCTGGATGGTCTGCTGACTTCGGATATTTCGATTGCCATGACAGCCACCCAAATTGACTTTTACAAGCCCGTTTTTCCAACCGAAACCGTTATCGTTCGGTCAACAAAAGAATATTTTCGATTTCATAAGTTAAAATGTAAAGTGGAGATGCTCAACAGCCAGGGCGAGCTGGTTTGCCGGGGCACCATCTCGGGTATGTTGAAACCGAACAATCATGCGTAAACGAGTCGTCATTACAGGGCTTGGCATTGCGGCTCCCAATGCCATTGGCATTCCTTCTTTCCTGGACGCTATGCAGAACGGACGTAGCGGTATTGCGTTTCAGCCCAATCTGGCGGAATTAAAATTCTCGTGTCAGATTGGTGGTATTCCTCCCATTACGGAAGCTATCAAACAACAATACTTTACCGAATTACAGCTTCGTCAACTCAACAGCAGTGGCATCATTTACGGTGTTATTGCTGGTATGGAGGCCTGGCACAATGCTGGTTTGCCAATTGCTGCGGATGAACCCGATTGGGAAAATGGTATTGTTTTTGGAACTGGTATTCTGGGTATCGATAAGTTCAGGGAGTCTATTTACAAGGTTGATGAAGGGCAGGTCAGGCGATTGGGCAGTACCGTTGTTGTGCAGACAATGACCAGTGGCGTCAGTGCCTATCTGGGTGGCATGATCGGTTGCGGTAATCAGTTAACTGCCAATTCGTCGGCCTGCGCCACGGGCACCGAGGCTGTTTTACTGGCCTACGAACGCATAATAAATGGCCAGGCCACCCGCATGTTGGCTGGCAGTTGCAGCGATCATGGCCCTTACATTTGGGGTGGATTCGATGCCATGCGCGTTATGCCCTATCAATTCAATAACGACCCCGAACGAGCATCCCGACCCCTCAGTGCGTCGGCAAGTGGTTTTGTGCCGGGCAGCGGTGCCGGTGCTCTGGTACTTGAATCACTGGACGCTGCCCTGGAACGAAAGGCGACAATTTACGCCGAAGTGCTGGGCGGTCATATTAACTCGGGCGGTCAGCGGGGCGGTGGGTCCATGACAGCCCCGAATGCTTTGGCCGTAAAACGCTGCATTCAACAGGCTATTTACCAGGCAGGCATTCAACCCGAGGATATAGATGTAATCGACGGACATTTGACGGCCACGATAAAAGACTCGGCCGAAGTGACCGCCTGGTGTGAAGCGTTAAATCGGCGGGGGGCAGATTTTCCGTATATTAATTCGCTAAAATCAATGATTGGGCATTGTTTGAGTGCCGCCGGGAGCATCGAGTGTGTAGCCGCTGTGCTGGAGTTACATGAGGGGTTCATTTACCCATCCATTAACTGCGAAGACCTGCATCCAGAGGTTTCAGGACTAATAGCGGTAGAAAAAATTCCGCATCAACTAATCAGAAAACCTATTAATGTACTGGCAAAGGCCAATTTTGGTTTTGGCGATGTAAATGCCTGTCTTGTTTTAAAGAAGTTTCAGTCCTAACCTTATCTATGCAGACGAAAGAAGAATTGATCACAACGCTTAAAAAGATTGTAAAACCCTACGTTCAGGATGAACAGGCCTTTGAGCATGTTACAGAAAGCACTGATTTTATTAACGACCTGAAGATAAACTCCGCAAATCTGGTCGATATTGCGTTGGACGTGGAGGAAGAGTTTGATATTGTGATTGATAATGAAGCCATGGAGCGTATGCTTACAGTTGGCTCCTCCATCGACATTATCACTCAAAAACTGGCCGAAAAAGCATGATCGGTAATGATATTGTTGATTTGGCCCAGGCGAGGCAGGAAAGCAACTGGCGTCGCAGGGGTTATCTGGACAAAATCTTTACCCCTCACGAGCAGCAGCTTATTCGCGAAGCCAGCGACCCCGACCAGATGGTTTGGCTTTTATGGAGCCTTAAAGAGAGTGCGTATAAACTAGCCGTTCGCACTATGAATAAACGCGTTTTTGCTCCCGTAAAAATTGCTTGCTCTTTACAGAAATCAATCCCAGGAACAGTCAACGGGACAGTCGTTTACGGTGAAACATATCAAACCAGATCAGTTATTACGGCCCAGTATATTTCTACGCTGGCGTTTGCTATGAATAAGGCACCCACTTATAAGCAGATAATTGTTCCGTTTGAAACGACAGATTATCAGACGCATCAGCGCGTAATCCGGAAGAAAATCAAGCAGTACGTTTCGGCGCTCTTCAATACCTCTGATGACAACATTCATCTTACCAAGAACAGCAATGGGGCTCCCATATTGACTATAAGCAATTCGGCTTCAATACCATTATCAATAAGCCATCACGGGTATTATGGGGCCTTTGTTATCTCTTCAACTATCTCTTCTTTAGACACGCGCCGAAGACTCCCTAAATGTGCTCTGATTGACACTTGACTTCGCGACCGGGCTGGCGTTCCAGTGGCTTTCTATTCTTGAAGGGCCTCTGGCCCGTATTTATTTGTCTTATAAACTGAAGCAAAAATGGTTATATTTCTATTAGGCGTTAAGCTGATACGGGCCAGAGGCCCCTCAAGGATAGAAAGCCACTCGGCAAAGCCAAGCGTCAACGGGGACTTTCTGGTAATATTTGTATTTTTATTCTATACAAAATTTAATTAGCTGACGTAAGGCAAATTACTAATATTCTCTGACTCGTTCCGTAACAATTTTAGTTAGAGAGAGTAAAGCCTGAAGCACTTTTGACAGGCTATTGTGTAGACAAATTAATCAGCTTATAATACAATCATTTGGAACTTGTCCTACATTTGGAATCATAACAGGCCTCTAAAATGAGATTTACATAGCTGTCTTATCAATGAGAATTTTATTCGGTTTTCTGTTAGTATTTTACTTTGACAATAGCTCAGCTCAACGCATTCTGTACACAAGTCAGGAACTGAGTCGAACCGACACAACACAAGCCATTAGCACCATCCGCCCGCATTGGTTGGGCGGGAAGAGCAACATCGTGGTTATCTACAAAAACGGAGCAAAACAGAAGGTCGGCCGGGATAGTATTTGGGGCTTTGAGGCTCGCAATCATTCGGTTTACCGATCTTATCAAGGGGATATTTATAGGATGGAGCAGGACGATGATCTACTAATGTATACGTGCGGAACGTGCCGTTACAGCTATGTCCGTTATAGCAAGACCCTTGATAGCCCACTTTATGTAACGAAGAGAAAGGCTAGAAAAGAGACTGTTATGAATCAGCAATAGATCAACATATCAGCAAAGTACCTATAGTGCTAAACACCTGCCGGAGATTTCCTATACTCCGAGGGTGTTTTTTTGGTGTGTTGTTTGAAGAAGGTTGTAAAGTAAGCGGGCGAGCTGAATCCTGTTTCGTAGGCAATTTCGGCCATTGTTTTAGCGCTCTCCGTTAATAACCGCCGGGCTTTCTTCAGGCGTATCTCGGCGATGTAATCAATGACATTCATGTCGAGCAATGCCTGTACTTTCCGGTAGAGTTGCACCCTCGACAGGCCCATGTCGCGGCTTAGCTTCTCGACCCCAAAGCTTGGATTCATCAGCCCCTGTTCGATAAGGCCGGTTAACTCGTTCAAAAATTTCTTGTCCTGCCGATTTTCGGTTCCTGACTGCGAGAGAAAATCAGATGCGTAACGTCGCTGCCATTTTTCGCGGTTGGCCAATGTCGTCCGTAGCGTTTCGAGCAGATAGGTGGTGTTGAATGGCTTGGTTATATAAGCATCGGCTCCAGCCCGGGTGCCTTCTATCCGCTGTTCCATCTGGCCCCTGGCAGTCAATAAAATTACCGGAATGTGCGACGTTCGCAAGTCGGCTTTCACGCGCTGGGTCAGTTGTAAGCCGTCCATACCCGGAAGCATAATATCACTGATAATCAGGTCAGGAATGATTTCCAATGCCCGCTCCCACCCTTTTTCACCGGTAGCTTCAGCCATGATCTCATACTCATTGCCCAGTCGGGTTGTCAGGAATGTCCGTATGTCGTCGTTGTCTTCAACTACCAGCAATGTACCCGAGCGTTTCGTCAGTAACTCACCTACAGACGACTCATCGTCGTCTGAATCAATCACCAGTTGTTGTGCCGAGAGTGTGCTTTGAGAAGTGTTGTTTTGGGATGGGTGTTCACCCATTTCTTCGGCTGCCAAATGAGTATTCCCCATCGGCAACAGAATGGTAAACGTGGTTCCCTTGTCTTTCTCTGACTGTACACTTATTTCGCCCTGATGCAGTTGAATAAACTCCATCGACAAGGCCAATCCTAACCCCTTTGAGAGGTTAAATGGCTTGGTTCCGCTGTAGAATAAATCGAACGCATGATCCTTTTCATCAGGGGTCATTCCCTCCCCATTATCCTGAACCTGAATATGCACTTGATTTGCCACAGTATCCATTAGCACATGGATAAGGCCACCTTTGGGCGTGTATTTGAACGCATTCGCGATCAGGTTCACAATTACTTTATCTAGTTTCTCCCGGTCGAACCAAACGGGTAAGCTGGATTCTGAATGGAGAAACTGTAAGTCAATGCGTTGCTTTTCAGCGTTGCGTTTAAAGTCCTGAACGATATCCTGAATAAAGGATACCAGATCCTGTTCAGACGCGCGCAGACGTTGTTTACCAGCATCGGTCTTGCGTAAATCCAGCATTTGATCAATCAGTCGCAACAGGCGATAGGCGTTTTTCTGAATCAGCGAAAGGTTACTTTTTAGCTCGTGAGAGCTAACCGTTTTCTTGCTCAACAAATCCTCGGTTGGCGTCAATATCAAACTCAGGGGGGTATTGAACTCATGCGATATGTAGGAATAGAACCGCAATTTTTCCTCTGTTGCCTCACGCGCCTGTTGGGATACGGCCTCGATTTTATCTTTTTGCTCCCGGATTTCGTCGTTCTGATTTTCGAGTGTTCGATAAGCCCCCTGTTTCGACTGATAGAGATACAACGCCCAGCTGCCCAGCAACATAGCCACCAACAAACTGGCTAGAGTGAGGTATAGTGTATTTTTTTGAGATGTGTAGGTTTCCGTCAGTTTGTCAATCTGCTGGCTTTGCTTTTCAATATCAAGCTGCTGTTTGAGCAGTTTATCGCTTTGCGCTTTCAAGGCACGAATATTGGAACCGTCTACCTGAATCGAACTCAGAATTTGCTCCCGTTTAACGGATTTCCCTTCGAGAATCCGCGTTGCCGTTTCAATGGATTCCTCCCCGCCCGTCGGGTACAAAAAGCTGGCTTTCAGAATGCCATCGGTAATCGCCTGCATGCCCGCACTTGGGCCGGGGAGGGCGTCGATCCCCACAAAATCCAGTTGATTCTGAATTCCATTTTGTTTGCAAACGCCATAGGCTCCCAGGGCCATCACATCGTTGTGAGCAAATAACAGATCTGCATTTTTGAGCGTATTCAGTTCAGACGCTACCACACGCCGTACGGTATCGCGCTCCCACTGGCCGTTTAACTCTTTAATTACCTGTATGTTGGGGTATTTCTTAAGCTCCTCCCGAAAGCCTCGATGGCGCTCCTGCGCTGGCGATGAACTGGGTAGTCCCCATACTTCCACTACGCGCCCTTTTCCTTTCAGATAGTTGCCTATAAACACTCCGGCCAGGCGACCAATTTCACTGTTATCGCCCCCGATGTAAGCATTATACGATTCTGTTTCGATTTTACGGTCAAGCAAAATCACGGGAATCCCTTTCCGAAAAACAGCTTCTACAACTTTGGTGAACGGAGCGGCTTCATTAGGCGAAATGATCAGCAGGTCAATATCTCGATCTACCAGCGACTGAACCTGGCTGATCTGTTTTGTTGTGCTGTTGCCTGCGTCCTCATAAAGAAGTGTGTAATTTGGATGAAACGTCAACTCACGTTTCATATCATTCAGCAGCGTTTTCCGCCATTCGTCACCCCCTGTACACTGCGAGAAACCAATCCGATACGTCCTAGTTTCGGTTGTTGACTGACAGCTCCCGAGCAATAACCCTCCTATCAAAAGATAAATTAACCCCCACTTGCTCCTACCCCAACCAGCCATACCAGAAAAGAGAAGGTTGGCCGCGGCCAGGCAGTTGGGGATGGCAGTCATGGGAGACGTGTAGATTTTCGGCACTGTTCAAAGATAATGTGTAAGAAATTGACTACAAAGGGCTGGAAACAACGCGAGTTAGCTCACGTCAGGTAACCCAAAACAAAGCATCGACGTGTAAAGTCAGCTAGCCTGACGATGGTGACAGCCTACTTGTATCGGTAGCCAATATCGCCTATAATCAGATACGGGAAACGGCCGGACCGCGTCTGGTCGGGTTTGATGCCATTGACCTTATTTTATTGAACATGCACAAGCCAGTGTATATGTTGCAACTTGGCTTGTTGGAACATAAACTCGTCAACAGGGTAGCCAGCGTCATTTCTGACGCACAGGAGTTGAGTTGTAGACTAATAGACCAATACCCAAAAATCCAGCACGACTCAAGCTCAATGACAGATCCAATGGACTTCTGTCCAGGAATAATTTTTATCTAAATTATCTGATTTACAGTACGCTATAGAACACCAATTCCCGTAAAAATACCCCTATTTGAGTATAGGCTCCTTGTTAAGAATCCATGATATTTGTCAATATTTCACCTCAACCAAATAGCTAACTACTCATGAAACGTACCCTTTTCACTATCACTTTAGCGGCCCTGTTTTGTGGTCAGGCAGTTGCACAATCCAGCCCGGTAAAAGCTACCATCATGGCAGCTAACCAAAAATTTATGGACATCTTCAATAAAGGCACGGCTGGCATCAGTGACCTGTATGCCACGGATGCCGAACTTTATCCACCCAACAGCGACGTTGTGAAAGGCAATACCGCTATTGGGCCTTTCTGGAAGGGTGGCTTTGATGCCGGCATCAAAACCGTTAGCCTGGAGACGGTCACAGCCGATGCAGCCGGTGATCAGGTCATCGAAACTGGTCGTTACAAACTTACAGCAGCCGATGGCGCAGCCATTGACTCGGGTAAGTACATCGTCATCTGGAAAAAGGAGAAAGGCGACTGGAAGTTATATCGCGACATCTGGAACACCAGTATGGCAGCAAAATAGCACCTAGTATACAGCACCCGAAGGGGACATAGCCAATAAGTAGCGACTGCTGCTGAACGACAGCTTTCCGCTTCCTGAATCCATGCTCGCCGTTCAACGATTTTCTCCTTTTAACCCCAGTTTATCGTCTGCTTAGGGCCGTCCGGCGGGAGTCGAGTTTGAGGAAAATAAACAGCAGAATAGAGAACGACCAAAGCGAAGAACCGCCATAACTAAAAAAGGGCAGTGGAATGCCAATAACAGGCATCAGACCTATGGTCATGCCTACATTCACCATAACGTGAAAGAAGATAATACCAGCCACGCAGTAGCCATACACCCGCGCAAATTTAGTCCGCTGCTTTTCGGCAAGTATGACAATTCTGGAAATGAGTCCGATAAACAGGGCAATAACAACCGTTGCCCCAACGAACCCATGTTCTTCGCCAATGGTGCAAAAGATAAAGTCGGTGCTTTGTTCAGGTACAAAGTCAAATTTCGTTTGCGTCCCTTCCAGAAAGCCTTTTCCCTGAAGTCGCCCTGAGCCAATGGCTATCTTGGCTTGCGTCACGTTCCAGCCTACGCCCAATGGATCAATTTTAGGATCAACCAGCACTTTAATCCGGTTACGCTGGTGCTTTTGCAGCACGTTGTTCACAAAAAAATCAACGCCTGTCACATACCCCATCATAACAATACTAATCAGGCCCATCGACAGCAAATTGGCTAACGAGCGGTTATAGCGGGGCATAATCAGGATAACCAGGCCGAACAGTGCCACGATACCTATAAAAATATACAGCTTGGGAAAAACGAGTGCTAAAACAAACAACGCAGCCGCTGTAATACCTACCGCTGGAATCCAGCTTGGCAATCCTTCGCGGTAAAGCATAATCACAAAAGATGCAAAAACGAGCGTTGAACCGGTTTCGTTTGAGGCTAAGATCAGGAGACAGGGCAACACAATAATGCCTCCAATGTACATCAGGTCTTTTTGCTTCGAGAGGTTAATGCCCGGCACATCCAGGTATTTAGCCAGTGCCAGTGCCGTAGCTACCTTTGCAAACTCGGCGGGCTGAATGGAAACTGACCCAAATTTAAACCAGGACCTCGACCCATTTATGTTCGTTCCGGCAAACAAAACCAGTATCAGAACCAGTATCATAAAGCCATAAAAAACAAAAGCAAAGGTGTCGAAAAACGTATGATTAACAACCAGAATGCAGATAATAAGAATCACCGTTGTGCCAATCCACATCATTTGTTTCCCGGCATTGGTTGTCATATCGAATAGACTCGTGTGGTCTTCGGGACTGTACACAGCGGCATAGACATTCAGCCAGCCCATTGTCACGCAGCCGAAATACAGCAAGAGCGTGAGCCAGTCAATGTTTTGTGAAAATGGGTCGTTCGTACGGGACAATGGTATGTATGATTTACGATATAGGATGTAAGATATATGATGTAAGAGGGTGCCGGTTTGGCCTACGTCATATATCATACATTATACATCCTACATCAATTAGTTTCCGCTTATGATTGCTGCCATGACCGGCTTGGGTTTCGTTGCGGTCATCAGGGGTTTAACGACAGGTTTTGGTTGTGTCGTATCCTTCTTCGGTGCTACGGGCTTCTTGTATCCGGGCAGACTGGCGACGGGCGGCAGATAGTTTGATGCTTTCACTTGCTCATCCAGTTTCTTCGCTTCCGTTTTACGCTTCAGATAGCGTTCAGCTACCAGAGCGGCCACCGAAGCGGCTGCTTTACCACCCCAGCCTGCATTTTCAACAAATACGGCCACCGCAATTTTCGGATTGTTCATGGGAGCAAACCCGATGAAAATGGAGTGGTCAAACTTATGACCAAACTTGTTATTCTGCGACGTACCGGTTTTACCACACAGATCAATACCGGCAATGTTTGCCAAAGGCGTTACCGTACCATGAGCCACGGCCCCGCGCATTCCGTCGATCACGGGCAAATAATATTTATACTCGATACCTGTCTCATGCCGCACTCGATATTCTGCCGGTACATCAACACCCGCTTTGCCGAACCCTCTGATGTAATGGGGTGTGATAAACCAGCCCCGATTGGCAATTGTTGCAGCCAGATTAACCAGTTTAAGCGGGCTGATAAGCAATTCGCCTTCGCCAATACTTAGCGAATAAACGTTCGAAAACTTCCAGCGTAGTGGCCCGCGATAGGCTTTGTCGTAATACTCCGGAGTCGGCAAATTGCCTTTCGTTTCACTGGGCAAGTCAATACCAAGACGGTCGCCAATGCCAAATTTTTCAGCCATATCATGCCACTGTTGTAACCCGATGGCCGATGCTTTGAACGTGTTATGCTCGCCGTTGAAGTAAAGAAACTTACGGAACACATAATAAAAATAGGGATTACAGGAGTTCTGCACTGCACCCCGCAAATTATTGCCACCACGACAGTGACAACGCATGGGCGAACCCGCATGTCCGTACACTGTGGTTGGTAAAAGCGACCCCTGCTGCTGAGCGATGAGTGCCTGAATTAACTTGAATGTGGAACCGGGCCGATAGCTGGCCATTATGGGCCTATTAATAAGCGGTTTATACGGGTTTTTGATGAGTGCCCGGTAGTTTTTGGAAAAGAAGCGGCTCGACAATAGGTTGGGATCATAAGTTGGCGCGGAGACAGAGACCAGGATTTCACCCGTTGCCGGTTCGACCGCCAGCACAGCGCCAATTTTGTTCTGCATCAGGCTATCGGCATACTTCTGCACTTCGACATCAATGCCGGTAATCAGGTTTTGTCCCGCTACGGCCAGGGTATCAAACGCACCATTTTTCCAGGAACCCTTGTTGACGCCCCGAACATTCTGCATCATGAACTTAACCCCCCGCTTGCCACGAAGTTGTTCCTCATATTGTTCTTCCAGCCCGTTATGCCCAATATAATCGCCTTGCCGGTAGTAGAGAATATCTTGATTGTCAAGCTGTTTTTTACTGATTTCGCTCACATACCCCAGGGCATTCGACAGGGTATGAGCGGGGTAGGTTCGCATCGAACTAATAACCGGTTCAAAACCCCGGTAATCGACCAGCGCATCCTGAATCCGGGCGAAATCCTCTTTGGATAGCTGCCGCAGAAACAGCGAGGGTTTCACCGGCGAATAATTTTTAGCCAGCCCCATGATGCTGTCGAACTCAGGCAGACTGACATTCATCATCCGGCAGAAAGCCGCTGTATCGGGAATTCTGACTTGTTTAGGGGTTACATACAGGTCGTAAACAGGCGTATTATAAACGATGAGCTGGTTATTCCGGTCATAGACCTGCCCCCGATAGGGTATTTCAACCACACGTTTAATGGAGTTTTTCGATGCCCCCAGCGAGTAGGTATCGTCCAACACCTGCAAATAAAACAATCGGGCCAGATACGTTAATCCAACCAGGCAAAAGACGCCAATGATGACCCACTTACGATTCTCTAACATGAGAATAAATTCCTTTCAATCAAGCTACGTACTCTCTACAAAGTTAGTTTAATTAGTGAAGAATGTAGTCTGAAAAGTGAAGAATAAGAAATGAAGAGCAAACGCCTGTACTCGTCATTCCACTTTTTTCACGTTACATTACGCATCACCATCCTTTGGCAGATGTCCGGATGCGGCAGAGATACATATCGGAGGTTATGTACAGCGTCGAACCGGTATCGCCCCAGGCGCAATTGGCCGTGGCGGCCCCGATCTTAATAAATCCAAGGGTTTCGCCCGCAGCTGACAATACCAGTACGCCCCCGCCCCCTGTTACATACAGGTTACCATCACGATCTACCTTCATGCCATCAAAACCACCATCGAGACCAAGCTTTTTCATACCCTCAGCCCCGAACACAACACGTCCTTTACCAACCAACCCATCTGCTTGAAGGGGATACGCCATAACAACGGGTTTCAAAGGATCAGATTGAGCCACGTATAAGATTTTTTCGTCGGGCGACAGGGCAACCCCATTCGGACGGGTAAGATCGCTCACAACGATGGATACGGCACCGGGAACACCCGCTCGTTCGGGAGCAATACGGTACACGCCCCAACCATCCGTTTCACGGCCCGGATCATTTTCTTTTTTCGGCATTCCATAGGGCGGGTCTGTGAAATAATAACTGCCATTTGAGTGAGCCACCACATCATTCGGGCTGTTGAAACGCTTGCCATTGTAATTATCGGCGAGTGTACGTTTACCACCACCCCCGTTTAAAGGCATAGCCGTAACGCGCCGATCACCATGTTCGCAGGCAATGAGTCGCCCCTGAGGGTCAATTGTCAGGCCATTAGAACCGGGTTCATCGCTGTAAACGCCTACGCCCGTGTAGCCGGAAGGTTTCAAAAAGGGCGTTACACCTTCTTTTTCAGTCCATTTGTATATAGTGTTCTGCGGTACGTCCGAAAAGAGTAAACATCCCTGATCTTTCATCCAGATCGGCCCTTCGGTCCAGACAAATCCGCTGGCAAGCACCTCAACTTTAGCGTCGGCAGGAATGAGTTTATCCAGCCGCGGATCAACCCGAACCACCTGGCCAATCGTTGGCAGGGGTGTGGGCTGGGCAATACCAGAACTCATGGTAGCCAGTAATAAGCCAGATAGTAGAATAACGTGGCGTTTCATGGTAGATTAAGGAGTGAATGAGCGCTACCGCTCGTTTAATGAGTAGGAATAAAGGTAATGCTACGACTAATTTTTACGGGTAGCAAGATGAGAAAGTGGATTGAGTGCTCTTTTTAATTATACTTACAGCTTCGCTTATTGTTAAGTGGGTTTTCTACTCCCCAATCTGTTTGTTATGAAAGATAAAAAACGAGTGGCTTCTCCGGCCGATCAGGAAAACAACTCCCGTCGGTCGTTTTTGAAGGCCCTTGGGTTAGCTGGCACCGCGGCTGCGGCTGCCCCTGCCGCACTGGCTGAAACCAGCTCGAAGGGCATTCCTCAATACCTGAATCTGGTGCGCAGCCATTCCAGTACGGCCGCCAACGACAAAGTTCGTATTGCGTTGATTGGTACAGGCGGTATGGGTATCGGCGATACGCAGACTGCGCTTATGGTCGACGGCATTGAAATGGTAGCTGCCTGCGACCTGTATGACGGCCGTTTGCGCCGAGCCAAAGAGCTTTGGGGCGATAGCCTTCCCGTAACGAAAGATTACCGTGAGCTGCTTGAGCGGAAGGATATAGATGCCGTAATTAATGCGACAACAGATCACTGGCACGAAAAAATATCGTCGGATGCCATGCACAAAGGCAAGCACGTATACTGCGAAAAGCCTATGGTGCAAAAAGTTGACGACGGCCACACCTTGATTAAGGTATCAAAACAAACGGGTAAAGTATTTCAGGTGGGCAGCCAGTTTGCGAGTTCGCTGCTCATTGCCAAA
>CAXTJJ010000115.1:0-13247 GCA_964244155.1 uncultured Spirosoma sp.
AGTAGACCGGTTCGAGTATTACCGAAAGGATGATGGCCTGGAAGGATGGTTTGATGTTCTGGTCTCTCCCTGGAATGATGGGATTGTTGTAAATGTAATCGAGACGACCAGATTACGACGAGTTGAGCAGGAAAAGCTTCAACAGAGTAGAATATTACGGCAGGTCATTGATAACACGCAGGCCGGATTGGTACTGGCCCGCCCTGTATACGATGCAGAAAATTGCATAATTGACTTTCGGTATGTGCTCACCAACGAGTACAATGCCCGAACTACAGGCAAATCTGTGGCTGAGATGACAGACGCGCTGGTAAGTGATTTGTTCCCCGACTGGCAGAATTCCGATCTGTTTCGTCGTTATGTTGAGGTCGTTGAAAGCGAACAGACACAGCGCCTGGTGTTTCCCCATGAGGCTTATGGTATGAAGGGCTGGTTTGATGGGTCATTCAGTTGTGTAGACGGCTGTTTGCTTTATACTTATATCGATGTAACGCCCCTTAAAGAAGCAGAGCTGGCTCAGCAGAAATATGCTGAACTGCTTGAACAGGTCATGAACATGACGCCCGCTGCCATTGTGCTGAACGAGAGCATCCGGAATGAAGCCGGTGAAATTGTCGACTTGCGTATGACGAGGTTGAATAAGATGGCCGCCGGTTATCTTCAAAATCCTATTGACAAAATTCAGCATCGGCGCATCTCGAGTTACCTGCCCGGCTCTCTGGATACGGCTTTGTTCGACCGATGCAAACAGGTCATTCAGACAGGTGAGTCCACTCGCCTGGAAGTTTCCTGGGGCGATTATTGGTACGATTTCTCGGTGGCTCGTTTTGGCGACGGTGTTGTTCTGGCGGCTCAGGATGTGACTCATATGCACGAATACCGACAAAAACTCGAGGTTGCCAATCTGGAACTCAAACGCTCGAACGAGAATCTTCAGTCGTTTGCCTTTGTCTCCTCCCATGACCTTCAGGAGCCGCTGCGCAAGATCATCTCCTTTGCCAACATCATCCAAACCCAGCTGGCTGGCCAGGTGGAGGCCAGTGCCCTGGATATGATCGAGCGCATCAGCACCTCGGCCGACCGCATGCGGCTGCTGATTCAGGACCTGCTGGCCTACTCGAAGTTAGAGACCAACCAGGAGTTGTTTAAGCCCGTCAACCTCAGCCGGTTGCTGGCCGAGTTAAAGGAGCATGAGCTTTGGGTGGCGCTCAACCAGAGCAACGCTCAGCTTCATCATCATGGCTTGCCAACGCTTATTGCCGATCCTTTGCAGATGCGGCAATTGTTTCAGAATCTGCTCTCGAATGCCCTTAAATTCTGCCCAAAAGGCGTTACGCCAGTTATCACCGTGAGCCATCGGCTCGTAAATCGGGCTGAGATTCCGGCTGATTTACTTTCGCCCGCCAAGGTGGGATCTGGTAAAACGGCGAATACGAAGTTCTACGAAATCGCCGTCACCGACAATGGGATTGGTTTCGAGGAGAAATACATTGATCGTATTTTTCAGGTCTTTCAGCGCCTACACGGCCGAAGTCAGTATACCGGGTCAGGTATCGGGCTGGCCATCTGCTACAAAATCGTTGAGCGGCATGGCGGAGCCATTACAGCAAGCAGTAAACCCGGCGAAGGCAGCACGTTTCGAATATATTTACCTGTTCGGAAGGAATAGCCTAGTGCTGAACCCGTTACTAATCAGTTATGACACCAGTTCCTACGCTCTCTGGTTCATTGCGTGATGCGGACATTCATTCGCAGCCCAATGGCCTTGAATTTTATCGGGCCCAGTACGACGCTACCGGCCAGATCGTCGACTTTCGGCTGGCTACGCTCAATGCATCGGCTATTGGCAAGTGGGGGCGGGCTGAGTCCGAACTACTTGGTCAGTCCGTCAATCAATTGATGTGTGCCGATGACGCCAATTACTTAAGCGACCAATTTCGCCTTGTTGTGAAAAGCGGCCGTGCCGTTCGGTTTGACATGAGTTACCTTAATCCATGCGATGGAGCTTCGCGCTCCTACGAGTTGTTGATAACGAAACAGGATGATGGTGTATTGGTAAACTATAACGTTTTAACCGGCCGAAAAGACCAGTCGGCCGACTTGCTGGAAAGTATTCAGCACAGTTCACAACATGCTATGGCTGCCTACAAAGCCATTCGTAATGCTGCCGGAGAGATTATTGACTTTAAACCTTTCTTTCGCAATCGGGCAGCCGCCGAGCTATCAGGACAGTCGCTTGATGTCAATGAGGCCACGTTGCTCGAATTTATGCCTGCCCTAAAAGAACTGGAGCTGTTTAAAAGCTACATGCGGGTGGTCGAAACAGGGATAAGTGAACAATCGGAAGAGTATTATAAAAAAGGCAGTGTCGAAGGCTGGTATAATCTTACCCTGGAGCCCTGGGGCGACGGCTTCATTGCGCATGTGATTGACACAACCGCCCTGCGAAAAGCTGAGCAGGAGAAGCTGAAACAGAGTGCCTTGCTAGAAACCATTATTGATAACATCCGGTCAGGCATTGTGTTGTATGAAATAGTACACGACGAGCTATCGGGCGGGGTGATTGATTTTCGGTATGTGCTTACAAATCCGGCTAATGAACAAGTTATTAACAGATCGAAAACAGATTTGCTGGGCAAGTCCGTTTTTGAGATGTATCCTGGCCTCATGCAGACCATATGGGGCGAAAATCTGTTCGCCTGTGCCAGAACGGGTGAGCGTCAGGAATTTATGTTCAATTATTTTGACGAAGGTATCAACGGCTGGTTCGATATATCCTTTGTTCGGCATGAACAGTATATCTTTTTTACCTTTTCGGATGTTACCTCACTCAAAGAAACTGAGCTGGCTTTACAGCAACAAAATGATTTACTGAAGGAGATCGTCGAAAATGGTCAGACAGGCATGACCCTATTTGACCCTGTTCGGAATGACGCCGGGGAGATCATCGACTTTCAATACGTATTTACCAATGCGGTCAATGCCCGCGTTATGGGCCGTTCGATTGATGAATTGACCGGAGAGCGATTGTTAACGCTTTTCCCCGCCCGACCCCAGACCGAGTGGTATGCCAACCTGATGCACACAGCCACGACGGGCGAGAGCCGATCGTATTTGTACGAGCTGCATACCGAAACGATTAATGGCTGGTTCAATACCTTATTTGTGAAAGTAGGCGACCAAATCCTTTACACGTATCTGGATATAACATCGCTCAAACAAGCGAAACGGGCGTTGGAACGACAGAATCATCTGCTTGAACAGGTCATGAATACCACCCCAACCGTAATTGCGCTGCACGAGAGTGTGCGGGATGAAGCCGGTGAACTCATCGACTTTCACCTGACGCACCTGAATCAAAAAGCAGCTGATCTATTGGGACATTCGCTTGACGAAGGCCGCATTCCGTTGCTTTCCGACTATTTCCCTGGGGTGCAGAAAACGCCCGTTTTCGAACACTATCGGCGGGTTGTTCAACAGGGCGAACTTATCCGAACCGAAGTATTCTGGAAACGCCACTGGTACGATTTATCGGCTGCGCGTATTGGCGATGGTATGGTGGTCGTGGCGCAGGATATCACCCCCATGAAGGAGTCGCAGCATAATCTTGAGGTTGCCAATCTGGAACTCAAACGCTCGAACGAGAATCTTCAGTCGTTTGCCTTTGTCTCCTCCCATGACCTTCAGGAGCCGCTGCGCAAGATCATCTCCTTTGCCAACATCATCCAAACCCAGCTGGCTGGCCAGGTGGAGGCCAGTGCCCTGGATATGATCGAGCGCATCAGCACCTCGGCCGACCGCATGCGGCTGCTGATTCAGGACCTGCTGGCCTACTCGAAGTTAGAGACCAACCAGGAGTTGTTTAAGCCCGTCAACCTCAGCCGGTTGCTGGCCGAGTTAAAGGAGCATGAGCTTTGGGTGGCGCTCAACCAGAGCAACGCTCAGCTTCATCATCATGGCTTGCCAACGCTTATTGCCGATCCTTTGCAGATGCGGCAATTGTTTCAGAATCTGCTCTCGAATGCCCTTAAATTCTGCCCAAAAGGCGTTACGCCAGTTATCACCGTGAGCCATCGGCTCGTAAATCGGGCTGAGATTCCGGCTGATTTACTTTCGCCCGCCAAGGTGGGATCTGGTAAAACGGCGAATACGAAGTTCTACGAAATCGCCGTCACCGACAATGGGATTGGTTTCGAGGAGAAATACATTGATCGTATTTTTCAGGTCTTTCAGCGCCTACACGGCCGAAGTCAGTATACCGGGTCAGGTATCGGGCTGGCCATCTGCTACAAAATCGTTGAGCGGCATGGCGGAGCCATTACAGCAAGCAGTAAACCCGGCGAAGGCAGCACGTTTCGGGTGTATTTACCAGCCTGATGTCTCAATGGCGCAAGGCTCTTGATGGCGCAAGGCTCCGGCCTTGCGCCATCAAGCCTCATTCACTCCTTAAACTCTTCACCGGGTTCATCAACGCAGCCTTCACACTCTGGAAACTGACCGTCAGTAGCGCAATACCTACGGCCAGTAATCCCGCCGATATAAACATCCACCAGCTAATGTCGATCTTGTAGGCGAAATCGGCCAGCCATTGGTTCATAGCGTACCAGGCCAGGGGCGAAGCAATGACGATGGCGATCAGGACCAGTTTCAACACGTCTTTCGACAGGAGCGTCACGATACTGAGGACACTCGCGCCCAGCACTTTCCGGACACCGATTTCTTTGGTGCGTTGCTCGGCTGAGTAGGTGGCCAGTCCGAATAAACCCAGACAGGAAACCAGCAGGGTGAGCAGCGAAAAGCCATTGAAGAGGGTAATCATGAGTTTGTCTTTCCGGTATTGGGCCTCAAAAGCTTCGTCCAGAAAGGTGTAGTCGAACGGGGAGTTTGGGTAGTGTTTTTGCCAGGCTGCCTGCACCAGCGGCAACTGTTCGGGCGTCATTTTCAAGGTCAGGTTGGCGGGTGGATTCGTATTGTAAACCAGGATGACCGGTTCAATGGCTGTGTGCAGGGAGTGGTAATTGAAGTTTCGAACTACGCCAACCACCTTGCCTTTGTGCATAAACCCTTCCATGGGCTGGCCAATGGCCTGTTTCCAGCCTGCCTGTTTCACAAAGGCTTCATTGACCAGAAAGCCCCCGTTCTTATCGGCTTCCGATCCCGCCGACAGGTTCCGGCCGCTTGCCAGTTTCAGATTCAGCAATGGCAGAAAACGGTCGTCGACGGATAGGTAATTGCCCATGACCTCCCGTTTTTTGCCCGCCGATTGAAAAATGGTCGTTGCCTTGACGAGGATGGCATCGGGCTTGATCCCCGACCCCAGCGATGCGTCCTTGATTTCGGTACGTTGCCGAAGGTCATGGGCGAGGGCATAACCCTGGGTTCGGGCCAGCGAATCGTCAGGGAGGTGAACGGTGAGCACCTGCTCTTTCGTAAAACCCAGATCGACGCGCTGTAGGAAATTCATCTGACTATGCGCCACCAACACGCCGATGATCATGCCTACCGCCAGCACAAACTGAAAAACCGTTATCGTTTGCCGAAGCCCGAAACCGCGCCCCAGCCCAGACGCCTGTTTCCGCAACACAGCCACCGGGTTGAAGCCGGATAAAACGAATGCCGGGTAGAGGCCACCCAGCAAAGCAGTGCTCCCCAACGCAAGGCCCGCCATTAGGAAACCATCGGACCAGGTTATGCCGAGCTGGATTTGCAGTAAGTCGTTGAAAAAAGGAATGGCGATGACCAGCAGGATGATGGCCAGCACAACCGCCAGACTGCTCAACAGCAGCGATTCCAGCAAAAACTGGCCGATCAGTTGCTGGCGCAACGCCCCGCTGGCTTTTCGGATGCCTACTTCCTTTGCCCGCCCGGTGGCGCGGGCCGTTAACAAGTTGATATAATTTAACAGGGCGATGACCAGCACGAAACCCGCCAAGAACAGGAAGACGTAGCCAGATTGCCGGTTACCCTTCGGCATGTCGGCCATTTTTCCCTGACTAAAGTGTACGTCCTTCAGGAATTCGGTCTGGAACACGACGGCATAGCCCACGGCCCCCACTTTTTTCAATTCCGGCTGGATATAGGTTTTACTGAGCAAGGCCAGCTTTTTTTCAAAAGCGTGTAGATTGGGAACCTGCCGGAACAGCACGAAGGTATACACCGGAAAATCATCGACCAGCCAGTCGGTATAGGTCGAGTAATCCTTGGCCAGCAACGCACTGATTTTCATATCGGCATTGGATGGCAGATCGGCCATGACGCCCGTAATGCGATACAGTTTTTTGTTGCAGAGGAATGTCTTGCCCAAGATGCTTGTGTGTCCGGCGTATTTGCGGGCAAAACGTTCGGTAACGACGGCAGTGTTTGGCTCGGCTAATGCCCGTGCCGCATTGCCCTGTACAAAAGGATAGGTAAACACCCGAAAAACGTCCGGTTCGGCATAGTACACATCTGGTTCATTCCGTAAATCGGTCCCAAACCGGATGGTGGCCGACACCGGCTCGAACCGGGTAGCTGTTTCCACTTCGGGGTAGTCTCGTTTCAACGTACTGGCTAGCAGGATCGAAGAGGAGGCTACAGGGATAGGAGCTTCGGGTGTTGTCAGGTTCGTCGTAACTCGAACGATGCGGTCGGCTTTGGTATGAAAGCGGTCGTAGGTGAATTCATGCTTCACATACAGCACCATGAGCAGGCAAGCCGTCAACCCAACGGCCAGACCCCCGGCATTCAGGCCGGTATAGAGTTTATTCGTCCACAGATGCCGACGAGCGATTTTGACGTAGTTAGCGAACATACTTCACGTTTCTTACGGAGAGTAGGAAGGGGCGTGAAGGGTTGGGTGGCGGGGTGTTAAAAGTTGTTAAGGGGGATTTTGCGATGGCTACCGACGCTGGGCTGTTAGGCCTCTAATCAGGTAAGAAGTCTTGGCCTGCGCTATCGAATTAAATGCCATCCGGTTGTAGAGACAGGGCATGCCCTGTCTCTACGCATTCGTGATTATTCCGACCGTAACGATTTCACCGGATTCATCAACGCGGCCCGCACACTCTGGAAACTCACCGTCAGTAACGCAATACCCACAGCCAATAAACCCGCTAGGGCGAAGACCCACCAACTGATGTCGATTTTGTAGGCGAAGTCGGCGAGCCATTTGTTCATGGCCCACCAGGCCAGCGGGACGGCCAGCACAATGGCGATGACTACCAGTTTGAGGAAATCCTTGGCGAGCAGGGCCACGAGACTGGCGACCGTTGCGCCAGCAATTCATACGCGCAAACCTCCTTGGTACGTTATTTAAGGAACGTATTGTTGCTAACGGACTAATTCACTCAGGTAGCTTTAAACTTATTTTTTGACCGAACAATCCGCGCTCTGCCTTTGGCATTTTTGGTTTTAATGGCTTGCATGATTTTTCTAAAGTCGGCAAGCTCCTGTTCTGTCCAAGGCTCCGACTTTGTTGATAAATCTATATGCTTCGGTTCTTTAATTAGTCCCATCAGTTTAACTTTTAAAGTATTGGGCAATCAGCCGCAGTGCCGCCTTGGTTTCAATAAACATGCGCAAACCGCGAAAGTGTGTTGCGTGAAGTGATTCTTGGTAATGTTTGATAAGCGCCGATTTTGCATCAAAAGCCAGAAAACCTTCATAACCCTTGTCAACAGAAACTTTGCACGCATAGGCGACAAGATTTCCGGGAACTCCATAATACACCTTGTCCTTCCCTTTGTTGAATCGCGCACTTTCAATCAGGTGCATGAAAATGTGATCTTGCTTGTCTTCGATGCTTAAAAGCCCTTGAATAATGAGCGGATTGTTGACGGTTGTCAGTTTATAAACTTCTTTCGTCTCGTCCTTCAGTTCTTTGTGCCAATTGAATTCCCAAGCCGTTTTTTTGACATATTTTACGTCCGTAGCTGTGAGTCTAACAATTTCGGTATCGAAAACTTCGCCTGTCAACGTGTTTTCAATTGAGTTCGTCAGCTTGTCAATCTCGAAACTTAGTCCTGACTCTTCCTGTGTTTTCACCTGCCTAATTTACGAAATAATGTCGATATAGCCACTACTCCGATGGCGCAAGGCTCTGGCCTTGTGTCTACTATTCTCCGGCCTCTGGCCGGTGTAAGAGGCAATAAATGATATACCGGCCAGAGGCCGGAGAATAGTAGACACAAGGCCAGAGCCTTGCGCCATCAGCCATCACTCACTCCGCAAACTCTTCACCGGATTCATCAACGCGGCCCGCACACTCTGGAAACTCACCGTCAGTAACGCAATACCCACAGCCAATAAACCCGCCAGCGCGAAGACCCACCAACTGATGTCGATCTTATAGGCGAAGTCGACGAGCCATTTGTTCATGGCCCACCAGGCTAGCGGGACGGCCAGTACAATGGCGATGACCACCAGCTTAAGGAAATCTTTAGCGAGCAGGGCCACGATACTGGCGACCGTTGCCCCCAGCACTTTCCGAACGCCAATTTCCTTGGTGCGTTGCTGGGCGCTGAACGTAGCCAGCCCAAACAAACCTAGGCAGGCTATGAAAATAGCAAGGCCCGCAAAGAGGGTGAACAACAGGCCGTATTGCCGGTCCGACTGGTATTGCCTGCTGTAGAACTCGTCCAGAAGGAAATAATCCAGCGACGATTCCGGGAAGAGCGATCCCCAGATTCCTTCCACTTGGCCGAGCAATTGCTGCGGTTTATCTGTTCGGAATTTGATGGAATAATAGCTCGTTGGAATCCAGCTAAAGGCCGGGTCCATAAACAGCATGATGGGCGTAAACGGCTGGTGCAGCGACTGTTGGTGGTAATCCTGCACCACGCCAATAATTTCGCTGGCTTGTTTGGGCGTCGTTTCCAGTGCTATTTTTTGCCCAATCGCCTGATCGGGCGAGGTAAAGCCGAACTGCTTCACCGCCGATTGGTTGATGACCAGGGCGGTGGAGTCGGCGGGGCGGTTTCGGTCAAAACCACGTCCGGCCAACAGACGCAGGCCATAAGTGGGGATGAAGTCGAAATCGACTTTCAGCATTTCGACCAGTTGGTTGTCGGCTTCGCGGGCTTCGAACCGGCGATTGGCCAGAAACTGCCCCACTTCTTTACCCGGCACAGACCCTGACCCTGTCACGGCCGATACACCCGCCAGTGCGTTGATCCGCTTTTTCAACAGCTCAATTTTGCTGGCATAGTCGGGCGTGTTTACGGGCGATTTGATCACGACGACCTGATCGGTGAGGACACCCGGCCGCTGGGCCATCATGTAGGCCGTTTGCTGGTATACAACCAGCGTACTGACAATCAGAATAACCGAAATAATAAACTGAACCACCACCAGCGATTGCCGAAAGGAGCGTTCGGTTTTTGAGAACCGAAATTGCCCTTTCAGGACCGAGACCGGGGAGGCCCGCAGCAGTACGAAGGCGGGATAAAGCCCCGTAAGCACGATGCCCAACCCCCAAAGCAGCAGGAATCCGCCAACCACCATCGGGTCGGCCCAAACGCCTTGTGCGGCAGGCAGATGGAGGGAATCGGGAAGCAGTTGGGTGGCTAGCAACACAATCGGTACGGCCAGTACCAGTGCAATGGTGTGCAGCAGCAGGGATTCGATCACAAACTGGTACAGCAACATCCGTCGCGAGGAGCCGATCATGCGCCGGACGCCCGCTTCCTTGGCTCGGTACATCACCTGCGCCGTGGTCAGGTTGCTGTAGTTGACCCAGCTGATCAGCAGAATCACGAGGGCAATCACCGACAGGAAATCGACCGCCGTCCGGTTGCCTTTTACTTCAATTTCGTTTGGGGTGGCGGGGTTGAGGTGAAGGTCGTGCAGGGGCACTAACTGGATGCCCCAACTCACATCCCGCATCGCCTGCTCGGTCTTGTACTGCTCGGCAAAGGCGGGGAATTTGGCTTCGATCTTGCCGGGATCGGTATGCGGTTTGAGCTGGACGAACGTATAACTCGAATGCTGATACCAGAAGTGCCAGGCGCGGGGCGGAGCCGTTCGGCCGGAAATCAACATGCTGAACTGCATGGTCGAGTTGACGGGTAAATCGGCGAACACGCCCGTAACCTGACAGGTCAGTTTCTGGGCACGGGTACTAATTTCCAGCGTTTTGCCCAGTGGGTTCTGGGCTCCGAAGTATTTATGGGCGGCCGATTCGGACAGGACAACCGAGTTGGGTTCGTTCAGAAACGTTCGTCGGTCGCTCTGCACCACCGGATAGTCGAAAAACGTAAAGAAGTTTGAGTCAACAAGGCAGACGTGCACTTCGCGAAACTTCTGGTTTTCGTAGCGCACCACCCGCTCCGAGTTTCGCCAGACGATGCGGGTAAAGCTCTCCACTTCCGGGAAGTTCGCTTTCATGGCGGGGGCGCATCCGTTCGTGCTGGTCGCCCAGTGTTCGCTCTTGTGGCCCGCCCCGTAAAACAGGCTTTCTACCCGATAAATGGGTTTGTCGTCGCCCGCGACCGGTTCTGATGCGACCCGATCATAACTCTTTTCAAAGCGAACGTATTGCATCAACAGTGCGCAGGCGGCAAGCCCCAGCGCCAGACCGGTGATATTGAGCAGGCTGTATAACCGCTGTTGGCGAATGGTCCGCCAGGCAATTTTTAGGTAGTTACGGAGCATGGGAGGGAAGGAGGAAGGGGAGTAGAGGGAGGAAGGAGGAAAGGGATTGCTGACGCCTGCCCCTTATTCATCCCCTCCCTTTCCTCCTTCCTCCCTCTACTCCGATCTTAATGATTTCACCGGGTTCATCAAAGCAGCTTTGATGCTCTGAAAACTCACGGTCAATAAAGCAATGCCCACGGCCAACATACCCGCCAGTGCGAACATCCACCACTCGATGTCGATCTTGTAGGCGAAGTCGGCGAGCCACTGGTGCATGGCGTACCAGGCCAGCGGGGAGGCAATGACAATGGCGACGAGGACCAGCTTTAGAAAATCTTTGGAGAGCAGACCGATAAGGCTGGGGACACTCGCGCCGAGTACTTTGCGCACGCCGATCTCTTTCGTCCGCTGTTCGGCCATGAAAGCCGCCAGACCGAATAGACCCAGACAGGCAATCAGGATGGCGAGGGCCGCAAAGGTCAGGGCGATGGTGCCGATCCGCTGCTCGGCGCGGTACATCTCGTCGAAACTATCATCCATGAATTTGTAGGTGAACGGCTGGCCGGGAGCCAGTTGCTTCCATTTGGCTTCGATCTGCTGCATCAGTACGGGCAGGTTCGTGCTGCTCACCCGGAAGGATGCGGCCCCCGAATTGGCATCGAGTACCAGCGACAGTGCCCCGATGTTACGCCGGAGTGATTCGAAATGGAAGTTCTTGACCACGCCGATGACCGTATACGTTTTTCGGGTTTTGCCCTCGGCGTCATCAAATCGCCAGACGTGCTTGCCGATTGGGTCTTTGAAGCCCAGAATTTTAACAGCTGCTTCGTTCAGCAACATTCCCGATGAGTCGGAGCCAAAGGCCGGCGAGAAATCCCTTCCCTCCGCCATCTGAATACCCAGTGTTTTGACGTAATCATAATCGACGCCCCAGTACTGCATACTAACCCCTTTGTTCATGTTCGTCTGGCCTTCGGGAAAAAATACGTTATCGCTTCGGTCGGAGGGGGTGGGGAGGTAACCGGAGAGGCTACCGCTCATTACGCCCGGCAAACGCAGCACTTCCTGCTTGAAGGATTCGGACTGTTTGCCCATAGCGTACAAGTCGTTGATGGTCAGGATATGGTCGCGGTTGAAGCCTACGCTGGTGGTTTGGATGTAGGTGAGTTGCCGGTACACGATGATGGTCCCAACAATGAGCACGACCGACATCATGAACTGAAACACCACCAGCCCGCTCCGTAAGCTGACCGTCCGGAAATTCGTGTTGATGCGGCCTTTGAGCACCGAAATGGGTTGAAAGGAGGACAGGAAAAAGGCCGGGTAACTGCCCGCCAGCAAGCCAACGACAATCGGCAGGATGATGAGGACGGGTAACAGCACTGGCGATATCAATTGAGACAGGCTGATTTCCTTGGCCGAAATGCTATTGAAGCCCGGCAACGCAACGGTCACGATACCAATGGCCAGTGCCATCGCCAGCACCGTAGTCAGGACTGATTCGGTCATGAACTGGCCCACCAGCTGCTGGCGTTCGGAGCCCATTACTTTACGGACACCCACCTCTTTGGCTCGGTTCGAAGAGCGGGCGGTGGCCAGATTCATGAAGTTGATACAGGCGATAATCAGAATGAACAGCGCTACTGCCGAGAAAATATAGACGTACTGAATGTCGCCGTTAGGAGCCAGCTCGACTTGCTGTTTTGAATGCAGATGAATGTCGGTGAGGGGAATGAGCCAGAATTTCATCTGGTTGTTGGCTTTGCGGAACTGCGCCATCGTGGTGCCCATCATTTGCAGCAACTGCGGCCCCACATATTTCTCGATAACCGCGTCGAAGTTCTGCGCAAATACACCGGGGTCAGCCGGAGCGCCGGACCGTTCCGGTTTCAGCCTGATATAGGTGTGGTGGTTGTTACTGAGCCACTGTCCCCATTGGTATGTGTCGCTCAGCATCGTTACGAAGAAGTCGGTGCGGAAATGGGCGTTTCGGGGCATGTCGCGCATGATGCCTGTCACTTTGTAGTTTTCCTTGTTGGCAAAGATCAGCGTCTGACCCAGCGCGTTCTGGTTCCCAAAGTGGCGTTTTGCCGCCGATTCGCTGATGACAACTGTGTTCGGTTCCGTCAGCGCCCGTTTGGGATCGCCCGCCACGAGGGGCAGGGTAAACACGTCGAATAGTGTAGAATCGGCAAACGTAATGTCGCTTTCCCGGATGTTGGTTGTTTCACCCGCCTTCTTCACCAGCCAGTTTCCGCGTTGGTGCAGCCGGACAAACTGTTCCACCTGGGGGTAGTCTTTTTTCAGGGTAGGGCCGAGTGGGTCGGGGGTAGTGGCGAAGTGCATGTCGTTGCCCCCGAACTTAATATCGGACTGTACCCGGTAAATGCGGTCGGCGTTGGCGTTGTAGCGGTCAAAGCTCAGTTCGTCCAGCACATACAGCATAATGAGCAGGCAACAGGCCAGGCCAACCGCGAGTCCGAAGATGTTGATAAACGCGAAGCCCTGCTGTTTGCGCAGGTTCCGCCAGGCGATTTTTAGGTAGTTCGTTAGCATAAGATTGAGGACAGAGGAGGAAAGGGAGGAAAGGGAGGAAAGGTAGTAGGGGGGCAGTAGAAAATTCCTCTCATCCCTTT
>CAXTJJ010000116.1:0-13109 GCA_964244155.1 uncultured Spirosoma sp.
CTCATTTGCTCCCGGCCAAAGTCGCGCGTGCCTTTTGGTAAGCTTGGTTTTTGCATGCCGCAAAATTAATGGACAAGACGACAAGGTTTAACAGATTTACAAAAAAGGGTTTTAGACAGGATTACAGAATTAACAGGATGTTTATTCTGCATTTATTCTGTCAATCCTGTAATCCTGCCTAAAAACCAACATGAGCCGTTTTAACAAAGCAATTACTAAAAGATCAACGTAAAAAATACTGTCAATCCTGTAATCCTGTCCAAAAAAATCGTACTTTTGCGCTCTGATTTTGAACTGACACGTTAAAAAGATACAATCATGGGAGTAACAGAACTAAAGCGTAAGGCTCGCCGGAACCGCGCTATTGCCAATAATAAAGTGAATGCCATCAAACAATTGCTGCGTAAGCCAACCATCAAGAACGTAGACGTAGAAGCCATCAAAGCTTCGTTTGCCGACAAGAAAGCTGCCTGAACCTCTGCTATTCAGCAAACATACCAACGATTATTTAGCCTCGCCCTTACTCGGTGAGGCTTTTCGTTTTGGGCGTAATCGAGCCCATTCACGATCCCGCTTTTTGAGTTCACGACGAACAAACCGCCGATAGTCCAATTGTGCCCGATACCGCACAGCCTGCCCAAAGAGCAATAAGCCGCCGTTGATTAAAATAAGGCTGTAACTCCCCCATAAAAACCATTGCCGAAATGGGGCACCGCTGTGTTTTGCTTCAGCCGCTTCACTAAGCACACACAAACCCACACTCAACAGGAGCAGGCCCAACGGAGCCACAATCAGGCCCTTCGTTCGGGTGCTCATGCGTTTTACTAGTCGTTGGCCGGGTGGTTTGGTAAGCTTTGGCATAATCGGTTCGTGCGGGGTTTATCAAATTAATAACGTTCTGACCTTCCGTTTCTTTACTTCCTAACGCGAATATTCGGGGCATCGGCTCCATTTAGGATGGATACTCTATACTGGCGCCCGTTTCTCGAAACCCGTTCGGTTCCCGTAGTCGTTTCCAGCCTTCAGTAAGAAAGCCTATGCCATAGCCCGTCAGTTGCACAAATGCAGCTGCGACACTTAATATACCAACTTTCAGGCTTTTTTCCTTGCGGGTAGCATTAATAAAAATAAGCAGCGAAAAGAGTGCCAGTATGCTCACCGCCAGCCAGAATAAAACCGGACTGATGAATGCCCAGGCAGGCACCGAGAAAACAAACAGCGTGAACAAAGCCGGAAAGGCATGAACGAGTTTTAGTTCGGATGGGAAGTACCGCGATATATTGATCCGGGCGCGGCCGAAAAACCGTAGCTGCCGAAAAAACTGCCCGAAATTCGTCCGGCGTTTGTGGTAAATAAAGGCGTCTGGAATAAGCCCCGTTCGAAATCCATTGTCTATAATCCGAATGGCGAACTCAATGTCCTCTCCCATCCGACTAAGCTTATAGCCGCCAATGGTTTCCCATACCGTTCGGGATAACCCCATATTGAAACTCCGGGGATGGTAGGTGCCCCCCAGGTTTTTCCTGCTCCCCCGAATGCCACCGGTTGTAAAAGGCGACGTCATGGAATAACTGATGGCTTTCTGAATATCGGTAAAATCAGGATGAGCCGCATCAGGTCCACCATAGGCATCGAGTGTGGGCCGTGCAGAACCGGGTTCAGCCGTAAGGCATTGATCGACAACGGAAAAATAATGCGGAGGAACAAGCGCGTCGGAATCAAAGATGACAAAATAGTCGCCTTCTGCCCGCTCAAAACCATAGTTACGCGTAAACCCCTGACCTGAATTTTCTTTATAGAAATACCGTATGTCGAGCTGGTTTGCAAACTCAGCCACTACCCCATCCGACTTATTGGCCGATCCATCCTCAAGCACCAGCACCTCGAAATTTTGGTATGTCTGTTTGGTCAGACTAACCAGCAACTCGCGAAGTTCGTCGGGGCGATTAAAAACGGGAATAATAATGGAATAGCGCATTTCTTTATTGATAAATGATAAGTGATTAATGACAGCCTCTCAACAAATCATTCAACACTTATCATTCACCTTAATCATTCATCATTTCTATTAAACTTTCTTCGTTAGCCTGGATGACCTGATCGACCAGTTCATCGGTGAGTGCAACAGAAAGAAACAAACTTTCAAATTGGGATGGAGCCAGATAGACCCCACGCTTCAGCATGGCATGGAAGTATCGGCCAAACATGGCTACATCGCAGGATTTGGCGTCGGTGAAATTGGCTACAGATCGCTCAGTCATGAACAATGTGAACATGGAGCCGATATGATTGATCGTATAATTCAACCCAGCTTTCATTAATCCAGCCCGGAAGCCATCGGTTAATTTCTGACCAATTTCCTCCAGACGGGTGTATACTTCAGGATGATCATTCAAGTGATGCAGCATGGCCAGGCCCGCCGACATGGCAATCGGGTTCCCCGATAATGTGCCCGCCTGATAAACCGGACCAGCCGGTGCCACCATGTTCATAATATCGGCACGGCCCCCGTAGGCACCAACCGGCATACCGCCCCCAATGATTTTTCCCATTGTGGTCAGGTCAGGGATGATACCGAACCGTTCCTGTGCACCACCTTTGGCAAGCCTGAAACCCGTCATCACCTCATCGAAAATGAAGACAACACCGTGTTGATCGCAAAGCGAGCGAATCCCTTCCAGAAAGCCGGGTTCGGGTAAAACGCAGCCCATGTTTCCAACGACCGGCTCCAGAATGATAGCCGCTATCTGGTTGTGGTTGGTAGCCAGCAGTTTCTCAACAGCCGCAAGGTCGTTATAAGGTGCCGTCAGGGTGTCGGCAGCCGTAGCCTTCGTAACACCCGGACTATCGGGAATACCCATCGTCATGGCACCACTACCAGCCGCAATGAGAAAGGAGTCTCCATGCCCATGATAACAACCTTCGAATTTGATCAGCTTATCCCGACCGGTAAACCCACGCGCCACACGGATAGCCGCCATGGTGGCTTCGGTGCCCGAATTGACCATCCGGACTTTCTCGACCGATGGCACCATCGCCGTAATCAGTTCGGCCATTTCAACCTCTTTCCGTGTCGGTGCACCGAAGGAAAAGGAATGTTGAATCGCATCACGAACCGCTTTTTCTACCGGCTCGAAGGCGTGACCCAGAATCATCGGCCCCCAGGAATTGATGAGTTCAATGTATTGTCGGCCATCTTCATCGAAAAGATAGGGACCCTTTGCGGACTTGATAAAAACGGGTGTGCCACCCACAGACCGAAACGCCCTGACAGGAGAATTAACCCCACCGGGAATCAGCGTTTTGGCTTTTTCAAACAGTTGTTCGCTCGTTGTCATTTTTAGTGGAGTAGTTGGCGTGGGTGGAGTAGTCGATTGACTGAATCGACTACTCCACCCACGCCACTAATTAATTTTAACAAACCGCCCATCTTCGTATTTTACGATAGGAACGATCTGGTTGTCATTGTTTTGTGTATAATCGAAGCCAGATAGCAGGTAATCATCTGTGTCGGAAAGAAGATTCATTCGGTTACGGGATACCAGTCCATTCTTAGCCAGCTGACGACCAAAAAACAGCATCATATCGTACCCTTCGCTCGCAAATACGGAAGGAATTGTATTACGTTTCGCAATATATTCTTCCTGAAACGTATTCACTGGCTCCCTAGACGAATCCATAAAGTCCGGGTATAATAAATACAGATCCCGGCGGGTAAATGTGGATAGTGAACTTTTATAAAAATCAAAAGCCGATGCGGTTGCAATCAAAGGTCCGGTTACTTTCCGGCGACTTAATGCATCAAGCATTCGGGCACCATCGTCGGCATTACTACTGGCAAAAAAAACATGACCGATTGTACTACCTGCTTGCTGGGCCGATATACTAACAGGACGCGTTGCTGTTGTCGTACCCGTGAACTGCATGGCATCGGCCATAGACTGAGCCGTGCCGCTCACTTTTCGGAAATCAACTACCTGGTAATTTTGCCGTTTCAGTTCAGTCTGATAAGCAACTGCCAATAATGAATCTTTGCGCATAGGGCCAAAATAGATAGCCGCCCGCCGTAAGCCCGTAAAGTTCCGGGCTTGCTCAGCCACCTTTCGAGCCTGCTGATTTAAGGATGGCTGCGCTAGAAATGACATTGGCTGATTGGCCACCAATTCGCTACTGGTCGCAATGGGATTCAATAACAGGATGTTGTTTTTGTTGGCATAAGCCGATGCAATCCGGTTCGGTTCTATGTAGAGTGGGCCAATAATTAAATCGGTCTGAGCAAAGGCAGGGCTATTGACCAGTTCCAGCGTTTTATTGGCGTCATTATCCACATCATAGGCAAACAGATTTACCGTAATACCCTCCTCCTGCAACCTGGCCCTGGCCATTTTTATCCCATCGTAAAGATCATAGACATACTGATTAGACCGCAGTCGTTTGTCTGAACTGAAGTCGTCTACCCGAAACGGAAACATAACAGCCACATTATAATACCCTTTCGGGCGAGAAATCCGGGCTGGTGGTGTGCCTGTTGTGCTAGGTCGGTTTGATAAAGCTTGTGAGGTTGTTGCCGCCGGTTGGGAAATGGCTGTCGGGAGACCCGGTACACCAAAGCGATTCGTGAGCCGATCGGATAACTCAAGGTCATCTTTATCGCCAGCGGTCCGCTGAATCATGTCGATCAACAGTAAACCTACCACCCGGTCAGCCGGGAACGATCTGTTCAGTTGTTTCAGTTGATCAAGATTTGTAATCCGGGGCAGAAAATTCTGCTCAAGTTTGGCTATATCAGACCGTAAGGCTGGATCGCGAATCGTTTGCAAAGCCGTCAGAGCCTCTTCATATTGCCCCATCTCCATGTAATTTGCCGCAAGCAGATAATTGGCCTCGTCCAGTTTTCGCCAGTTAGGGAATAACTCCACCAACTGTCTGAGCATCAAACGAGACTGGTTGTAATTGCGTTGCCGAAATGCAGCAATGGCATAGTAGTAACTGGCATAAGGGGCCAGAACACCACGTTTCTGAATAATGGCATTAAGGTCTGATTTGGCATGTTCATAGTCACCTGCCTGCACCAGTTTTACAGCAGCTGTATAGCGTTTCTGAACATCGGAGGTAACTTGTGCCTGGGCAAACGTCCCACTCAGTAATCCGATACAGACAACAGTTACCTGCTTAAACCAATAAAACCTACCGTTCATGTTCATTAGGGTTGATACACAAAAGCAACGCTACCGCGTTGCTTTTGCTGTTGAAGAAGATCGAATGAAACATAGCTAGATTTAAAATGAGTGCGTTTCATTCACACTAACGGACAAAGCCGTGAAGCTTATACGTGTCGTCAATCCGGCAGCCCGGTCCGGTATAGCCACTTATTTTTTGGTCTTCGCTCTGCGCGTAGCCTCATCAGCCTGTTTACGGGCCTCTTCGGCAGCGGCCAGTTGCTTCTGTAAGAGCGCCTGGAATCCACCTGGCTTCTTGCCTTCACCAGCCGCATTTTTTCGGCGGTTTTCGTCAAGCACAGCCTTTATTTTATCTTCATCGACAAACCGGCGAATCAATAGCTGCTGGGCAATGGTAACAACGTTTGAAACGAAGTAGTAGAACGTCAAACCGGCAGGATACGAGTTCAGCACGAACATGAACATGAGCGGGAACACGTAACTCATCGCTTTCATATTCACCGGACCCGGCTGCGTTGGGGTAGTCTGGTTGTTGTAGTAGGCGTATGCAATCGACGAGATCGTCATCAGGACCGTAAACAAACTCAGGTGACTGCCAATAAATGGAAGAGCCGGGAAGGTAATAAAAGCATCATAGGTAGACAGATCACCAGCCCATAGGAACGACTTCTGCCGTAGCTCAATCAGGTTTGGAAAGAGCATGAACAGAGCAAACAGAATCGGCATGGTTGCCAGTACAGGTACGCAACCACTTAGCGGACTCACACCCACTTCCTGATACAGCTTCATCTGCTCCGACTGCTGCTTGGCCATGTCATCGCCAACGCGCTCTTTCATCTCATTCAACTCCGGCTGTAGAACCCGCATCTTTGCCATACTGATGTATGACTTGTAGGTTAACGGTGTTAGAATCAGTTTTACAAACACCACCAGGGCAATGATAAGCAGGCCATAGTTCGTAATAAACTGGCCCATGAAGTTGAAGACCGGCACAAAAAAGTATTTGTTGATCGGCTTCAGGATCGAGTATCCCAGGTAAACGTTCTGGTCAAATTCCGGGGCTACCTTACTCAGCAATTGAAAGTCATTGGGGCCATAGAAGAATTTATACTGTCCTTTACCCGACTTTACATCAGCGATAGGCAACGTTACATCGGCAACGGCCGTTTTCACAACGCTACTATCGGCCGTATCAACCAATGCTTTAAAGCTGGCTTTGCGGAGTGGACTGTTTTTAGCGACAAAGCCCGACAGGAAATACTTGTGTTTGATGGTGAACCACTGTACCGGTTCCTCCACCACGGCCTCCTGGCTGCTTTCTCCTTCCGTTAGTTTCTCGAAACTCTCGTCGGACGTCAGGTAATTGATCGTGGCAGCCCTGCGATTGTTCGATAGGTCGTTCTCGTACTGCCGCATTTTATCCTCCCAGAAGAACCGAATATCACCCGTACCGATGGTGTTGTCCAGACCATTTAGTTTCAGGTCATAATCCAGTACATAGCCTTCCGCCGGAACGGTATACACCTGCTCGATGGATTGACCCGGTGCTACTTCAGCCCGGAAAACAATCTGCTGCGGCTGACCGTTTACGCTACCACTTTGCGTAGTTGTCTGGTAATAAAGTTGGTGCAGATCGACTTTGCCCCGGCTGGTAGGTAATTCAAGAAGGGTTTTACTGCTCTGCCCGTCAATCAATACCAGGGGCTTATGATCGAAGGTTTTGTAGTTTTTCAGAACAACCTCTTTTACCCGGCCACCCTGTGTACTGAAAGTAAGTTTAATATCCTTGTTTTCAACAACAATATCCCGTGCCTGACCAGTGGCTACGGTTGCAAAATCGCCAAATTGTGCTTTAACGGCGGCTGAGTCGATTCGCTGGGTGTCAGCGTTACCTTTGTTTCTTCCAACTGAATCAGCGGCTCCGCCAGTTGTCGCTGTCGGTTTACTAGTCTGTGTTTTTTGAGCAACCTGTTTTTCGGGCGCAGGTTTTGGCACCAAGAGCTGGTAGCCGACCAGCATCGCCAGAATCAGGACAATGCCAATAAGTTGATTACGATCCATTTTATAAGTTAGTGAGTTGGTAAGTCAGTAAGTCGGTAAGTCAGTAAGTGGCTGACGCATGCAAATACCCCCTGCGTCAGCCACTTACTGACTTACCGACTTACTGACTTACCAACTATTTCGGGCAAATTTACGCCAATCCCGGCGGTTAATCAACCACCTCGGCAGTTTCTACACGGGCGGTTGATACATCGGATGTAGAATCAGATGCGCGCTTGTTTTGGCTAAAGTTGAGAGCGGCCTTCACAAACTGCACAAACAGGGGATGTGGGTTCATGACGGTGCTTTTTAGCTCCGGGTGAAATTGAACACCCACATACCAGGGGTGCCCTTTTAATTCAACAATTTCAACCAATCCGGTGTCTGGATTGATCCCTGTTGGCTTAAATCCGGCTTTTTCGAAAGCATCCAGGTAATCGTTATTAAATTCGTAGCGGTGGCGGTGGCGTTCGCTAATGGTTGTCTTCCCGTAGATATGATGCGCCATCGAATCTCGTTTAAGCTTGCAGGTGTACGACCCAAGGCGCATGGTGCCGCCCTTATCGGTAATACTTTTCTGCGCTTCCATCATACTGATAACGGGATTAGCCGTGTGAGGCTCCATCTCGGTCGAGTGTGCATCCTGAATGCCCATCACAGTTCGGGCATATTCGATAACCGCCATCTGCATCCCCAGGCAAATGCCCAGGAATGGTATGCCTTTCTCGCGAACGAAGCGAACAGCGTTGATTTTTCCTTCAATACCCCGTTCGCCGAAACCGGGGGCTACCAATACGCCGTCCAACTCACTCAAGACAACGGCGCAGTGGTGCTCGTCGACCAGCGTTTCGGACTGAATCCATTCCACCTGTACTTTACACTCGTTGGCAGCACCGGCGTGAATAAAGGATTCAGCAATGGATTTGTAGGCATCATGCAATTCGACATACTTACCTACCAGACCAATTTTAACGGTGTCGCCCGGATTCTTCAGCCGACCCAGAAAAGCTTTCCAGGCATCCAGATCAGCATCTTTATCGTTGTAGAGATCGAGCATGTACAAGGCCCGCTGATCAAGCCGTTCTTTCTGCATCAACAGCGGCACGTCGTAAATGGTCTCTGCGTCAATGGCTTCGATGACCGAACTTACCTGTACGTTACAGAACTGGGCAATTTTCCGGCGAATATCCTGAGGCAACGGGTGCTCGGTACGGCAGGCAATGATGTCGGGTTGAACGCCATTTTCCAGCAACATTCTGACGGAGTGCTGCGTGGGTTTAGTTTTCAATTCTCCTGCCGACTGCAGGTAAGGCACCAGGGTGAGGTGAACAACGAGTGTGTCTTTTTCGCCAAGTTCGAATTTTAACTGCCGAACGGCTTCAACAAATGGCAGCGACTCAATGTCGCCAACGCAACCGCCAATTTCAGTGATGACAATGTCATAATCGCCGGTTTCACCCAGCAACTTGATGTTACGCTTGATTTCGTCGGTGATGTGCGGAACGACCTGTACAGTTTTACCCAGGAAATCGCCCCGACGTTCGCGGGTGATGACATTGTTGTAAATGCGTCCGGTAGTAATGTTATTGGCCTGCGAGGTAGGTCGGTTCAGGAACCGCTCGTAGTGCCCAAGGTCAAGATCGGTTTCGGCCCCATCGTCGGTCACATAGCACTCGCCATGTTCGTATGGATTGAGGGTGCCTGGGTCAATATTAATGTACGGATCGAATTTTTGGATCGTTACCGTAAGTCCCCGTGCCTGAAGTAGTTTGGCCAGTGAAGAGGCAATGATACCCTTGCCTAGTGATGAAGTTACTCCGCCAGTAACAAAAATATATTTCGCGGATTTCGGTCCCGTAGCTGCCATGATTAAAACCTAATTAGGTCGTTACGGGATGTAAAAGTACGAGAAAAAAGCCGGAAAGGGAGAAAAATATAGGGGAAATGTTAGGGTCTGGTGGATAATTGATTGGTGGTCAATCAACTGGTTAACGATTTATCAGTTTGCCACTAATTTCGCCGACCTTTCCGGCGCCCTAACGTTATTTTCTCCGTTCGCCAGCCTGCTCAAAAGCTAATTTCAATAAAATCAATAGCTGTTGACAGAGCATACAGCCCAAACAAAAACGGCCCTGCTGACTTGGCAGGGCCGTTTTGTATCAATATACAATTAAACTATAACTTTATTTACTTGTCCTGACTGAGTTCTCGTTCTTCGTAAGCAAGCCCGTATTGCTTGAGCACATCGGCAGGTACGCCCTCCCATTGGTTAGGCACATTACCCACATAGCCCAAGTCTTTTATACCCATTTGACTAGTATAAAAACCAGAGGCTGTCAGATTGCGCATGAAGCTGAAAAACGAAGCCCCCTGTGTCATATCTGGCTTGGCTTTCGATGGGTAAGCAATTTGTTCAACCATATCGATCTGCTGTGCTTTGGTACACAGGACAAATGCTTTTCCATAACGTTTGGTGCAGGTGTTGTCCAGCCACCGAATCCCCCCGCGCATCGGCGTCTGGTTCTTGGGCTGGTCTTTCATCATAAACTCGATAAACGCTGGCACACCCGCCTGAGAAGCACTCCCCGAATGCTCATCGGCAGGCAGGATAATGTCTGACAAAACCGTTACGGTTTGCAGTTCGTGGGGCGTAAAGAATTTTTCGGAATGCAGTTTCGCATCCCGTTCAGCTTCAAATTTCTGTCGGCCACCGGGTATTTTCAGCGGCTTAACATCGGGTGGTGCTGGTACTGCGGCTTCGACGGGATTGACAGCCATGCCAAAACCCGCGAGCGAAAGGGCTTTTAAGGAATCTCTGCGTTTCATAATCCTTCGGGTTTGTAGTTTGTGGTTTGTAGTTCGAGGTTATAATCCGGTAAATCTTCAGAAACAATGTACTTGTTTCCTTTGAAGGTTGGGCGATTCAAATAAGCGATAAGGTTTGTTATCATTCGACTTATTTCTTCAGCCTGGCCATACAGATTGTCGAATGTGTCCTTGCTAATGTAATCCTGATCTAATGCCCTGTAGAGTTGCGATCTCACTTCGCCGGCAAATCCCTTGGCCATGCCCAGAAATTGAATAAACTCACCCTTGCCCCCTCGTTCAAATCCCTCGGCAATGTTGTCCATCGCGGAGTCACTAGCACGACGAATCTGCCCTTTAAGGTCATAATCCTTAGCAAATAATCCTGGAGAAGTGATTCGGTATACCTCTTTTGAAACCAATCGAGCTTTTTGCCAGGCTTTCAATTCTTCAAACCGCTGTAGTGTTGCCATCTGGAATTAACATCAAACTTCGAACAACAAACCTCAAACTTGTTTTAAATATTCTTCTGTTTCACCTGATCAATCAAATATTCGCTGGTACGCATGGAACTGGCCAGAATCGTCCAGGTAACGTTTTTGTCGCCTTGCGATGGGAACGGGGCCGCATCGACAATAAACAGGTTTTTCACGTCGTGAGCCTGTTGGTATTTATTCAATACTGACGTTTTAGGATCGTTACCCATACGGGCCGTACCTACTTCGTGGATGATCTGCCCCGGAGCAGCCAGGCCGTAGTTGTTTGACGCATTGGGTTTGTCTCCCAGTGCAATGCCACCCATCGAATGAATAATTTCTTCGAAGGTATCCTGCATGTGCTTCGCCTGTTTTACCTCATGCTCCGACCATTTGTAGTTGAAACGCAGCACCGGGATTCCGTATTTATCCACAACGCTCGGGTCAATTTCGCAATAGTTGCTTTCCAGCGGAACAGGTTCACCCCGACCGGCCATACCCACATACGCGCCATAGAAACGGCGGTAATCATCTTTCAGACTGGCCCCGTATCCACCACCCGGCTTCATCATGCCGTTGCGGGCGGCAATCATCCCGTTCATGGCTTCGATTCCCCATCCGAATCCATAGGCGGGCATACCCATGCCACCCCAGTATTCGATATGGTAACCGCGTGGAAAGTCTAGTTTCTTGTTGTCAAGCCACCAGGGCGTAAAGACGTGCATGCCGCCAACGCCATCTTCATTATAGCGTTTGCGGTCCATCAGGGCCGGAATAAAGGCCGAGCGGCTGGCACCCGTAGAGTCATTGATGTATTTACCAACGACATTGCTGGAATTGGCCAGTCCCGTGGCGAATCGACTTGACTTCGAATTCAGAAGCAAACGAGCCGTTTCGCCCGCGCTGGCCGCCAGAATTACGGACTTCGCTTTAACGGTAACTTCCTGCAGCGTCAGCGTGTCGACGTAACTAACGCCGGTAGCTAAGCCGGTGCCCGGATCGGTGAGTACTTCACGTACCATGGCCCCGTTGATCAGGGTAACATTCCCCGTTTTCAGGGCGGGCTTCACCAACACCGACGACGACGAAAAATCGGCATAGGCCTGACAACCCCGACCGCACTGGCTGCAATAGAAACAGGAACCACGCTCGTTATTAACGGGTTTGGTGAGAATCGACAGGCGGGACGGAATAACCGGAATACCGATGCTCCGAGCCCCTTTCCGAATCATCAGTTCGTGCAAACGAGGCTTTGGCGCGGGCAGAAAAATGCCGTCCGGTTCCGAAGGCATGTTTTCGACGGAGCCAAAAACGCCGATCATTCGGTCAATCCGGTCGTAGAAAGGTTTGATGTCGTCGTAGCCGATGGGCCAGTCTTCGCCAACACCGGTCATACTTTTCCGGCGAAAATCGTCTGGAGCAAAACGCAGCGAAATACGTCCCCAGTGATTGGTACGCCCACCCAGCATTCGGGACCGAAACCACTGGAAATCGGAGCCTTTAGCGTTTGTATACGGCTCGCCCTCAATGTCCCAGCCACCCCAGGCGGCATCGAAATCACCAAACGCCCGTGTTGTACCAGCACCGCGCCGTGGCGACTCCCAGGGCCATTTCAGTTGAGTGATGTATTTTGGATCGGCCGGATCAAAATAGCCGCCTGCTTCCAGCAAAACGACTTTTGCACCAGCTTTTGCCAGTGTATAGGCCGCCATGCCGCCCCCAGCCCCTGAGCCTACTATGGCCACGTCGTATTGAACTGGGGCTTTTTGAATCTGAAATGGATCCATGCAAAAAGTGAAGGTTAATTTATTAATCTGAAAAGAAACGCAACGGTACTTTAGTAAAGCAAAAGCAATGGGTAATTACTCAACAGATAGAAGCAAATAATACCGATCTCTTACCTGTTACCATAAAGATCAGTCAAATAAATACCAGTCGACCCCGAATGAGAAGCCACGACGCATTTGCAGAAAATCGGGGGCTACATAATAGCCCGGCGATAAAATACCCTGATTGATGTGCGTAAGCTTAACAAATAAACGAGTGCGATTGATACGGAGATTGGCGTATAAATCAGCCAGTACATAGCCTTCCACCTGTTGTCTATCCTGAAGATGATACTGCTGGGTGAGAGGCATGTAGGCGTCTGCATAGTACTTTGATTTATAATGCAAATCGACCCCGGTCTGAATATATAGCACTTTGGCGTACAAAAACTCGTACTGGATGCGTGTATTCACTAAAATTGGTGGCATACGAATAACGTCGGGGCCTTCCTTCGCGGTATAATAGCCCTGTCCAGAAATCAGAAACTTGCCGATTTGCAGATGATAGCCAAGCCCCGGTCTGACAATACTAATCGGCGAACCCTCCTGCCGAACAACGCCGTTCTGATCAAAATAGACATAATTCTTGAGCAGGTAGTAATCCAGGCTTGGTTCTAGTCGGAGTTTCCGATACCGTATGTTCAGTCTGCCATAAGCCTGCCAGAAGTCTCGTTTGATGAGTGGAGGAAGCCCGTTCGACGGGTCCGGCCAGTTGTAAACCTTACTCTGAAAACGTTCCTGCACGAGTGTAGGCTGGACATTTACATACGAACCGCCTGCCG
>CAXTJJ010000117.1:0-13095 GCA_964244155.1 uncultured Spirosoma sp.
TATTGGGAAAATGGTGGAAGTGGTGCTGCCCGTGGTGGCGAAAGCAGTTCAATAGTGGAAGGCTCAAACAGGCTGGGCCGCACAGGCTCCGGCTGTTTGCATTGCAAGTACAAACAGCCAGAGACTGTTTGAGCCCTTACTTCTTCTTCAAATACGGCTGCAACGCACTCACTAACCGGCGGTAGCCTTCGGGGTTGGGGTGCAGGCCGTCCGTAAAGAGGGACTCGTCTACTTTGCCATCGGGCTTGACCAGGAGTGCGACCGGTTGAATGAACGTTACATTCAGCTCGCCTGTAAGCTGGGTAATGGCTTCGTTCAGAACCGCCACCCGTTTCTCTTCATCCCGGCGGGGTAAAATAGCGATCATCAGGATGTCGGCGGTGGGTTGGCGGGATTTAATGGCCTGCACCAGAAACTTGAGCCCCGCTACGATTTCAGTCTCTGTATTCAGGAAAATGTTATTGGTGCCAATCATCAGCACCACCTGTTCGGCTTTGTAGCCGTCCAGCTCGCCGTGATACACGCGCCATAACACGTTCTCGATGCGGTCCCAGCCGTATCCCAGGTTTTGCACTCGTAAAGGCTCCATCACGCTGGCCCACGAATCAGGTCCCTGTACATACGGCCCTTTGGGCTCACCGCCCCAGAAATGGGTGATCGAATTGCCCATAAAAACGATTCTGGGTGGCTTCGCTTTCAGGCGGGCCATAATGTCGTGGTGGCGCACCTCCCAGTCATAGATTCGGGCGTCCCTGAATTGGGTGCGGGGCTTCATGGTCGAAAACGGGCCAACGGGTTCATTCAGGATCGTTCGAATTGTTTTTTCGTAGGCATCGGCGTATTGCTGCATCCCTAAGTCCGTTGGGTGCGTGCCGTCGACCATCGCATCCATGTCCAGATTGATCTGCGACTTGGGTAACAGGTAAAGCCCATTGACACCTTCGCCTTTCAATTGTGCAAAGGCCTGTCGCATCAACACATTGACGTCATTATAATATTGCTGCCGGATGGGACTGATTCCCCCATCGGTGTAACCCGCGTGTTCGACCAGCAGAATTGGCGTAGCGGGTCGTTTCTGGCGCAAGGTTTTCACCGATTCAAGAATCCGGGCTTTAATTTCTTCGGGTTTAATACCGACGGTTGAAATCAGATTCGGTAAACAGTCCAGCACATACAGGCTGGCATCGACCTGCGCGACATAGTCGACCACCTCTTTTTCGAGTCGGCCATTTCCCGAAAAGCCCAGGTTAATGAGCGGCCTGTCCAGCTTACGGCTCAGGATAGCTGTCCAGGCCATACCGGGTCGGGAGGCACAGGCCCCCTGCGCAATGGACGTGCCATACACTACAATCGGTTTGTCGGGCCGGACCGCCAGCGGTGTCAGCGTGACACCTTTAGGGACACCAATTTCGAGCCACTGAACGGAGCTGTACAGCGGTAGAAACAGGCGGTACTCGCGCCCTTTCTGATGGTAGGTATCATTGGGTTCCAGGTTGGCAAAGCGGTATTGGATGGTGTCACCAAAAGTATATTTCCCGGCCGCCCAGAGCCAGTCGCCGTCGCTGTTACCTGCGTACAGATCAATACCGCTTACGCCCGTGGCGGGCATATGGGGTAGGGCCTGCTTACCGCTCACCACGTAGCGCACCACCAGTTGATCGGTGCTGGCTCGAAAACGGATCATCAATCCGGCTGCGTTATGCGATAGATTCCATACGTCTTTTCGAACGCTTTTCTCGGCTGAGGCAGGCAAACGGTCGAAGGGGTTCTGGATGTCTTTTCCCGTCCAGGCTTGTCCTTCAATGACAGGGAAATTATTTTTGACCGGGTTCCACCAGGCATATTCTACGGGTGTTTGAGCGAGGGCAGCTAGAATTTCTGTACAGGTCAACAGAAAACAAAGGAGTAGCTTAATCTTCATAACTTGGAACGGGGGAGCGAACGACTGCCAGCCGTATGGAGCAATTGGTCGTATCCGTCTAAAGAACATCTACCAGCCGATCTAACAGTTTCAACACAAAGTAAACTTTTGACTGGATTAGAAACGCTCAAAGAAATGTTTGACAAAATGTTTACCTTAAATCGACTTTGTTTGGGAACGGTCGCTCAGATTACTGTTTCTGTGTTGGCCCATAGATTATTAAAGAAAGGTTAAATAACATGATAGTTTATAAATTTTTTGATTAACGGGAGGATATTGACCTTAAATTCTGCATTTTGCCGTTAAATAAATATTTTCTATTATTGGTTTACTGTACATTTTAACCTCAGCTAACACTATGCTTAAACACTTACTTTGCTGTTTTTTGCTGGTACTTACTGCAACCGGACCGCTCTGGGCGCAGAACCGACAAATAACGGGTACCCTGCGCGATGAGCAGGGCCAGGCCATATCCGGAGCAAACGTGGTTATCAAAGGAACCACACGGGGCACTACGACAGATGCCGTAGGAGAATTTAAGTTATCAGTACCAAATGAAGCGACTACGCTGACAGTTTCATCAGTAGGATATACTGGAAAAGATGTAGCAGTGTCTCCGAGCCAAACACAGCTTACAATATCACTGGCAAGCGATGACCGGGTTCTGGGCGAAGTTGTTGTAACGGCTCTAGGGATCAAACGGGAAGCCAAAGCGTTAAGCTACGCGACCCAGACGATCAAACCCGCTCAGATCAATGAAGTTCGTGATGGTAACGTACTGAACACTTTACAGGGTAAAATCGCCGGTGCGTATATTACCCAGGGTTCGGGTGGACCGGGTACGGGTTCGCGGATCGTGTTGCGCGGTAACCGCTCCATTCAGGGTACGAACAATGCCCTGATGGTAGTCGATGGCGTCCCGATCAACAACAGCACATTCGGACAGGCAACCAGCGACTTCGGTAGCGTGGCCAACTCGGATGGTGCGTCGAACATCAACCCCGACGATATTGAAAACGTAACGGTGCTGCGGGGTGCATCGGCTGCCGCGCTTTATGGCAGTCAGGCAGCCAACGGTGTTATTCTGATTACGACCAAGCGGGGTAAAGCGGGCCGGGTTTCGGTCGATGTGAACTCCGGTGTTTCGATCGACAAGCCGTTTGCCTTGCCAATGGTACAGAATCAGTTCGGCCAGGGTATTGGCGGTAAGCTGGACCCTGCCGTTGGGGCTAGCTGGGGTGCACCCATGACGGGCCAGTCGTATACAAACTACCTCGGTAATCCTGATACGTATTCGGCGCAACCTAACAACATCCGCGATTTCTTCCGTTCTGCGGTGAGTTTCAACAACTCTATCGGCATTACGGGTGGCTCGGAACGGTCGCAGACCTATCTGTCGTATACCAACAATGCGTTGCAGGGAACGGTACCGGGCAATGATCTGATGCGTCATACCATCAACCTGCGGTTGTCGAACCAGATCAGCTCGAAATTTTCAACCGATGCGAAAATTACGTACATCAACCAGTCGGTGGTGAACAAACCCCGGACGGGTGAGGAAAACGCGCCGGTGATTGACCTCTACCAGATTCCACGGAACATTGGTATTACTACGGCGCAGAATTACGCGGCTCCCAATGCGTTTGGCCTGCCAACGCCAACTGCCTGGCCGTCAACGCTGTCGTCGATCTACCAGAATCCGTACTGGATGACCAACCAAACGGCCATCAATCAATACCGCGACCGGGTTATTGGCTTTGTTCTGGCGAAATATCAGCTAACCGACTTCCTGAGCATTCAGGGACGGGCTAACCTCGATAAGTATTTCGACAAAAACGAAGAAAGCTACGGCCAGGGTACAATTTTGTGGGCCAATCAGGCGGGTGGTAAATTTTCCCGGAACAACATCGTGAATACCCAGAGCTGGTATGACCTGTTGATCGAAGGAAAAAATAAGATTGGTTCGGATTTTACGCTTGATTACCAGGCGGGTGCCATCATTCAGGATACCCGCTACCAATCGACCAATGCCACGGCCGATGGGTTGAATGTCCCGAACCGCTATAACCTGAACTTTGGTACCAACCAGACGCTGGGTGATGATTTCTCTCACGTGCAAACGCAATCGTTGTTCGGTCAGGCATCACTGGCCTGGCGGGATGCTATTTTCGTCAACGCCAGCTTGCGTAACGACTGGTCTTCGACCCTGCCAAAGCCATACTCGTTCCAGTATCCGTCGGTCGGTGCGTCGGTGGTATTGTCAGATCTGCTGAAACTTTCGGGGCCGCTGTCGTTCCTGAAAATCAATGGCTCGTTCGCACAGGTGGGTAACGGAGCCGATCCGTATCTGTTGCAGACAAACTATTCATACAGCCAGGGTGCCGGTTCCGGATTTATCAGCCGGGATGGGACGCAGGCCATTGGTAATCTGAAACCTGAGATTACGAAAAGTCTGGAATTTGGTATCGATGCCCGTTTCTTCAGCAACCGCATCGGGGCAACGGTTACCGCCTATAAAACGAACTCGATCAACCAGTTGCTGAAACTGGGGCTGGCGCCTGCTTCGGGCTTCAGTGACCAGTACATCAACGCGGGCGACATTCGGAACATGGGTCTTGAGGTAGTGATCAACGGAACGGCCATCAAAACCGACCGCTTGACCTGGGACCTGACGCTAAATATGGGTCTGAACCGGAATAAAATTGTTAGCCTTTCGCCCGACATTAAAACGGCGTTTCTGTCGGGAGGCTACGGCCGGTCGGCGTCACCAATTGTGCAGGAAGGTGGCTCATACGGCGACATTGTTTCGTATCGCTGGGCGAAAGACGCCACTACCGGTCAGTACCTGATTGGTTCGCAATCGAACAGCACGACCGTATCTGAGGCATCGGTTGTGTCTACAGGCTTGCCGGTTGCTACAAAAGAGCAGGAGTACATTGGAAACTTCAACCCAAAGATGCTCCTGGGCTTTACCAACACATTTACGTTCAAGGGCTTCTCGCTCCGATTCCTGGTCGATGCTCGTTTAGGTGGTATTGCTGTATCAGGTACGGAAATGAACCTGGCTTTCAGCGGTATTCCGGAAGTAACGGCCCTGAACCGGGCTGGTGGCTGGGTATTGCCGGGTGTTACGGCTGGCGTTGCCGGTGCTGATGGTGTAACCATGATTGGAGCAGGCAAAACAAATTCAACGGCAATTACGGCTGAGCAATTCTGGCAGACGGTGTCGGGTAAGCGGTACGGCTGGGGTGAGTTCTTCGCCTATGATGCGACCAACGTTCGCCTACGGGAAATTTCGATTGGGTATGGTATTCCGGTGCCCTCGAACTTCTTCATCAAGTCGGCTCGGTTATCGTTCGTAGCGCGTAATTTATTCTGGATCTACCGCGGAAGTTCCCTTTTGGATATTCCCGGTATCGGCAAACGCAAGATGTGGTTCGATCCCGACGTTAACATCAGCAACGGTAACTTCCAGGGCGTTGAATACGGTACCCTGCCATCCAACCGGAGCATCGGTTTGAACCTGAAACTTTCTTTTTAATCTGAAACTATCGTCAATATGACATCCTATAAAACGATATTACGGCAGACAGTTGTGGCGGCCTGCCTTTCGGCTCCGTTGTTCCTGACTGTTGGTTGTACCAAGAATTTCGACGAGATCAACACCAACCAAACCAAAATAACCATTATTGGTGCTGGCGAAATTCCCTACCTTTTCTCGAAAGCGCAGTCGGCAGCAACGCTTCCCGGTGGCAACTATCAGGTTGGTCAGAATCTCTTTTCTGACCAGTATGCGCAGTATTTCGCCTGCGTCGCTACGTATTTCCCGTCCGACCGGTTTGTGATTCGGATGGACTGGCTGGGTGGTCCCTGGACGTCGCTCTACACGCAGGTGGTGCCCCAGTTGAAAACGATCATGTCAAGTACAGACGCCAATTCGGCAGAGTATGCACTGGCCAGTATCTGGTGGGTGTACTCGTTTCACCGCTGGACGGATTATGTCGGACCTATCCCCTATTTCAAAGCGGGCGATCCGGCTACATCGGTGCCATATGACGCACAGGACAAAATCTACGATGATTTCTTCAAGCGTCTGGCAGCCGCTACCACGGTGTTGAAAGGCAAAACGACTGAGAAACCGTTTGGTGCGTTCGACCTGATCTATGGCGGTGACGCGAACAAATGGATCAAATTCGCGAATACGCTTCGCCTGCGCTTAGCCTTACGTATCTCGAAAGTTGACCCTGCCCGTGCCAAAACAGAAGCTGAAGCCGCTGTGGCGGGTGGTGTATTGACGACCAGCCCCGACGATGACGCACTCGTGCAACGCAGCACCAAAGGGGGTGACAACAACGGTCTGGCGATTATGTCGGACTGGAACGAGTTTCGGATGAGTGCCGCGATGGAATCGGTGCTGAAAGGTTACGAAGATCCACGGCTGCCAACCTACTTTTTGCCTGCGGTAAAAACCAACACCTACGAAGGACTTCGGAATGGACTGGGTACAACGCAGTTAACGGAAACCGTTAACACCGCCGATTACAACTCGCACGTAGGTGCGCGCTGGACGTCGACTGGTTTGGGAACAGCCCAAAACGTAATGGCTACAGCAGAGTCGTATTTCCTGCGTGCCGAAGGGGCGTTGAACGGCTGGGCTATGGGTGGTACGGCGAAGGATTTTTACAACAAAGGCATTGCAATGTCGATGGCCCAATGGGGTGTATCCGATGCTGCGGCTGTAGCGGCTTACCAGAACAGCACGAAAACGCCGGTTGCGCCAAATGATTACCTGAAGTCGGCACCATTGAGCAATATTCCGGTAGCCTGGGGCAGCACCGAAGCGATCCAGCGGGAGCAGATTGGCACCCAGAAATGGCTGGCTATCTTCCCGGATGGATTTGAAGGCTGGGCCGAATACCGCCGGACGCGCTTTCCAAAACTATACCCCGTCGTGAGTTCGGATAACCCGGATATTCCGGCCGGAGGTGTATTGCGCCGTATCCCGATTCTGTTGGTAGAACAGCAGACCAACGCCGTTGAAGCCAAGAAAGGTGCTGCCCTGCTGAATGGCCCCGACAAGGTGACCACGCCATTATGGTGGGATAAAAATTAATAGTCTTTATTTTTACAGAAAGGTCGCGAAAGCGGGCGATGATTCGTCCGCTTTCGTCCTTTCAAGGCCAACCGTAACTGGGTATTCGAGTTTATGAAGACGTCTGTTTCTCGTTCGAATTTTATAAAAATAAATTCCTGGTTTTTAATGAATAACCCCCAACCCCTTAAAGGGGGCTTTCAGCACCCGACGAAAGCCCCCTTTAGGGGGTTGGGGGTTATCCTTATAGGGTTTATAATATTGATGGCGTCCTGCGACAGCCAGGATACGCTGTTTGAGAAATTGCCTTCTTCCCAGACCAACATTACGTTCAAAAATGCCCTGGAAGAAGCACCGGATTTCAATGTGCTGAAATACGGATATTTCTATAACGGTGGGGGCGTAGCAGCGGGGGATTTCAATAACGATGGCTTAACGGATTTATACTTCACCGGCAACCTCAGTGCCAATAAACTCTACCTGAACAAAACGGAACCGGGTTCGGGAAAACTAACCTTTGAGGATATTACTGAAAAAGCCGGTGTTGGAGCCGCAGATGGCTGGAACACGGGCGTTTCTGTGGTCGACATCAATGCCGATGGCTGGCTCGATCTGTACGTGTGCCGGTCAGCCGCGACAGACGCCAGACTGCGCCGTAACCTGCTCTTCATCAACAATAAAGATTTCCGGGATGGAGGTCCGACATTCACCGAGAAAGCCGCCGAGTATGGTCTCGATGATCCGGCGTATTCAACCCAGGCTGCTTTCTTTGATTATGATCGGGATGGCGATCTGGATTGCTTTCTGCTCAATCACTCCGTGCAGGAGTATGCGGGTTTCAGCCGGATGATCAGCGATTACAAACAGCAAACGAATTCCAATTACGCCAGTAAACTTTACCAGAACCAGAACGGCAAGTTTGTGGATGTGTCGGCCACTGCCGGGATGGTGTCCAATGTGCTGAGCTTTGGTCTGGCCGTGGCCGTAACCGATTTCAACAACGATGGCTGGCTCGATTTTTACGTCTCGAACGATTACAACGAAAACGATTATCTCTACATCAACCAACAGGACGGAAAGTTTAAAGAGGTAGTGCGGGATGCGATGGGCCACACGTCTTTGTATTCGATGGGTTCCGATGCCGCCGATGTCAACAACGATGGTCGGATCGACCTGCTCACGCTCGACATGCTTCCCGAACGCAATGAGCGCATTAAACTGACCTCTGGCGATGATAATTACGACAAATACGCCCAGTTGCTGCGGTCGGGTTTCCATCATCAGACCATGCGCAATATGTTGCAATTGAATATGGGGCAGGAGGGAGAAAAGGGAGGATGGAGGAAAGGAGGAGAGGGAGAAAAGGAAAAAAATAGCAACACCTCCCCCTCATCCTCTTCCTCCCTTCCTCCTTCCTCCTTTACTCCTTCCACCCCCGTTTTCAGCGAAATTGGGCAGTTGGCGGGTATTTCAAATACGGACTGGAGCTGGGCGGGGCTATTCGCCGATTTCGACAATGACGGATGGAAAGACCTGTTCGTGACCAACGGTTACGCCCGCGATTACACCAACATGGAGTTTCTGAAGTTCACGATGGACGAGCAGTTAAAAGCGCGGCAACCGGGTGCGCAAACAACGTCGATGGACCCGATGGCGGTTATTGCTAAAATGCCGAGCATCAACGAGCCGAACTTCATGTACCGAAACCGGTCCGGCGATCCGCGGTTCGACGTTTCGGGTGGCCAGTTGACCTTTGCGAATGAGACGAAAGATTGGGGTTTCAGTGAGCCAACCCAATCGAACGGCGCGGTCTATGCCGATCTGGATAACGATGGCGATCTGGATCTGGTCATCAACAACGTGAATGCCGAAGCGGGTATTTACGAAAATCATACAGACAAAAAAGGGCAGAATCACCTGAGCCTTCAACTAAAAAGCCCGAATCCCGCGTACCTGATGGGGGCAAGAGCAACCGTCTGGTCGGGGGGACGGGAACAGGTACAGGAGTTTATGCCCGTGAGGGGCTTTCAATCGGCGATGTATGGGCCTCTGTTGTTTGGACTGGGCAAAGCAGCAGCGGTCGATTCGGTATTGATTCGCTGGGCCGATGGAAAGACGCAGTTTGTGCGACCCAAAGCAGGCAATCAGCTCACTATCAGCTATGCGCCAACGGCTGCTCGACCTGCGCCTTCTTCGCCAGCACCTTTCTGGCAGGCTACCGGCGGACTAAACTGGACGCATCAGCAGGAATCTATCAATGATTTCAAAATTCAGCCGTTGTTGCCCTATATGCTGTCGCCAACGGGGCCTTATTTCGCCGTGGCTGATGCGAATGGCGATGGGCGAGATGATGTGTTCATGGGGGGCGGACGCGGGCAGGGCGGTCAGGTATGGCTCGGCGGTACCAGCGGCTTTACGCCCATGCCCCAACCGGCACTGCTCGCCGACCGGGCCTGCGAAGACGCCGGGGCAACCTGGCTCGATGTGGACGGCGACAAAGACCTGGATCTGGTCGTGAGCAGTGCGGGCTACGAACTCCCCGTTGACGATGCCCGTTTGCAGGTGCGCCTGTACCTGAACGATGGCAAGGGGAACCTGACAAAAGCAACGACCTTTCCCGATGTGCGGGTGAGTGCGTCCTGCGCTCGTTCGGGTGATGTGGATGGCGATGGCGACCGTGACCTGTTCGTTGGTGCGCGGGTCGTGCCGGGTAATTACCCTGAACTTCCGGTTAGTCACCTCTTGCTAAATGATGGAAAAGGTCATTTCTCGGACGTAACAAGCCAGCAGCCCGCTCTTGCCCAACTCGGTATGGTTACGGATGCCGCCCTTGCCGACCTGACCCGCGACGGTCGGGCTGAGTTGGTGGTGGCTACCGATTTTGGTCCGGTGCAGGCTTTCTCGTTTCAAAAGGGGCAATTGCAACGGCTCGACAATGGTCTCTCGGCCACAACGGGCTGCTGGAATCGTCTGTTGGTTCAGGATTTTGACAAGGATGGAAACCCGGATATCGTCGCGGCCAACGCTGGTCTGAATAGCCAGCTTCAGGCAACCAACGAGCGACCGTTGACGCTGTACGGCATTAAAACTGTGTCTGGTGCCTTACTGCCGATTCTGTCGGGTTATGATCGAAATAACAAAGCCGATAAAGAGCCGCACCCGTTCAACGCGCGCGATGAAATGCTCGATCAGGTGGTGAGTTTGCGGAAGAAATTTACCGATTACACCAGCTATGCAAAGGCCACCATCACGGATTTGTTTGATTCCGACGAGTTGAAACGGGCGCAGAAACTGGAGGCAGCAACCCTACAAACGGTCTTGTTTCGCAATGGTGGTGGGGCAACTTCTACATTTGTCAGTCAGCCGTTACCCATTGAAGCACAGATGGCTCCGGCTTATGCGCTGGCGGCTGTTGATGTCAATCACGATGGGTTATTGGACTTACTTATTGGTGGAAACCGCGAGTACAACCGCGTTCGGTTAGGGAAAGATGATGCTAACCGGGGACAGCTATTTTTGAATCAGGGGAAGGGTCGTTTTGCTTATGTGCCGATGGCACAGTCGGGCTTGGTCTGGAGTGGTGATGTGCGGGATATTACCCCCGTTCAGGTTTCCAGACGAACCGAGTTACTGGTTGGGGCCACCGGGCAAGCCGTGCGGGTGTTTGCCCTGGCGAGGTAATTGGTTACCACCCCCAACCCCCTCCTAAAACAGGAGGGGGCTTTGTAATAGGGTATCCTTCTGCTCAGCCCCCTCCTGTTTTAGGAGGGGGTTGGGGGTGGTAAAATGCTACAACCAGTGAGAGCTCTAAGTGCTGTTAAAAACCAATCACCTCGCTAACAGCACAATTAAATTTTGCCAATTGGGTCGATAACCCATGATTCCCTATAGAATCTGTTATCCATCAGATTTTTAGTTATGTTTTTTAGATTTTAACTGTTAATTTTCCTCTTACTTAAAGCCGGGTATTTTGGATCAGCGACATCGTATTATCGAAGAGAACGAATACTTACTGGAACTCTGGCATAAAGCCCAAGCCGGAGACAAGGTGGCCTTTTGCCAACTGGCCGAGAAACAATACCGCTCCTTATTCGCCTACGCGACCAATTTCACAGAAGATCGTGATTTTATAAAAGATTCGATTCAGGAAATTTTTATCCGAATCTGGGAGAAACGGGCTACTACTTCCATTCAATATGTGTCGATTTACCTGTTCAAATCGCTACGAAATCAGCTTTTACAGGAGTTCCGCAGGACTAAGCCTGAACGTTCTTCTATACACAGTTCGGAAGTAAGCGAACTCACTGATTGGCAAACGATTGAAACTGAAATCGAACAGGGCGAAGCTGATTTCGAGAGCCAGCATAAGGTTCGCCAGGCCATCAACACGCTGCCGAAACGCCAGCAGGAAGTCGTTTTTCTGAAGTTTTACAATGGACTCGAAAATGACCAGATTGCCGCGTTGATGGAGATAAACCGTCAATCGGTTGCCAACCTGTTGTACAAAGCCCTGGGGGCGCTCAAAAGCCAAATGGCTTTTTATCAATTCTGGTTGATGGTGTGTAGCGTGGACATCCTGTCCGCGTAGCCGTAGGCTAACTAGGCAGAGTCGCCGTTGACGCTTGGCTTTGCCGAGTGTCTTCTATTCTTCAGGGCCTCCGGCCTGTTGAAGCGGAATACATTCTTGTTTGTTACAATTGATCTCAAAAGCCAATACGGGCCAGAGGCCCTGAAGAATAGAAGACACTCGGCAGAGCCAAGCGTCAACGACTGAGCGGACAGGATGTCCACGTTACTTCTGCCGCATAACCCACTCCCGACCGGGCGTATCGACGCGGAAGGTTTCCAAGTTTCCCTGATCCTGCAACGTGACATAAGCCGTTCGCCCATCTTTGCCACCGAACGCGATATTTGTGGGTTTCTGGCCAATCAGTTTAATTTCCTGAAGGACTTTTCCCGCTGGCGATACTTTTGCGACGGTGCCTTTTCCGTAGCGGACGATATAGAGATTTCCCTGACTATCGCACCGCATCCCGTCCATGCCGAAGTCTGGAAATTCAATGAGTAATCGTTTGTTGCTAACCTGCCCACTCGCCGACAGATCATACACCCAAACTTTGCGCTGCGCCGACTCATTTACGTACAGTTTTCTGTTGTCGGGGCTGACTTCAATGCCGTTGGTAGTGCCCATGTTGGCTTCGAGCAGTGTCACTTTGCCATCCGTGTCAATGCGCCAGATGTTGCCGGTATTTTCTTTCCAGTTGGGGTCGCTGGCATAGAGCCGGTCCTGACTGTCGATGGCAATATCGTTAGGCTGGCTCATACGAGGTTCGTTAGCGAAAACACTGACCTGCTTTGTGCCCATCACCACTTTTAAGATATTGTGTTTTGGGTAATCGGCAATGAACATATCGCCCCGTTTGTTGAAGCGAATGCCGTTGCCAATACTGCCTTCGGGCAACTCCACAAACACGCTGGCCTGACCCGTTGGCGTGATCTGCCCAATGGTGCCCTGCTTGCCGAAGTTGACGGCATAGATTGTCCCCGACTTGTCAACGGCCGGACCTTCAACCCCCGACGTAAAGCCGTTGGCTGGGGTGAAGATGCTGGACTTGACCACATCATCAGTAGTAGGCATATGACTTGCCGGTAAAAACAAAATGCCAACGCTCGATAGCGTAAGGTTAATAAATGGAAGTATACGGGTTAACATTGTTGCGGGTGTTTCTGGCGCGGGTATTTACCCGTGCCTTTGCATAAAGTCAGTATTCACTGACGCAAGCGAATGCTTGCAATATAAAAAGGCACGAGCCAATGCTCGCGCCAGACGCACATATCGTTACGAACGTGGTTGCTGCGTGACAACAACTGGGTTGGCAATGCCATTCAGGTCGTACACAATCTTCCCTTTTCGGATGGTCATTTCGCATTCCAGCTTTTGTTTGCCTTCAATTTTATGACCAGTATAATCAAAGAAACCGAAATAGCCCGTATCCCGCACCTCAAATTTGCCTTCGTGCAGATTCAAAATAGCCACATCGGCAACCGAACCCACCGACAAATGCCCTAATTCAGGACGCTT
>CAXTJJ010000118.1:0-13036 GCA_964244155.1 uncultured Spirosoma sp.
ACTGTTCAATTCATTTAATTCGGTTGGCGGGCAAGTCGGGAAGCTCAATTACTACGGTTTCTTTGCGCATAAACAAGGCGACGGCTGGCGACAGAATACGGGGTTCAATGTCAATACGGGCTATGGCTCATTAAGTTATCGCCTATCCGAGTCGATAAAAATCGGAGCAGAATTTACTGCTATGGGGTACCTGATGCAACAGCCGGGGGGCTTGACCGATGCCCAGTTCAACGAGAATCCGAGGGCAAGTTATCGAAACCGAAACTGGTTTCAGGCCCGTTGGACTATGCCTGCCTTCACACTTGATTATCAAATCGATGACCGGACAAAGTTCAACGTTCGGGCTTATGGATTGATTGCCCAGCGAGGGTCAATCGGTAATATAGTTAACCTGCTGAAAGATAGAACGGATACGACGCAACGCCGGCAACTGACGTACGATCATTACCATAATTTTGGCACTGAAGCACGACTTTTACACCGTTATGCGTTGTTCGCCAAAAAAGCATCGGTATTAGTTGGGGCCAGGTATTATCAGGGAAATACGCACCGGCAGCAGGGGTCGGGTTTTGCGGGCAGCGATGCGAATTTTAACTTTCCCAATCCGGCTCAGGTCGATGAATTTGATTACCGGTTCCCATCCTATAACGCGGCTTTTTTCGTGGAAAACGTGCTGTGGATGTCGGATAAGCTCAGCATCACGCCCGGCTTTCGGTATGAGTATATTAACTCCAATTCGCAGGGGTATAGCTATGTTGACGCAACCAATCAGAACATATCGGCAAAACAGCAGACGATTCGCCAGTTTCCACTGTTTGGCATTGGCGTCAATTATGCCGTAAATCCGCAGGCGGAGCTGTATGTCAATATCTCGCAAAATTACAGCCCCGTTAACTATTCCGATATTCTGGTTCGAACACCCAACTTTCAGGTTGACCCGAATTTAAAAGATGTTACTGGATTCAATGCTGATCTGGGCTTTCGGGGGAATTATAAAACCTGGCTCAACTACGACCTAAGTGCCTATTATCTGGACTATAACAACCGGATTGGCATCATCCGGGTGGCCTCTGCCGATGGGCTGGAAGTGGTTCGGTATCGCACCAACATAGGTCGCTCGCGCAGTATAGGTGCGGAAACGTTCGGCGAAATTAATCTCTCCAGAATCAGTCATGTAAATCCTGAAAATTCGGTGTCTGTCTTTGGCAGCTTTGCCTACACGGATGCGGCCTATACGTCGGCTATAAATCCCCTGCTAACGACGCTCATTGTGGGCAGGCAGGTAGAATATGCGCCTAAAACGATTATCCGCACGGGGGTAACGTTCCAGCAAAAAGGATTTAGAACAACCTTGCAATATGCCCGCACCAGCCAGCAGTTTACTGACGCCTATAATTCGTTTCAAACGGCCGATGGTCTGGTTGGGGAGATTCCGATGTATTGGCTGATGGATTTAACGGCGAATTATAAGATCAGGCAGTTTGATTTTAGTTTGAGCATAAATAACCTGACCAACAACTACTATTTTACCCGTAGAGCGTTAGGTTTTCCTGGTCCTGGTATCATTCCCGCTGATGCCCGAAGCATTAACCTGGGTGTCTCCTTCAGACTATAAGGACTATCCATAAATGTAGCTTAAAAATTTCCCTGCGCGGTTTAAGCTACATTCATGGGTAGTAAGTTAATGGGTTGCCTTTGTCTTTATTTGCCTTCGCCACCCTGTCAACAATTCATACAGGGGTATGGCTGATTGATAACCTGCCAATGTCAATTGGAACAGGAAAGGATTGAATCGGACCCGGTTTACCTGCCAATTTTGCCCTGTCAGTGGTCGCTGACTCTTCCATAGGCAACTACCAGGCTCATGAACAACTTTTCTTTAACCAATCGGACGCTCGGCGCGTTCGGCTTTCTGGGTGCTCATTATTTATTACTTGCTTCACTACTCCCGATGCGTTATCCAGGCTTAGCCCAGTCTGCCTTCGATGGCCTGATCGGTCTGGTTTTCATGTTAACCTGGATGGGTAGCCTTGTTGGTCTGATCCGTCTGAACGCAACGGGCCAATCGAGGTTCGGCCGTTTCATCATCCGGGCTAACCTGCTAACGCTCACTGTGGCTAACATCTGGAATATTTATCAGGCTATCGAGCCGAATGCAAATACGCTTTTGTTCCGGGTGCTGGATGCATTCTGGCCCATCAGCATGGTCATGATGCTGCTGGTTGGCCTAACGGTAGCCTGCGCAGGCACCTTGCGCAGCTGGCGACGGTATGTGCCCCTGGCGGTGGGCCTGTGGCTACCGCTGACAGCCTTGCTGGGCAAACTGATGGGACTTAACCCGATGAATATGGCCATTGATGCTGACAAGGGTACGCTGTACATCCTGGTGGTGTCGGGCGTGTATGCTTCCGTTTGCTGGAGTTTGCTGGCGTATGTAGTCTGGTCGGAGCCTGAACCCCAGCCTGGTCGTCTGATCGTTTAGCCTACTCCGACTCATCCGCTGGCTCCCAAAGCTCAATAATATTCCCTTCCGGGTCCAGAATATGCACGAATTTGCCATAGTCATACTCGACTATATCGTCGACAAGGGTCACATTGTCCCGTCTCAATTCATCAACCAGAGCCGCTAAATTCTCCACCCGGTAATTGACCATGAAAGGCTTGGCCGACGGATTGAAATAGTCCGTATTATTGGGGAACGTACACCAGGCTGTAGAGCCTTTTTTAGATGGATCATCTGCCTGCCGCCACTCAAACGTCGTTCCGAATTCGCCCGTACTCAAGCCAAGGTTTTTGGCATACCAGTCGTTCATGGCTTTTGGGTCATTGCATTTGAAAAATACCCCGCCCAGGCCCGTTACTTTTTTCATATCAGTCAAGTTTAGTATTACCTCCGTGCGTCATTTGCTCCGTCAAATGTTTCCAATAGCGTTTCGGCATATGCTGTAGCTGAAGCCGCCTGTTTTTACGAGCCTCAATGGTCACGCTCTTGAAATAGCGACGCCATAGCTCCTGATAAAATTCTTCGCGCTCATCGCTGATCTCCACAAGTAGCTGAGATGTAGCCCGGCCATGCTGAAATTCGATCGCAACGGTGGTTACCGTCTCCAGGTCATAATAAATACCGTATCGGCGCTTCGCATCGTAAATGAACCAACGTTGATCGGCGTACCGGCTTTGAAAGTGAGGGGCAATCAGGGGCAATACATCGCAATCCGGTTCAATGATGGCATAATATAGCTGATCATTTGTGAGTTTAAACCGAACAAACGCTTCCATACGATGCGCTTCCCGTTTCACCCGCTTTGCTGCCTGCTTCACTTTCCAAACCGCCGGATGGGCGAAATCTTCTTCTATATTGTGCGGACTGTCAAATACATGACGGACAAATCGGCACATGACTTCTTCAGGTCTGTCGATGTCAGAGAGGTAGGTTTTGTATAACTGGGTCAACCCTTCTGCGGATAATCGCTTCTGCAGGCCTGTCAATACCCGCTCTGCTTTCTGTTCGTCGGTGATGACCGAATGCGTTGTTCCGAACAGCAACGCCGGAGACGCTTCCTCGCTGGAAAAGACCACGTCTGTCAGTTTGTAAGCATAAATGTCAAAGATGGCCGTTAACCAACCTTCATACGTTCCGTCGTATACTACGCTCGTCATTCGCTCAGAATAAGCTTAACTGGGTCGAAAAATTGGGCCTGTATTTGCTTTTCTGCAACGTCAGGATCAGTTGCTTGAGCTGCAAGGGTGTATAATCGTATTGCCGGGCAAACGGGCGGCTGATAGCCAGAAAGTATTGAGCCCGGTTGTAGGCGATGCCCATCTTCTTCAGGTGCTCAGCCTGTAGTCTTCTAAAGCGACGCGCAGCCACGATCTTCTGAGCACTTTGAAAGCCAATGCCCGGTATGCGTTTGATCAACTCGATGTCGGCCGTATTAATGTCTACTGGAAACTGGTCAAGGTTGCGCAAGGCCCAGCCCAGTTTCGGGTCAATATCCAGGTCAAGGTTTGGCTGATCGGTCCCGACCAGTTCATCGAAGGCAAAGCCATAAAAGCGAAGCAGCCAGTCTGCCTGGTACAGCCTGTTTTCGCGGATAATTGGTACGGGTGTACCGATGGAGGGCAGGCGACTGTCATCGCTGATGGGTACATAGCCCGAATAATAAACCCGCTTCAGGTTCAGTTGACTGTAAAAATGATTGGTCATACCTAAAATGTCCAGATCGCTCTCTTTAGTAGCGCCGATCACCATTTGGGTACTCTGACCCGCCGGGGCAAAGACAGGCGCTTTACTATTGCGCATTTTCTCTTCCTTGTGGCCGGCAATCTCGGTTTTCAGATACGTCATCGGCCGGATTACATCCAGGTGATTTTTGTCCGGTGCCAGCAGTTTCAGGCCTTGTTCGGTGGGCATTTCCACATTGACGCTTAGACGATCCGCATACAGACCTGCTTCTTTCATTAATTCCTCGCTGGCTCCCGGAATGGCCTTCAGATGGATGTAGCCGTTAAAGTTCTGTTCAGTGCGCAACTTCCTGGCAATCCGCACCAGACGCTCCATCGTGTAATCGGGGCTGTCGAAAATTCCCGAACTTAAAAACAGCCCTTCAATGTAGTTTCGACGGTAGAAATTGATGGTCAGATCTACAACTTCTTCAACCGTAAAGGCGGCTCGCTTAACGTCATTGCTCTTGCGGCTTACGCAATAAGCACAGTCGAAAATACAATGATTGGTCAGCAAAATTTTAAGCAGGGATACACACCGCCCGTCTTCGGTAAAGGCATGACAAATGCCATAGCCTTTGGAATCTCCTAATCCTTTATCTTTATTGGCTCGTTTACTCTGACCAGAGGCACAGGACACATCGTATTTTGCCGCATCGGATAGGATTTCCAACTTCTCCATCACTCGTTCATTCACCATTACCGCTCCTGTCAGATATTCAATAAATATACGATTTCTATCGGGTTTAGCAACCTTGTATGTTGCGGCCTTCGGTTTTCAGAACACCAGCCTACCCTCGGCTATGGTATACTCGTTTTTGGGTCAAACACGTATTGTCAACACAGGTATGGGTTGGGTGCTTCGTCGGCGGAACGTCAACCCTGTGATTGCCTGAGAAATGGTTCATGCGGCTTATCCAAAAATAGGAAGGACTATTGCCATGTGACTGTGTTACATTAAATTTAGGGGAACTCTTGCAAGGTACGCAAGGCGCTCGGAGTAACGCCGGCAATGGAAACGGGTTTGGTAAATCGTTCTATGAGTATTTAGCAAATTGACGAGTTAACCGATGAAGAATTAACGCAATGGCTCAATCGCTAACTTTACTGAAAGCCCGTATCAAATGGCAACAACGTCAATTACAGGAGTGGGATTTACTGGTTAGCAATCAGCAAAAGGTTCTGGCACTGATTAAAGAAAAAACGCTCCAATGTTTTCCAAAAATATTAATGATCAGTCAATTTGCTCCGACAGGACTCACGAACAGTCTACGCGGCTTATTAAACTGCTAGAACATCAACGGAATGAACGCCAACAGATGAGAATGCGTCATGAGCAGGAAAAAACTTTGCCGGGCCAAGCCGCAGAACCATCCGAAGGAGATCAAACGGAGAAAGGGGCATGAAGCTATCTGGCTTGAACCGCCAGTTTGAGCGTTTATAGACTCGACTTATGGACAAAAGGTCGGTTGCGAATAAACCAACGGGATTCCGATCGCCATGCGGCCATCAGTCCCGTTAACCGTAAGGAGCTGCCCAAGTCTCTCCTGACATTCGCTCCGCCAGGCTGGTAAAATCATATCGCTACAACGGGTGCGCCAGAGCCAGCCGTAAAGCCTGTTTGTCAACTCAATTCCGGCAGGCCAGCCACTCCTCCAGCAAACGCGTGAGCATCTCAAAATCCAGCGGTTTGGTCAAATGTTGATCGAAACCTGCGTCCTGGCTTCGCTGCTGGTCGGCGGCACTGCTGTATCCTGACTGGGCAATGACTAACATCCGGGCGCCCCAGGGCTCAGCCCGAATTGATTGGCAGACGGCAAATCCGTCCATATCCGGCATGGCCAGGTCCAGCAACACCACCGAAGGTCGCAACAGTTCGGCGGCTTTAAGACCGGACTGGCCGTCGTAACAGGTATGGGTAATGTACCCTTTTAACTGAAGCATACGGCTTAACAAAACAGCGGCATCCCGGTTGTCCTCCACGATCAGAATCAGGGTTTCACTTGGTTTGGTAAACATACTCGTCTTTATAATGTACTCCACTCACGAGGTTACGATAATAAAGGCAGATAAACAATAAATTCGCTGCCCTGACCCAGACCGGCACTGCGCACCTCTACCCGCCCGCCATGCAGGCTCACAATCTCCTTTACCAGCGTGAGTCCCAGCCCCAGTCCGCCCTGTGCCCGCGTGTGGCTGGCGTCGACCTGAGTAAACAGGGTAAAAATTCGTGTCAGGTCCGCTTCGATGATACCGATCCCGGTGTCTGCCACCCGTAGTTGAGCCTCCTGACCTATGCGCTCCATCTGCAGCTCCAGGGTGCCCCCCGGCGGGGTAAATTTAATGGCATTGCCCAGCAGGTTGCGCAGAACCTGCATTAGCCGAACGGCATCGCCTTCCACATATAATGGCTCGGAGGGTAAAATTACCCGAAACTGTTGCCGGGCCTGCTCGATCAGAGGCTGCACCGCTTCCTGCACCTGCCTGACCAACTGGCTAAGCTCCAGTCGATTACGAAGCAGATCAATGCGACCCAGGTTGATGCGGCTGATATCCAGCAGATCATCTACCAGCCGCGCCAGATACCGCACCTCCCGACTCATCATGGGCAACACCATTTCCAGTGGTAGCTGCTCATCGGTTCCTCCGGTCGTTTCCAGTACGAGCAGGGCATTCGACAGTGTTGCCATTGGGTTGCGCAGTTCGTGGGCCAGCAGAGCCAGGAATTCATCCTTTCGCCGATCCGATTCTTTCAGAGCCTCTTCTGCCTGCTTGCGGTGGGTGATGTCGCTGGCCGCTCCAAACCATTCGCTGATCTCGCCCTGCTCGTTCAATAGAGGAATTGCCCGGCTGAAGGTCCAGCCCAACCGACCGTCACGGCGGATAATATGGTGTTCAAACTCCAGGGGCGTCTTGCCCTCAATAGCCCGCTGAATGGTCGCTTGTATATTAGCTTGATCCTCCTGGGGAACATACTGCTCCAGCCAACTGCGGGTGGGCTGCTGAGAATCAGCCAAGAAATACTGACCTTCCAGATGATACATGATGGTCCAGTCCGGGCTCATCTTATACAGCGAGTCCGAACTGGCTGTCACAAACAAGCGAAACTGCTCTTCCCGCTGGCGCAGGTTTTCTTCGGCCGCTTTGCGTTGGGTAATATCGACGAAGGTGAGCACAATGCCGTTGATTCGGTCGTCGGCCGTTCGATAGGGTAAAATCCGCAACATGAACACCCGCCCGTCGATGGTATCGACTTCCCGTTCCAGGGGTTGCAGACTGGACAGTACCAGCTGGGCATCCTCGGTTAGTTGGTGGTACGCCAGCCGGTGGGTAATATCAGTCAGAGGACGGCCATAATCAGAGGAAATCAAATTGAAAATCTCCTGAGTAATGGGTGTAAACAGGTTCACTCGCAGGCTGCGATCCAGAAACAGGGTGGCAATGTTGGTTGAGTTGATCAGGTTGCGCAGGTTATCACTCGACAGCGATACCTCATCAATCTTGACCTTCAGTTCCTGGTTGACGGTCTTCAGCTCTTCATTGATCGACTGCAACTCTTCTTTGCTGGTCTCCAGCTCTTCGGCTGCCGAGCGCAGTTCCTCATTCATGGCCTGCAACTCTTCGTTGGAGGCTTTGAGCACTTCGGCCTGGCGTTCGTGCTGATGATTGGTTGTTTGCAACTGGGTCTTTAAGCGAATCAGCTCGTCCTCCAACTGACGAGCCAGGGGGTCGGCCGAGGCCAGTACGCCCGGCACCTCGTTGAGCCCTTCCTGAATTGATTCGAAGAGTACCAGAAAATAACCACGGGCCGGATCGCCTTCTTCCAAAACGGGGCGCACCTGGATGGTCAGCGTTTCAAACTGCTCGCCCATTGGCAGCGTCAGGCCCCGCACTTCGATCGTGCTTTGCTGCTGGATGGCCTGGTAAAACGCCGTGCGCAGCTCCAGCCGCAGTTCGGGTCGAATCAGCTTGAGCAGGTTTCGCGAAATCTCATTGCCAGAAAAGTGGAGGTAGCGCTCCACCCGATCGGTAAAATGCAGGATGTCGTATTCCTCATTGACCACAATCGAAGGAGGGGCATACTGTTCCCGCAGGCGCTGGTGTAAATCATTGTAGTTCGTACGGGCCACGGGTCGGCTTTCCGCGGGGGGGGAAACGAGCGGTTTAGGGTCCGTAAAAGTGGGGGGTGTTTCCGGTACCGGGTAGCGTCTGCCGACCACCATCCGGCTTTGATACAGATGATGCTCCCGACTTACGGTGGCATACAAATCTTTGGTGCTGTCGGTAGTTTCAGAAAGGCCCAGCAGGAGGTAGCTGCCTGGGTTAAGGGCAAAATGAAAGGTTTCCAGTGCTCGCTCCTGCGCTGTATGGTTAAAGTAAATCAGCAGGTTACGACAACTGACCAGATCCATTCGGGAAAAGGGGGGATCTTTCAGGACATTATGTCGGGCAAAAAGCACCATTTCCCGGATTTCCCGGCTGACGCGATAGCGATCTCCGTCCAGGATAAAAAACCGGCGCAGCCGTTCGGGCGATACGTCGGCCGCATCATTGAGCGTATAAAGCCCTTCTCGGGCCTGATTGATGGCATCTTCATCAATGTCGGTGGCGAAAATCTGTATTTTAGGCGCATCCAGCAGGCCTTGCGTACACTCGGTAGCCAACATGGCCAGGGAGTAAGCTTCCTCTCCTGTGGCACAGCCCGCTACCCAGATCCGTAAGTCGCCCTCGCCTTTCTTCTTCCCCAGGATAGCGGGCAGGACCGTCTGCTCCAGATTGGTAAAGACCGCCGGGTCCCGAAAGAAGTTGGTTACCGAAATGAGCAGGTCTTTCAGCAGGGCTTCGGCTTCGGGAATATGCTGTTGCAGGTAATCAGCATACGCGGGCAGATCGGGCAGGTTGCGGACACTGATCCGGCGCTCGATACGTCGGAGCAGCGTGGGTCGTTTATAATTGGAAAAGTCGTGACCTGTGCGCAGACGCAGCTGACTAAACACCTCGCGCAGAGCCTGTTGCTGCTCCTGGGGGCGCTGATCGGCCTGCTGGTGAATAGCTATTTTGCCCAACCCCTGCCAGTAATTTATCAGCCTGGACGGAATCTGAGCTACCGGCAGCACTTCATCGACCAGGTCGGTGGCAATGGCCTGGCGAGGCATTTCGGCAAACGTAGCCTCGTGAGGACTTTGCACAAAGACGGCCCCGCCATTTTCTTTAATCCGTTTGAGGCCCATCGACCCGTTGGCCCCGGTACCCGAGAGCACTACGGCCACCGCTCGTTGACCGTGCGATTCCGCCAGCGTGCGAAAGAAAATATCGACCGGAGCCCGGCGCTCTTCCATTCGAATGGTGGGCAAGACGCTGATGTGACCATCCTCCATCACCAGATGTTGATTGGGTGTGATGACATAGACGTGGTTAGCGGCTACCTTGAGGGTTTGGCTGACCCGGACAATAGGAATGGGCGTGACATTCTGTAAAACCTGGGCCAACTGGCTATCAAAATCGGGGGAGAGATGTAAAATGACAATGTAAGCCATGCCCGACTGGACCGGCACCTGTTCAAAAAACGTCGTCAGGGCTTCGACACCCCCGGCTGAGGCTCCCAGGCCAACGATTAAAAATTGACCAGCGGCCGGTTCTTCAGGGAATGCAGGGATTGCTTGTAATTCGCTCACGGGCTGTCTTCTCGTTTATGTACTCGTATTCGCCAGAAAACCGGATGGTGAGCGAGCAGAACTCTGGTTCACTCCTCAACGGACGGCAGTCGGAACAGGTGTCTTTCCGGATAGGGGTCTACGAAGTTTTTTGTTTATGTCTATCCCAGCCGGTCGCTCGGTCCGTTTGCTGGTTAGCTGGCCTGGGCAACAAAGCCCGTTTTTATGGTCTGATGTCCCCTGTTTTACCAAATGGACCTGTCAAGTAATCAATAGGCGGCTAAAGCGGTTTCTCCCAAAAGCACATGAGAGTAGGTATTCTAACCTAATCAGCAGCCTACAAAAACGGCCTTTGGGTGTTCGACGTGGTGTGACGGGCGTGTTTGATTATGGCACCCCGGAGATAGGGCCCATTAATTAATTGAGGTAGTGCTGCTGATAAAATGATCACTTCTTGAAACATACATTTGCTCATTCTCCTACTGTGGAAGAGATAGTTTTAGGAAGAAAGCGGCAAGGTGGTTGTGTCCCACCAATATATTTTTAATGTTTGAAACAAAGGCAGCCATTGCTCAAAATCCAGGGGCTTAACCATGTAGGAGGAACTCCCTAAATCATACATTTCGTAAATGTCGTCTCGTTGACTGGAATGACTTAATACAACAACGGGCGTATTTCGAAGGCGGGCGTTGGCTTTTAATTTTTGCAGCAGTGCTTTGCCCTCCTGCCGGGTTGGTAAGTACAAATCCAGTAAAATCAATTTAGGAATCTGCTTGCCTACCCGTAAACACTCATCTAAATAATCGAAAGTACCTTCAGAACCGGTAGTCCAGATCGTATTGAGCTGAGGTATGAACGCCTTCAACGCTTGCTGTATGATAAACCAGTGATCTGGATTATCTTCAATAACTAGGATACCCGCCTGTCTATAATTAAGAGAGGTAGACATGAATTAGCTGGCTATATAAATAAAGGAAAATGCAATCATTTGAGTACACCAAAGTTACTCTCTTTTTTCAATAGTAGGAAGATATACTTACTCATTCAACCTACTGATTTTTGACTCACGGCAGGACCTATAGCAGATTAGCGATAGGGGCTGTATGCGTTGTAGATAGTGAGTCCGGATGGCACGACTATTCTGGGGAGTAAATAAAATACAAGCCAAACAGAGTGAATTTTCAGGGTTGTGCCAACATCTTACCCGAACGCCGGGTTGACCAACCAGTACTAACTCAACCCAACGTTATGCAGTATCCGGAATTTATTCACCAGGCAAAAGCCGTCCTTTCTGTCGATTCGGAAGGCGAAGTACTCGACATTACCCGTGCGTTTCTGCACACGCTGACCGCTCATCTTGCCGGCAATGCGGCCGACAATTTGGGGGCGCAACTCCCCGGTCCTCTCCTTGAGATCATCCGGGAAGTGTCGCCGGAAGACCGCGACCAGGGTGAACGATTCAAGCTGACCGAATTTTATCAGCGGGTAGCCGATAAACTTGGCGTGGAAACAGCCACGGGCGAACGCTATACGCAGCAGTTTATGTCGTTACTGAAGTCGATGATCACCGAGGGCGAACTGCACAAGATAAAGATCACCCTGTCGGATGATTATGCCCCGCTATTTGAGGGTATAGGGGTAACAAACTAACTGTTCAGATACGAATGTGGAATGACCAATGGATAGGCCGTTCCGCATTCGTATCTGAACAGTTGGTTAAGGACTGTTGAAACACCAGTCTATCGAGCAAACCAGCGGGCAACCGCCTGCCCGATTGACGGCTCATCCGATTCGCTGTCAGCCGCCCAGGCAACAAATCCATCAGGACGTATCAGCACGGCGCTTAAGCCTGTTGCGTCTTTCGCCCGACCTGACACATAGCTGATTCGGTCGTCGTAGGCACTTGCCAGCGTTTTGAGTGACGCATTCCCATCAACATCAAGCAGGATCCCCCGGCCATCGTGCATGTGTTCGCCAATCGTTATCCCGTCTGCTAACGCAAGGTTAGGCACACTATGGCCTACCAGCGGGTGGCCGCCACCAAGATCGTAGTGGGTGAAAATACCCCACACCCGTCCGGCAAAATAGGTTGCCCCATCGCGCGTATTCATCAGGTCGCGGACAATCGCATACAGCGCACGAGCCTCCGGGTCGGGACGCATGATGGCCACCTGAGCGCGCGACCAATCCAGCACCTGTGCGCCAATAGGCTGCCGTTCAGTCTGATAGCTGTCCAGTAAACCTTCCGGTGCTTTCTCCTGAATGGTTGCGGCCAGCTTCCAGCCCAGGTTCATGGCATCGCCCAGGCCCAGATTGAGCCCCTGACCACCCAGGGGCGAATGAATGTGCGCGGCATCGCCAGCCAGCAATACCCGTCCGTTACGATAGTTTGTGGCCTGCCGGGCGCGGTCTGTCCAGGTGGTTGCCACATGCAGGGCGCTGATGGTGACATCGGTGTTCGAGACACGGCGCAGCACCTCCTGCACGTGCTCAGGTGTAATCGGCTTCTCTGAGCTATGAAAGGCCCCACCATCAAAATCCTGAATCATCAGGTAACCCGGTTGCGACTGTAGGTACATGCCAGTTGGGGTCACGTTTCGGCCTGGATTGAGTTTCTCCGGGTCGGCAAGATCCACTTTCGCCGTGTAACCGGTAAATTCCGGCTCTGTACCGGCGAATTCAAAACCGCCCGCTTTACGAACCACACTGCGGCTTCCATCGCAGCCCACCAGCCATTTGCTGTGAAAAGATTGATCACCGGCCAGAACCGTTACCGTATCCCCGGTCTGATGAAAACCCGTAATGGCAATTCCACGCCTGATGAGTACACCCAGGCTATCTGCCCGACGGGCCAAAAGTGTTTCCAGTTCTTCCATTTCAGAAATCAAACTGGTGTCGGTCGAGCCGGGCAGGCGGTTCGGCCATTGGGCGGTGTCGATGTCGCCCTCATAAAATGGAATACCTGCGAAGTGGCCAACCTGACGGCGTGCCCCCTGACCGGCATGTTGGTGGGGACTTTTCAGGTGTTTGTGTACCTCAAGTTCCTGTAGCAGCCCACGCCGATAAAGGGCTTCGATGGTAGGGGCCGAGAGGCCGCGAATCCCGAACGGAATTTTCTTTAATGGGGAGTGCGGATTCTCCGCTTTTTCTAAAACAAG
>CAXTJJ010000119.1:0-13031 GCA_964244155.1 uncultured Spirosoma sp.
GCCCGTAGACTGAGTTGCTCGAAAGTCCCAGTACGGGCGGGACGCCCTCTGCATAACCGTCACTCGGCAAAGCCAAGCGACAACGAGACAATGGGTCAATTCGACCATCGAGCCGGTTATAAGGCTTTGTAAAAAAATATTGACAACTTATCATTACCGAATAATCCTCTGTTGTCGCTTGGCTTTGCCGAGTGACTGCTATGCAGAGGGCGTCTCGCCCGTAGACTGAGTTGCTCGAAAGTCCCAGTACGGGCGGGACGCCCTTTATATAACCGTCACTCGGCAAAGCCAAGCGACAACCTCTGCTTGTCAGTTTTGAGAAACTGACAACACAAAAAAGAACCGCACGACAACCCTCAATTACCGAATAATCCGCACTTCCTTTGGCCCGCTGATATCAGACTGGATTTTGCCATTGGCGAGCTTCGTATGCTTCACCTTCACCAGTCCATAAGGCGTTGGGAAGCTGCCTTCAGCAAAGGTCAGGTCTTCCAGATGGGGCTCAATTTTGATGGCCTTGCAGCCCGGTTCAACAACCTTGATGCCTAATACATGCTCGGTTAGCCAGGGCGTTGGGCCTGATGCCCAGCCGTGCGCCAGACTGTGTCGGAAACCGATGTAACAGTAGGCTCCACAGTCGCCGTGGATGTCTTTTTTACCTTCGGGTACTAGTTCATCAATACGCCCCGCATTGACTGTCCAATCCAGATTGAAATCTTCCCAGAAGGTGGTAGCACCCAGGTTGAGCATGCCGCCCCAGAACTCCCGGATGTTCGCCAGCGCACCTTTATAATCGCCCGCTTTGGCTTTGGCCTGAAGCATATAATACCCGTAAAAGGTTGAGAAATTGTGAGCACCGTTTACGGCCAGAACGTCTTTGTTCGCTTTCTCGGCGGGTACCAGACCGGATAGTGCCAGTAAAGCTGCACCCTGTTTAGATTCGTTTGCATCGGGGACGTATTTCTTCAGGCGAATCACGGCTTCGTCGCATTTCTTCGCGGTGGCCGGGTCGTTCAGGATGCGGCATAAGTCTGCCCCGGCACTCAAGGAAAGTACCATCATGGATTGCAATCCGGCGTGAATACCTTTCTCGTTTTCGCTGGATGGCCAGTCCAGAAAACGGGTTCCATCCAGTTTCTCACTGTTCTTATCGTCGATTTTATCGATTAGTAAGCTCAGTAAATTGACGAGGTACGTTTTCTGTTCTTTCAGGTAAGGCAGGTTGCCGTTGTGCTGGTACCAGTCGCGCTGGATGAGAATCCACCACATCGAATAGGTGCTGATGCCGTTCATCCAACCGGGTAGGGGCGTAATGTCGCGGGCGAGGTCGAGACTTTTGGGCACGACGTCGTTATAGCCAAAGACAGCGTTTATGGTCGATACTTCGGGGTGCATATCGCCCACCCAAACCAGCCGGTCGCGCTTGATGCCATCCCATAGGTAATCCTGCATGTTGAGGTGAACGGTGTAGGCACCCGTGGCCCAGATTTTATTCAGCAACTCATCGCTGCTCCGAAACGAGCCGAGGTAAGGAATATCCCGAAAGGTAAAAATGGCCCGTACTTCTTTGAGCAACAATTCGGTATCGCCATCAACGAGGTCGATTCGGACAAAGCGGTAGCCTGTATTTCCGACTTCAAGTTTTCCCAGCCAGGGCAGTTGTGCGGTCATATCCCGAATGGCGTGGTCGTTGGTGGCATTTTGTTTTGGCTCAATAGCTGCCATTGCCTCGCTCGCCGATTCTCCGAACCGTATCCGCACCGTAATGGGTTTGCTCACTTTCCACTGGCCCGTTACGAGCTGAAGACCGCCGTGCAGTTCCTTGCCAAAATCAAGCAAAATACTGGGCTTACCATTAGCGTCGCTTGTCAAGGAACACATGTCTTTCCCCGACAAATCGGCCTGTCCATTGCCGGGTTTCAACAGCCGCCCGGCGTTTTTAATCGAACCTGTTTGCCACAAAATCTTTACGGGCGACAAAAATCGACGAACAGTAGCTTCACTTTGGGCCGACTGCGCCCGACTCTGGTCGAAAACGGGCGGCAGTTGGGCAAAAATGGCCTGGTTGACAAAAAGAAAAACGAGAACGAAAAGGGGAGAGGTATACTTCATAAGTTGATTTTTGTGGAATCAGATGCCGCTGTCAAGTGCCAATTACGGAAGCTATTTAACTTTTTTACGTCGAATTCGGTGGTTTTTCTGTCATTCCTCCTATCGTCGGAATGACAGAAAAACCAGTTCATAGCCATTTTGAAAAGTTTAAACAGATTCATGCTGTTCGATACATAGCTACACGACGGGCAATTTCCAGCCGTTGTGGTAATGGGCGGCTATGAGGGCGTTGGCCTGGGTGTCGTTCTTGAAGCCTTTTGCTAGTGAATCCCAATACACCTTCCGGCCGGTTTTATAAGCGATGTTGCCCATGTGGGCGTTAATGGCCGCAATGCTGCCCGTTTCGATGCCGCATTTGAGGAGGGTCGGGTCGTTGGCTTTTATTGCCTTTACGAAGTTTTTGGTATGTTCGTTGAGGTACTCACCGTTGCGAACCTGATCGGGAATGTCTTCCACTTTGTAGACTTTGATGCCGTTCTTCGTCTCCGTTTCGGGGAGGATCGACCAGCCGTCGCGGTTGAGGACCAGCGTGGCGTTGTTGCCGATAAACGCGATGCCTTCCGTGCGGCCGTAGTTGCCGCCGTCGATGCCCGTCGCGTGTTCCCAGAGCATGTTGAACCCGTCGTATTCATAAACCGCCTGCAAGGTGTCGGGTGTTTCGGAAGCATCGTCTGGGTAGGCGAGTTTGCCACCCGAGGCCATTACTGATTTGGGCGCTTTGGCATTCATCGCGTAAAGAGCGATGTCGATTTCGTGAACACCCCAGTCGGTCATGAGTCCACCGGCATAATCCCAGAACCAGCGAAAATTGAAGTGGAAGCGGTTGGGGTTGAAGGGTCGTTTGGGCGCAGGGCCGAGCCACATATCATAGTCGACACCCGCCGGGGGCGCACTGTCGGGCCGAACCGGAACGGGGTTCATCCAGCCCTGATACGCCCAGACTTTTACGAGCCGGATGTTGCCCAGCTTGCCCGACCGGATATATTCAATCGCTTTTTCGTAATGGGAACCGCTGCGTTGCCATTGTCCAATCTGCACAATCTTGTTGTACTTTTTAGCGGCAGTCAGCATCAAATTACACTCTTCGATGCTGTTGGCCAGGGGTTTCTCGCAATAGACGTGCTTGCCCGCCGACACCGAGTCGATCATAGCCATGCAGTGCCAGTGGTCGGGTGTGCCGATGATGACGGCGTCTATGTTCTTGTCTTCGAGAAGTTTTCGATAGTCTTTATACAGCTTGGGCTTGGTGTGCTGCATGGTTTCTACATCAACCGCCCGTTTGTCTAATACGCTCTGATCAACATCGGCAAGGGCAACACACTGCACGTCGCTTTGAAGCAGATGCGAGCGCAAATCCGACCAGCCCATGCCATTGCAGCCAATCAGGCCAACCTGAAGTTTGTCGTTTGCTGAAACGTTTTTCCGCTCGCTGGCAATGGCTTCCAGCGTTGGAAGGCTTATAAGGCCAGCTCCTGTGGCGGTTAAAGCGGAGTTACGTAGAAAATTCCTTCGTGTCGATTTCATTTGTGTATAGTGGTTTAGAAATGGATGACGTATGGAACGCGGATTGTGCGGATTATACAGATTCCCGCAGATAAATTCGTATAAATCAGTGAAATCCGTATAATCCGCACAATCCGCGTTCCATACTTTTTTATGCGGGTAGATTTTCAGGATTATTCTGTTAGGTAATCAGCCCTAATTGCCTTTTGGGTGTTTGATTTGACCAACTGATTATGAAAGGACGCCTTTTACTCCTATTACTCATTATTGGCTCCACGATTCACGCGCAGATTCCTGTCGATCTGGCTGGTTTTCAGAAGAAAAACGGTGTTGATGCGGTTCAGCAAGGGAATAATCTGGTAATAAGCTGGCCTGCCGGGGCGAAGGAGTCGGGGAAACTGGTGATCGACCTGGCCGATGGGAAACCCCTGTTCAGTAGTATTCAGAAATCGCAAAAAGGTACGTTCAACGAAATTGCCAAAGCGCTTGACCCCGCGTTTGTGCTGACCATCGGCAAGCGAGACCTGGTTTCGCAAAATGGCTGGAATATCTTTTTCGACAAGACGAATAAGCTGCCTCATACGTCCTATGCTGTCACTTTAACTAAGCGCACTGCCAGCGTGCACAGCCAGGGTTCGCGAACCGTGATTCGGGTGTCGGAGATACAGGCGGCTACGTTTAGCGGAGTCATTGAAATTACGGTTTATACCGGAAGTCCATTGTTCAACGTAGCCGCTGTAATGGCGACCGAAGTCGATTCGACGGCCATTCTCTACGATGCCGGACTAACGAGTAAACGTCCGGTCTGGAACACCATCGCCTGGTCGGATACCGACGGTAACATGCAGAGCGTACCTGCCGATTTGAAGCAACCCAACAAAGCGCAGGGCGTAAAATACAGGACTATCATTGGCTCAGGGGCTACCGGCAGTCTGGCCATTTTTCCGGCTCCGCACCAGTATTTTTATCCGCTGGACGAAGCCTTCAATCTGGATTTTACCTGGTACGGAACCGGCTACCGGAGCCTGGTGCCCGATTTTGGCATCGGCATCCGGCAGGATCTGATGGGCGACAAACGATGGGTACCCTGGGTAAATGCCCCGCCCAAGACCCAACAACGGCTTAACTTCTTCTGTCTGTTAAGCACCGACACGCCCGACAAAGCACTGAACGACGTGAAGCGGTTCACGCATAGCGATAAATACCCGGTGATTCCGGGCTACAAAACCATGTCGAGCCACTTTCACAATGAATACGTGATGAGTGTACTGCTGGCAGGGAAACCGGTTCCGGAGGTGCCGAACTTCGTCAACGTATTCAAGAACACGGGTGTCGACATTGTGCATCTGGCCGAGTTCCATTATACGGCGCACCCCAAAGGCCCCGATGATCAGCGGCTGCTGGAATTGAAAACCTTGCACGACATGTGCAAACGCTGGTCGACGAAGGATTTCCTGTTGCTGCCCGGCGAAGAACCCAACGAATTTTTCGGGGGCCACTGGCTGGACTTCTTCCCGAAGCCGGTCTACTGGATTATGTCGCGCAAACCCGAAATGCCTTTTGTAACGGACGACCCTACTTACGGAAAGGTATATCGTATTGCCGACAAAACAGACATGCTGAAATTGCTGGAAGCAGAGAACGGTCTGGCCTGGACCGCACACGCCCGAACCAAAGGCTCTACAGGTTTCCCGGATAAATACAAGGATGAGGAGTTTTACAAATCCGACCGGTTCTTTGGAGCGGCCTGGAAAAACATTCCCGCCGATTTGTCGGAGCCGAAACTCAGCCGACGGGTACTGGACTTGATGGACGACATGGCCAACTGGGGCCTTAAAAAGCACGTCATTGCCGAAGCCGATCTATTCAGCATCGAGCCTGAAAATGAGATGTATGCCCACCTCAACGTCAACTACCTGCAACTCGACAAACTGCCGGATTACAGCAAAGGCTGGCAACCCGTTTTAGATGCCATGCAGCAAGGCAAGTTCTTCGTTTCGACCGGCGAAGTGCTGCTGCCAACCTTCACCGTAAATGGAAAAGGCGCGGGCGATTCGCTGACGTTAACGCGTGATGGCAAAGCCACCATTGTGGTCGATATGGACTGGACGTTCCCGTTAACCTTTGCCGAAATCATATCGGGCGATGGCAGGCAGGTGTTCCGTGAGCGCATCGACCTGACCAATACGCTCCCCTTCGGCAAACAGAAATTTACGTTTGCGACCAACCTGAAAGGCAAAAAATGGGTGCGGCTTGAGGTATGGGACGCGGCTGTCAATGGGGCGTTTACGCAGCAGGTATGGGTGAAGGAATAATGCCTTTTTGTGCTTTTAGCCGGGACACCGACCATCCGCAGTTGCAGTGCGATAAGTCAAATTGACAAGTGATCTTTTCAAAACTCTGCAGGTTTATAGTAACGAAAATAATCCAGTAAAGAAATCTCAATTTCTGCCTTATTGACCCGCGAAGTCTACTGCCACCAAGCGCTTCGGAGTCTACCGCTTCGTAATTCTACAATCTGAATAGGCCAGGGTTTTGTAAAAAGAACTGTAAATTAGGGGAGGTTTTCCTGGTCATGGTTTCGCTTGGTTTTCAGACTATTGGGGGACTGTGTTAAAGTAATGCAATCAAATACATACAGCCATGCCAATGAGTTTAGAAGAGGAAATCGAAATTTGCCAGTTCGGTCAGGGAGTTTATTCGGTTGCTGATATGCTTGCCCAGCTTGTTCAATTGGACAAGGACCAGCAAGGGAAACGGTTCCTTAATCTTTATTTTCAGGTCTGGGATGCCAGCCTGGTTGACGCTGATATTGAGCAGGCATTAGCGGATTGTTCGGTAAACGCTACAGATGCTGTTTATGATTACCTGCACCTTCGTTCGTTAGCAACCGGCTTCAAAGGTGTGGTTTGTGTACCCGGAACCGCAAATCCACCAGGGGGTGAGTTTAATAAATCGTATGAGCTATTGCTGCGTTTGTTCGAAATAGACTATCAACGGCGTTTTGCACAGCATTTGCATACTGACCAAAATCCGCAGACAAAGTTCAAAATAGACTATCGACCACGTTTCCCGCAGCAGGAGACCCCGACTGACTGGCGATATTGGGATTTGTCCAATAGGGAAATTGCAAGGGCAATTCTGACCCGGCACCGGGAATTAGTGGAACAAGTTTATGCTCATCCCAGCTTCTGGAGCGAATTTGCTTCCATCGCCAGGCAGTGGCATAAAAGTATATTTTTAGGACATACGGAATCTGAAGAACCCACGCCTGAGAGTCAAACCCATTTTGATTTTCTTACCTATGATGAGTTGATGACACAGGCGGCAATGCCATTTGATAGTAGAGGAGCTTACGGAATAAAACTCCTGCGCGAATCGTTGACGAAAGCACTTGCCATACGTTATGGATTACATGCCGACCAGGCAAACCGATTAGTTGTAGATGTTATCGAGAGACATTTGCGGGAAACCTATGGGGCTGACTTATAGCCTCTTAATATAACTGTCTAAAAATACCATCCGTCATAATTAATACGACGAAATGGCGCATATAGGTAGCTTTGTGAAAAAACGCCAGCTAATGAAAACGCTATTATACCTGCTTGTATGCCTGTCGGCTCAAACGATGCAGACGTACGGCCAGACGGCAGAATACAAACCCGTTGCCGAACAATACGTCTGTCTGCCCTGCGGAGCGGATTGCGATCATGCCGTGGTGGATGGGCCGGGTACGTGTGCACATTGCGGTATGCGGCTGGTGCCTAAAAAGAGTGTCGTTTTTAGAAATATCAGCCCCGCCGAGCTTTGTAAAACCGTCGCGGCTCACCCGAATGTGATTTTACTGGACGTTCGAACACCTGAGGAGTTTTCGGGGAGAGCAGACGAGAATTTCGGCCATTTGAAAAACGCCGTTAATATTCCGGTTCAGCAGTTAGAGAGCCGGTTAGCTGAACTGAAGGATGCGAAAAATAAGGAGATCATCGTCTATTGTTCGCACAGCCACCGGAGCCCACGGGCAAGCCACATCCTGACCGAGAACGGGTTCACGAACGTCAAAAACATGACCGGCGGCATGTCGGTCTGGAACGACTCCGTAGGGCAACTGCCCATGGGGAAAAGCCTATTGGTAAAGTAATTACGATTTGGCGTGCAACGGTTAGCTATCGCTGCGTGTGCGTTTTTTGATCTTTTGGCTGCTACGCACCTGATTTTGTGTGGACGTACGCTGAGTGGAGGTTCCCTGGCTGGTTGAGCTTGACGGAATCGCCATTGGGCGACCGCTCTGTCCACTAGCCCCATCGTTGGTAGCCCCGGCATTGGACGCGCTGTCAATGACCGGATTACTGGCCGCTGTCGTTCTGGCTGTTTTAGGCTTACTTGCCTTTGTCGTTCCTGACTGCGCCTGTGTAGTAAGGGTCGCTGTCAGCATTAGTAAACTTACGATTATCCGCTTTTTCATAAGGTGGTTGCTCAGGATTTGTGTTAAGTAGCGTGGAATGGTATTCCGCGCTACTTAACACATAACAACGAATGAAACAGAGAAGCTATTCGAAGTAATCATACTTAGCCAATGGACACACGGTTACCGTAAAACATTACTCGCTTGCACAGTTTTGATATACTGCTCCCCGTCTTCGGGAAGTAAAAACCGCTGTTCAATCAGTTTCTGAACCGATTTTCGAACGGCGGCTACATAGCCATCATGCGTTTCATAACGTTCCTGCAACGACAGGCGGGGGTCATTGGCTGAGCGTCGTTCGGCTTTAGTGGCTTTAAATGGAATGTACTGGCCAGCCCCTTCGCAACCATCGTTTTCGCCGTATTCTGCCTGACGTAACGCCCAGCCGGTGGTGGTAGCGGTGGGTACGGCAACGGGCGGTAAGCGAATCCCGGCGACTTCATTACCGTCTTTATCAACTTTCGATACGAAATTCACGTAGGAGGGGCGGTTGGCTACACTCGTTGGAAAAGTCGTTAAAATGCCCTGATTGAATGATGTCCCGAAATCGAGGAGGTAGCGGGTGGTGATGAGACCCGTGTAGGTTACGCCTGGAATCGTGGGCCAGCCAAGAGTGGCTTGCGGTACTACGCCCGTCTGAGATCCCGGTTGCGGCAGGGCGATAACGGCCGTTCCATCTGATTTTCGGGGGACTTTACTGGCGGGTGGAACGATACTCTTTGTCACCCAATCATCGAGTGCCATGAAAAGCGCCCGCAAAGCCGGTTCGCCATTGGTCGGGTTCTGGAACTGCTGGCAAGTGCCCCGGCTTTTTTCATTCCCAGTACCATGTTGCGCGCCGGATACCAGATAAAACCGGACGTTATCCGGGTCGGGGAGGTCGTTGCCCCGGCTGTCGGTGTGCAGCAGCGACGCGGCTTTCACCCAATACTCATTGGCCGAGTTTATCTCGAACACCTTCGGGCAGGTATTGCTGGCAGTACAGCGGGCCAGCCGACCGGCGGTTTTGCCTGTAAGTGGATCGGTTAGAACCGGGTAGGCGAAGGGGAAAACGCCTTCGGGATACAGGTGATTCTGGCGGTTGCGTTCCGTACGTGAAGGCTGGGCGAAGCGGTAGTTGAGGGCAATGCCACTAGCCCCACCGAGCCAGTTTTCGATGCCGTCCAGCACCCGGTGGTTCTGCTCGTCGGCATTGAAACCCAGCGTCTGGAAATCATTGACATAACGGGCTGGTTGCGAGAGCGAATACGAGAACGTATATTGAATGTCGTTCGCCAGTGGATTCGGGTTGCCGAAATCGTCGGCTTTGGCATAGCGCAAGAACGAGACAAAATCGCGGGTAGCGGCAAAACCAATCCCGGCCACAACGGGGTCTTTGGCGGTGTAATTAAACTCATAAATAGCACTTTGCCGGAAAGGCGTTCCGGCGGGTAACAACCGGATGGATTTATCGCTGGCGTACTCCCAGCCATCGGCCGGAACAACGGTAGGCGTGTCGCCCAGACGGTCGCGCACCGTAAGGGTGGCTTTCGACCGATCTGTTGTAGCAGTGGGGTAAGCGAGTGAATAGGTTAGCGATGTGGCGTTATCGAAGGAAATGTATTCGTACGACGGCCCCGTGATGGACGAGCCATCGGCATTATGGGCAACGGGTACGCTGATGGTCAGGTTATTGTTGACTGGTGCTGCCGAACAGTCCCAGCCGTTCCAGGCCAGGGTGTAGCCCCTATTCATCAGAAAGCCTTCGCCAGCCTGAGCCGCCGTGGTCGGGTCATTGCCGCCACTGCTTTTGTTGAATCCGCCAATAAGCTTGCCACCCCGGTTGTTGATTTCCAGAAATAGTTTGTGGTTGCCCTTGCTGAGGTCGATGGGTTTGAGGATGTAAATATCCATCGCGTATTCCACCATGCCCTTCGCATTGCGGGGAGCTAGCGCAATGTCGGTAATGAGCGCATTCTGTGGACTGTTCGGGTCAAGTTCGCCATAGGCTTTCCCCCGGAGTTTCTCATAAGCACCCACCCGACCGAACACTTTCCCCTCGAACGTAGGCGACTGAACGCTGGTGATCTCGATACGGATGATGCGGGCCTGCACTTGAGAAGCTAGGATGATCAGGAGGAGGAGTACTAGCGATATTCGAGTCTGTATGAGTGTGGTTTTCATAGAATGAAGTTGTCTGGTTTCGTAGCGTGGGCGGAAGCCCGCGTAGCCGAAGGCTAAAAAACAGAGCTAAAATTGTTAGCCTTCGGCTACGCGGGCTTCCGCCCACGCTACGGCGAAAACCTCGCTAATTCACCACATTCACCGGCTTACCGTTCAGAAACGCGGTCAGGTTCTCGACGGTGATGGCCATGAGCCGGGCGCGGGCTTCGGTGGTGGCCCAGGCGATGTGTGGGGTGATGAGGCAGTTTTTTGCCGTAAACAGCGGGTTGTCGGCCAGAGGTGGCTCCTTCGACAATACATCAATACCAGCCCCGGCAATGACGCCGTTATTCAGGGCATCGGCCAGATCCTGATCGACGATGATTGGCCCGCGCGAGGTATTCAACAAAAAGGCCGATGGCTTCATCAGAGCCAGATTTTCCTTATTGATCAATCCCTGCGTTTCAGGTACCAACGGCGTGTGGATGCTCACCACATCCGATTCCACCAGCAACTCCGGAATCTCCGCCCATTTGAAGTTGGTGCGGTACGACTGATCGGTGCGGTGCCGTTTGGAGCCGATGATATTCATGCCAAAGGCCGTGGCCACGTCGGCGACTTTCTCACCGATACTCCCGAAGCCGATGATGCCCATCGTTTTGCCCGCCAGTTCAATGAGCGGGTAATCCCAGAAACAGAAATCCACCGACCGTGCCCATTTGCCATCCCGCACCGAATCGCTGTGCCGTTGCACGTGAAGCGTCAGTTCGAGCAACAACGCAAACGTCAGCTGAACGACGGAGGGCGTGCCATAGCCGGGGACATTGCTCACCACAACCCCATTCTTTTTGGCAGTGGCGATGTCGACAATGTTGAAGCCCGTAGCCAGAACGCTGATGAATTTCAGGTTGGGTAGCTTGTTGAGCGTTGCCTCATCCAGGGGTGTTTTATTGGTAAAAATAATGTCGGCCTCTTTGGCCCGTTCTACGATTTGGTCGACGGGTGTCCGGTCATATACCGTCACCTCGGCCAGTTTTTCAACACCCTCCCAGGATAAATCGCCCGGATTCAGGGTGTAGCCATCTAATACCACAATCTTCATTGGTGATTTTTTTTTGTTCGTTTGATAAACGGTATATGGTCGGGGTGGATGCGGGTCAATTCGCCACCGTTGTCGCTGATTTTTCCTTACCAGCCATCGCCCTGATAAATAGCCCAATCGTCACCAAAACTACCGCCAATATACCCAGATACATATACCCTTTCGACAAATCCGGCAGAACGGCGGCTTTCTTGCCGTCGAGCATTTCGTAAACCGGAATGATCCATTTTAGTATATAGGCCTGTGCCAGCGTCAGAAAGCTGATGAATATCAGCATATAAAAGCTGTGCTTCACCGTGAAGCGGAACAACTGCGACTCCTTACCGACCAGGCTACCCGCTGCGGCTGCTACGGCAATGGATTGGGGGGAAATCATTTTACCCACGACGCCCCCCGACACGTTGGCCGCCACCGTCACCACCGGGTCGACGCCGATGGACTGCGCCGTGGCATACTGAAGTTTGCTGAACAGCGCGTTGGCCGAGGTATCCGAGCCGGTGATGAATACGCCCAGCCAGCCCAGCACGGGGGCGAAAAAGGGAAACAGAATACCCGTACTCGCCAGCACAGCCGCCAGCGTGAGCGTAATGCCCGAATCGTTCAGAATATACGCGAAGGCCAGCACCGAAGTGATGGACAGGATCGGAAATCGCAACTGTTTCAGGGTCTCTCCGAACACAGTCAACCCCACTTTATAGGTCAGTCCAACCAGCGGGATAGCGATGAGGGCCGCCAGTAAAATAGCCGTTCCAGCCGCCGAGAGGTAATTGACTTTGAAGATTTTCGGAATTGGATTGCCATCGCCCCCCAGAATGGCGTTGTGCAGGCCGGGAAACTCAAACTGCGTCAGTCCTTTCGCGTTCAGCACGTCTTTGATGGGCTGTACACCCCAGGATATAATGATGATTGTCAAAATGATAAACGGCGACCACGCCCGAATCACCTGCCCGGTTGTGTAGCTGATAGACGTATCAATCGTAGCGGCTGGTTCATTATCAAAACGCCAGATGGTTTTGGGTTTCCAGTAGTGCAGGAAGGTCATCAGGCAGATGATCGAGCCCAGACCAGCGATGACGTCGGGTAGGGCAGGACCGAGGAAGTTGGACGAGAAATACTGGAGAAAGGCAAACGAAACACCCGACACCACCACAGCGGGCCATATCTCCCGCGCTTTTCTGAACCCGGCAATGATACTGACCAGGTAAAACGGCAGCATCACCGACAGGATAGGCAGTGTCCGGCCCACCATCTGCGAGATAGGCAGTTCCGGGATGCCCGACACCTGCGAAGCCACCGTAATGGGAATGCCGATAGACCCGAAAGCAACGGGAGCGGTGTTGGCAATCAAACAAATCCCCGACGCATAGAGCGGGTTGAATCCCAGCCCAACAAGCATAGCCGCCGTAATGGCCACGGGAGCGCCAAACCCGGCGGTACCTTCCAGAAAGGAGCCGAAGGAAAACGCAATCAGCAGCCCCTGCAATCGCCGGTCGGCGGTGATGGACCCCATGACGTGTTTGATGATTTCGAACTGACCACTCCTGACGGTGATGTTGAACAGAAAAACCGCCATGATCACCAGCCAGCAAATGGGAAACAGACCGTACAACGCTCCATGTGCCGCCGACAGCAGTGCCAGCTTCACGGGCATACCATACACCAGCGTGGCAATCAGCATGGCGAGCCCGGTAGCGATCAAGCTAGCCTGAT
>CAXTJJ010000120.1:0-12975 GCA_964244155.1 uncultured Spirosoma sp.
TAAGGGGGGCGGGGGGTTCTTGAAGAACAAACCCGGCCCGATTCACGAGCGTCTTTCCGGAAACTCCGCGAATCATGGTCGACAGGCCGACGTTTTCAACGCAGATGGTAGCGGCTTTGACGCTGTTGATCTGGAAGCGGCTTGAGCATGACGATTGCCACGATCATCTTAGCCGCTGGTGGTTCAACCCGGCTGGGTGGTGAACCTAAACAGTTACTCATCAAGGATGATGGTACTACATTAGTCCAGCAAATGGTCGGGGCTGCGTTATCCTTGCGAGCGGGGCCTGTAATCGTTGTACTGGGGGCTCATGAAGAACGTATTCGTATCGAACTTACCGATCTACCTGTTCATACTCCAGTAAATTCCGATTGGCGCGAAGGCCTGGCGTCCTCACTACAAGTAGGTTTAAATAGCCTATGTGATGAACCCATCGACGCTTTTTTAGTTGTCCTGACCGACCAACCTTATGTTACTGCTGAACTTTTACAGCAATTGATTACGACCCAACAGCATACAGGTCGGGGCATAGTGGCCTGTCGTTACGGAGAATTTGGTCACCTCGGCGTACCAGCACTGTTCGACATCCGATACCGATCTGAGTTTATGAATTTATCTGGCGACACAGGTGCCCGCAAACTTATTCAGCAATACGCAAACGACTGCAGCGAAATTCCATTCCCGCTAGCTGCCATAGACCTCGATACCTGGCAGGATGTAGAAGCCTGGCGACGTAATGAAAGCACCGCGCATGAGGCTTAGGGAAAGACATACCCAAGACTTCATATCCTTTACCCTCTGGCCTTTCCTTCGTACCTTTGTTGGTAGAATGGCACGACTCCTGGCAATTGACTATGGCATGAAACGCACCGGCATTGCCGTTACGGACCCTTTGCAACTTATTGCGTCGGCACTGGAAACAGTTCCCTCCCACGAAGTGCTGAAGTTTTTGAAAGCCTACATTCTGCGGGAACCGGTCGAAGCGTTTATTGTCGGGCTTCCAAAAGGACTTGATGGTGATGATACTGACAACACCCCTCGCGTTAGGAAGTTCGTCACACATTTGCAGAGCGCTTTGCCTGACATACCAGTTTACTGGCATGATGAACGATTTACGTCCGTTATGGCGCTCCAGGCAATGATTGCCAATGGCAGCACAAAAAAAGATCGGCGGGTAAAAGGCAACATCGACAAAATCAGCGCGGCTATTATTCTTCAGTCATACATGGAAAGCAACCGTTTGAACCAGAGTTTACCACGATTAGACTGATTTGCGTAATCGAAATCACTTTTTGATTATCGACACAATCAGGTGAATCTATAAAATCCTGTAAATCCCGGTTCAGACAATTTAAAATTATGATTCTCCCAATTATTGCCTACGGTGACCCGGTTCTGCGGAAGCGGGCAAAAGATATTGAACCCGGTAGTCTCGACGTTAAAAAACTGAGCGAGAATATGTTCGAAACGATGTATGCAGCATCGGGCGTTGGCCTGGCAGCTCCGCAGATCGGGCAGAGCATCCGCATGTTTGTGGTCGATGGCGAGCCGCTGAATGAAGACGAAACGGAAGAAGACATTGACCAAAGCCTGATTGGCTTTAAGAAAGTATTCATCAATCCCGAAATCATTGAAGAAGCAGGGGATGACTGGGGCTTCGAAGAAGGCTGTCTGAGTATTCCCGGCATTCGGGGCGAAGTGTTCCGGCCTGAAATCATCGTTATTCGCTACTTCGATACCGACTGGAATGAGCACGAAGAAGAATACGAAGCCATGGCTGCCCGGATTATTCAACACGAATACGATCACCTCGACGGCAAACTCTTTACCGATTATCTGCCCTCCCTTCGCCGGACGCTCATTAAGAAAAAACTAGCCGATATTTCGAAAGGAAAAACGGATGCTGAGTATAAAATGAAATTTCCAAAATAAGGGACTAGAGGGGGTAAGGAGAAAAGGGACGAAGGATTAGTTCCTCCCTTTCCTCCCTTTCTTCCCTTTCTTCCCTTTCTTCCCTTTCTTCCCTTTCTTCCCTTCAATGAACATCACCCTCCTCCAGGCCGACCTTTATTGGCATGATCCGGTGGCCAACCGGGCTATGCTTGAAGAGCGTATATTTACGTTGCCGGAACCTACAGATCTGATCGTTCTGCCCGAGATGTTCACGACGGGTTTTACTATGGACGCAAGTGCCGTAGCGGAGCCTATGAACTTGGTTACGTTTCGATGGATGAAACAAATGGCAGCCCAAACGGGGGCTGTTGTAACGGGTAGTTATGTTGTAAAAGAAAACGGTAACTTCTTCAATCGGCTCATCTGGATGCAGCCTGATGGACAGTTTGATACCTACGACAAACGTCATTTGTTTCGGATGGCAGGCGAAGAGAAGGTGTACACTGCCGGAACAAGCCGAATCGTAAAAGAGTGGAAAGGCTGGCGAATTTGCCCGCTCATTTGCTATGATCTTCGTTTCCCAGTCTGGAGTCGCAACGTACGTGCGGATAACTCACAGAATTTCGACTACGATTTGTTACTCTACGTTGCCAATTGGCCCGCCGTCCGGCGCAATCCCTGGAACACCCTGCTTCAATCCCGAGCCATCGAAAATTTAAGCTATGTCGTCGGTGTCAACCGGGTGGGCGAAGATAGTAACGGGCACCCCTATTCCGGCGATTCGGCCGTAATCGACTTCAAGGGTGATGTACTATTCAGACATTCAGATACGGAAGTAGTCCACCAGCAAACACTCTCGCTGGATGATCTACATACTTTCCGAGCGAAATTCCCGGCTAATCTGGATGCCGATTCGTTTACGCTGCGTCCTTGACGGAATCGAGTAACTCAAGCAATTCCCGCACACTGCCTAAAGTCGTAAATGACTTACCGGTCAGTTGCTCATCCGTAACCATTTCATGGGCCCAGGTCGTTGCGTAAGGGATATGTATAGCCCGGGCACCAATATGAACAACCGGCAAAACATCTGACTTTAGCGAGTTACCAACCATCAGAAAATCAGACGGCTGGACATTGTATTTTTGTAGAATACGCAAATAAGCCTGTTCGTTCTTCTCGCTCACTATTTCAACATGCTTGAAATAATGCCCCAGCCCAGAGCGGGCAATTTTACTCTCCTGATCAAATAGATCACCCTTGGTTAACACCATGAGGTCGAAATTCTTGGACAATGTTTCAAGTACCTCGCTTACGCCATCGAGGATTTCAAGCGGGAAATCCAGCAACTTCCGTCCGGTATCAATGATCTGCTGAATTTCTGTTCCGGTAATAGCACCATTGGTCAGTTCGATAGCCGTTTCGATCATCGAGAGCATAAAACTCTTGGCTCCGTAACCAAATACTTCCAGATTACGAATTTGCGCGTCATAAAATCGAAGCGAAAGCGTCTCTTCATCAATATAATGCGCAAGCATTTCACACAGCTTCAGCTTCACATCAATATAATTAGGTTCGTTTGCCCAAAGGGTGTCGTCGGCATCAAAAGCAATTAGTTTCATGAGCGTACGTGTTGGGTGATTAGGGGGCGTAAAGATAGGCAGGTAACCAGAATCTTATTCAGTTACCCCGCTTTTGCCTGTATTTGATTTGCGTACCATTGCTTAAATCCGCAATTTGCCTCCCGTTCCTAACGCAATATTTTCCGGTAACCCTATGCAGTTTACAGAGCAAGATCAGGACCAGATTCTGGTACAGGGCGTTTCACTCGACCAGATCGACCAACAGATAAAACACTTTATTGACGGTTTCCCCTACCTAAATGTTATTAAAGCGGCAACGGTAGGCGATGGTATCATTCGTGTTGCCGAAGACCAGTTGGCAACGCACATCCACCGATTTGACCAGGCTGCTCACGAACTTGACCTTGTGAAGTTCGTGCCCGCTTCAGGAGCCGCTACCCGAATGTTTAAATCCTTATTCTCGGCACTGGACGGCAAATTTGACAAATCTGTCGATGAAGTATTTGCCCGTCTGACCGACTTTGCTTTCTATGACGACCTGAAAGCCGCTATGGCCGCTAAAGGTCAGGATCTGGATAAAGCTGTTGCCGAGAATGATCGGGCGACTGTACTGAAATTTTTATTGACCGAAGAGGGGCTGGAATACGGCAGCCTTCCTAAAGGCTTACTGAAGTTTCACCGCTATGCCGATGGCCCACGCACACCGGTAGAAGAACATTTGGTGGAAGGGGCCGCTTATGCCAATTCTGATGGACTGGTTAAAATTCATTTTACCGTCTCGCCCGAACACCGCAGTCGTTTTGAGCAACTAATCGAACAGCAAAAAGCGGATTACGAAGCCTGGTTAGGTGTGACCTTCGACATTAGTTTCTCGGAACAAAAAAAGGCGACCGACACGATTTCGGTAAACATGGATAATTCGCCCTTCCGGAATGCCGATAATTCATTGCTGTTCCGTCCGGCAGGCCATGGAGCGCTTATCGAAAACCTCAACGATATTGATGCTGATATTGTCTTTATCAAGAATATTGACAATGTAGTTCCTGACGAGATTAAAGAGCCAACCATTACATACAAGAAGGTATTGGCCGCTGTATTGCTCGATGCCCAACAACAAATTGCTCGCTTGCAAGGCTTGCTGGACTCGCAGGATGTAAGTGATGGCTATATTGCCGAAGCTGACGAACTTCTCCGCCGTACCCTCTATACGTTGCCACCTGAGGGCTTCGGCGAAATGCCAAAAGCGGAGAAACTGGACTATCTCCGTCGGAAATTAAACCGGCCCGTTCGTGCCTGCGGGATGGTAAAAAATGTTGGCGAACCGGGGGGTGGGCCCTTCTGGGCCAGAAATCAGGATGGCTCTGTATCGCTGCAAGTAGTAGAGTCGGCGCAGATTGACTTGACGGATGCCGGTCAGAAAGCCATTTTTGATGAAGCCACTCATTTCAACCCCGTTGATTTAGTGTGTGGTTTAAAAGATCATCATGGTCAAAAATACGATCTGCCCGCCTACCGCGACCCATTAACGGGTTTCATTACCGCGAAATCGAAAGATGGTAAAGACCTAAAGGCGCAGGAGTTGCCGGGCCTTTGGAACGGCGCTATGGCCGATTGGAACACGATTTTTGTGGAGGTGCCGCTCATTACGTTTAACCCCGTTAAAACAGTAAATGACCTGCTGCGGAAAGAACACCAACCGGAGTAATAAGCATTTATAAAATCATAGGGTTATTGCGTTGTAAAGTTTCTGAGTGCATCAGCCAACTTCACAACGCAATAACCCTATGATTTTATAACTGAAATTTAAGCTGACATCTGGCTTGTTGGCTCTTCAGCTAACTCAGCACCTTTTGCACCAATAGCAATCTCTTTCGTTTCGAGTGATCCCATGTCCTGGAAAGTCAACAGGGTCGTATTTTCGTAAACGCCCAAATTTGCATCGCGAACACGTTCCATAATTGGCCGAAGTGCGCAGGTTACCTCGTCGTTACAGTCATCGCATTTGACGTAGAAATTAAAGGATACACAGGGAGTGGGAGCAATGGGTCCGTCAATTACCCGCAGCACCTGAGCCAAATTGACCCGCCCCGGATCAACTCGTAACAGATAGCCTCCCCCTTTTCCTTTTTGGCTTTGCAGGATACCGTGATTACGAAGTTCCAGCAAAATGGCCTCTAAAAATTTTTTCGGGATATTCTCCTTTGCCGAAATGTAAGAAATCAGTACGGGGCCTTTCCCATACTCTTCAGTCAAAACCTTAAGGGCTTTGATGGCATACTTAGCTTTTTTAGAGATCATTGTTACGGTGACTAAGGGTGATTACGGTAATAGAGTGGAATGGTACTTACTCATTTTTTCAATAGAAGTGGCAAATTAATAAGTGCTTAACTATTAGCCAAAAACTCGGCTGTTTTCTACCAATTAAAAGTAACTTAAATCCGCCCAGTCATTCGTTCTGCTTAGTAGCGACAAATTTATTGCCAAACATTGACAAATAACCTAAAAGTTCATGGATTTAGTTGGGTATTAGACGCTAAGCTGAGCAGAAAGTAACAAAAACTTTTAACCAATTGTAAACTCACTCTCAGCTAAACTGACCTACTTGCATAAAATATAGAAATGACAAAGCGCTCATTATCAATAAACTAAAATATAACATATTATAAACTAGCAGCGCAATAGGATTTTCCAGAGTGGCACAATTATTTATCAATTGTATTAAAAATGGTCTATATGTAAATCAATAAAAGATAATACCGTACCAGTCGACTGTTAACAAAACTTAATTGTGCTCGTCTATTTCATAACATTTGCCTAACATACAACGTCTGGATTTAAGTGAATTTTGCACCGAAAACAACTAAGGTGCAACCAATGAAATTACTTATTTCTACATCGTTACTTGTATTGACACTGTTCACTTCTCTTTCGGATGCCTGGGCACAGGTAACGACCAGCGGCTTGAGTGGACATATTACAGATGCAAAAAAAGAGGCATTAGTGGGTGCAACCGTTCAGGCATTATATACGCCAACAGGGACTAAATATGCAGCCGTTACAGATATTGAAGGCCGGTTCCGTATTAATAACATGAATGCCGGTGGACCGTATGAGATTAGCGTTACCTATGTAAGTTACAAAACGGAAACCCGTTCTGATGTTATGTTACAATTGGGCGAAACCACCAATTTGAATATAGCCCTTCAGGATGCCAGCACACAATTATCAGAAGTGGTCGTAAAAGGCAGCCGCGAAGGCGAACGCCAGGGAGCCGGTATCAGCGTCAACAGCGAAACGATTCGTCGCTTACCAACCATTTCCCGAAGCCTGACCGACATGACCCGATTGTCGCCCCAGGTTAATAACAACAACTCCTTTGCAGGCACGAACTTCCGCTACAATAACGTCACTATTGACGGTGCCATTAACAACGACGCTATTGGATTTAGTCCTTCCCTTGGCGGTTCGACTGGAACATCAGGACAGCCGGGTTCAAGCACCCGTACAAACCCTGTCAGTTTAGATGCCATTCAGGATATTCAGGTTGCTGTTGCGCCTTTCGATGTTCGCTTAGGCAATTTTCTGGGTGGCTCGGTGAATGCCGTAACCCGCAGCGGTACCAATGATGTAACGGGGTCTGTATACGGTTTCGGACGGAACGCGGCTTTGACGGGTTCCTGGAATGGTGCGTCGAATGCGAAAGAAAAGCTCCCAAGCACCTTTCACGAATACCAGACTGGCTTTCGGGTAGGTCTTCCGTTAATTAAAAACAAGCTGTTCTTCTTTACGAATGAAGAGATTACCCGTCGGCAAGATCCCGTCCAGTTTCAGGCCGGTTCGCCTAGCTCGCTCATCAAGGATGTAGTCCTGGCACAACAACTTACCGACTTCGTTAAAACGAATTATGGCCTTGATGCCGGTGCGGCTGGCAACTACGCCATTTACTCCAACAGCACAAAGTTCTTTAACCGGATCGACTGGAATATCAACGATAAGAACCAGTTGACCATCCGTAACAACACTGTGTTTTCGGAGGCCACAAACCTGGAACGCGATGCACAAAACTTCCGGTTTGGCAGTATTGATTATAAACAGACCAATAACCAAAGTAGTACTGTTGCTGAGCTGAAAACTCAATTTAGCGGCCGGGCGTCCAATAGCTTGATTTTTGGTTATTCGAGCGTACACGACTATCGGAATACCCTGTCTAATGTACGAACTTTCCCACAGGTCGAGATTGGCTATAACGGAGGTACGATTTTTTTAGGCAACGACCGCGAGGCATCGGTATTCAACATGCGTCAGAAGACGTTTGAAGTGACGGATAACTTTACTTTCTACGCAGGCAAAAACACCTTCACGCTCGGAACGCACAATGAGTTTTATACTATTGATTACGGCTTTGTCAATTCGCCTAACGGACGTATCTCCTACCGTAGTCCGGCCGAATTTCTGGCAAAACTGCCCAACCGGGTACGGGGTTCATACCCTTTTGCCGACGGGACGAATAGCCTCGACAACCAGTTCAACAATCCTTACGCCCATTTTAATGTCAACCTGATGAGCCTGTACTTACAGGATGACATTCAACTGACGGACCGGTTTAAAATTTCTCCAGGTGTTCGATTCGACTACTCAGGTCTGCCCAAGAAACCAACCCTTAGCCCGCAAGTAACGGGTTCAACCGGAGATGCGGCCAACATGGGCAACACCTACAGCTTCACGCCCCTGAACCAGATCACGAACAACTTCCTGAACAATGTTCAGATTTCGCCCCGCCTGGGCTTTAACTTCGATGTGAAAGGCGATAAGAGTTTGGTAATTCGGGGTGGAACGGGCCTGTTTACCGGTCGGATTCCGTTTGCCTGGTTAGGGTATGCCTTCTACAACAACGGCGTTGGCTATGGCGCGTATGATTTCAACAACAATGCAACGGCAGCGACCAAGCTCGTTGGTGACCCGCTCGTACCAAATGGCGGATTATTAATCAATAACAACCCAGCTAACGGTGGCGTAACCCGCACCCAGGTCGACTTGATCGACAACAATTTCAAGATGCCGCAGATGTTCCGGAATAACCTCGCCGTCGACTATGTTGTAGGCGGCTATAAGTTCACGGTTGAGGGCTTGTACACAAAGGTGATTCAGGATTTAAAATTCCAGCAGGTTAATACCAAAGACGTCGTTCGGTACTATAGCTACGACACCCAGCACCAACAGCCAATTTATGTGGCTGCCAATGGTTCGGCCGGGGCACAGCGGATTGATAACAACTTCGCCAATGCCTACATGCTTTCGAATACGAATAAAGGGTATCGCTATAGCCTGACGGGCCAGATCCAGCGAAATTTCCCATTCGGCTTCGGTTTCTCGACCGCTTACACCTACGGCAAGTCGTATGACCTGACCAACGGTATTCGGAACTCGATGGAATCAAACTGGCAGTTGAACCAGTCATTAACGCCGAACAATCCACAACTAGCCTATTCAAACTTCGACATTCGCCACCGGATTGTGGGTACGGTCAATTACCGCCAGACCTGGAATCCAAAGAATGCAACCACCGTTACGCTGTTCTACTCGCTGCAATCCGGTACGCCGTTCTCCTGGGGTTATGTCAATACAACCATCGACGGTACAGGGCAGGCCAACAGCTTAGCCTATATCCCACGTGACCTGACCGAAGCGCAAAAACTGCTGCCAACCGGCACACAGGCTGCCGACTTCATGGCGTTTGTTGAGTCTGACTCGTATCTGAAAACGCGCAAAGGCACATTCACGGAGCGCAATGCCGGTCGCACACCCTGGAACAATACCATGGACTTACGCTTCCTGCACGAGTTCAAGCTGAAAGGCCGTCAGTCAATCCAGATCAGTTATGACATCATTAACTTCCTGAATTTGCTTGACAAAACGTTAGGCTACAGCTACTTCGCAGCGAACACCTTTAACTCAACGGGGTCAATTGGTCTGACACGGGCCACGAACCCTACTGTAGGTGACCCTACCTTTACGTGGTCAGCTCCATCGGCACCTTATTCGATTGATCCGCTGGGCTCGCGCTGGCAGATGCAGGTTGGTGCTCGCTATACATTCTAGGCGCCTATTCTTAGCAGTTCATAAAACCCGCCCGGCTAGTTAGTCGGGCGGGTTTTGTGTTTTAATTTATTTAAACACTAAGGCACAGAGAGCACGGAGATTTATGAAAAACATCTCTATGAATTTTTTGCCTCTATATTTTATAAATTAACGTGAATAATGGCCGCGTAGCGGTTAAATGTTTGTAGCAAAAGTTGGTCATGGTCTCAACCGGCGTGCCGTAGGTATGCGACATTCGATGGGTTGCATACCTACGGCACGCCGGTTGAGACCATGACCAACTTTTGCTACAAACATGTCGTGCCTACGGCACTTAAGAGCCTAAAACCCAATGACACTTTTTCATTATTCACGATGTGATTTAACGTGTTATTGACTCAAAAAGAAAAAACCAGAACATAGCTCTGGTTTTTCTGGCGACACCAATATGAGGATTTAGATGAGTGCTTCATTGGCAAGCCTGATCTGTACGTAAAAGTAAGCCTATGGTGTTACACCAATATTATGCTCTTGTTACCCTTATATTACCCTAATCAATCACGCCATTCCCTTTTCCTTTCCAGAAGCCGTTGACGAACTGGTATTTTATCTCTTTCCCCTTTATTAATAGAAAAGTCGGTATTTGCTCCAATTGAAGCGGCTGGCCCGGCTGTTCACCTTCGAGAAGCAGATGCACTGACTGAACGGGAAGCGAATCGGTCGATTTCTGCCGAATTTTAAAGAGAACAACGCCCTCACGTCGAAGAGCAGGCAGATCGAGTCTATCGAGATCAGCCGTTGATTCGAGCAACTCAGCATGAAGTCGAGCGGGCACTAGCGTCAGACCCGTTGCATCGACCTCCTCTAGTCCATAAAATGTTGACAAATCACCGATGTCTTCGATGATGCTTCTGTATTGAAATGTTTTGGCGTCCTTATCATTGACCTCGTTATGATTAATGCCTACATCGACTACAACTGGTTTTCCTTCGCGCAAAACGGTGGCGTTTCGGACCAGAATATCAAATAAGGCACGACCATTTTCGGGAATAGCTTGATAATCGGCGTTGTCTTCTTGTTTATAAGAGCCATCGGCAATGGCTTTTAGAGCAGATAGAATGGCTACAAAATTCAGTCGACGAATGGACATTTTTTCCGGATCCCCCTTGTAGCCGCCTGATTCAATCAAAATCAGGGTAGTACCCCATTTCTGAATATTATCGCCAAACGCTCTGGGTTCGAACTCATCGTCATAACGAGCTACCTGCCCCGGTATAAATTGCTGCAACACGCGGTTCATGCCTACGATAAGTTGCATAGATCGCTGCCGAATGTCGTTGATATTCCGGTCTTCGTCGTAGGCCGTTGCCAGAAAGGACACAACCGCCTGTTTGCCCGTCTTGCCAACGCTATACCGCGGATTCTGATCATGAAGGTTGAAGCCAACCAGAGGCTTCAGCGTTTGCTGCATGTGTTTGAGTAAAGCCCCTTCAGGCGTTTGCAGCCGCAGCGCATCGCGGTTCATGTCAATGTCCGTTGCGGTTCGTCGTTGAAACCGTTCAGCTCCATCGGGGTTGAGCATCGGCAGGCAATAAAGCATTATCTTGGATAGAATTTCCTGCCGAAACTCATCAAATCCGTCATTTTTAGCACTCAGGAAGTTGAATATATCGAACAGAGCCATGGTAGCTGTAGCTTCGTCGCCATGCATCTGACTCCATAAAAGTACTTTTGTGGGGCCCGTTCCGGCTTTAACCTGATAAATAGCTCGCTTCTCCAGCGACTCCCCTACCTGACTCACCGACAGTGGCTGGCTCAGCGCCTTGAGCACAGGCACCATATCAGCATGTTTAAATCGCCGGTGCGTGAAGGCTTTCTCTTTATATATTTCGTGTGCGTCGTGCAGCCGACGCGATACCTCCTGAGCTTGCATTTGAGTAGAATACATTAGAAATAAAGAGATAAACAGGGATAGCTTTCTCATACTTTTTGTCCAAGCCAAAGTCCACCGACCGCAGCCGCTAAACAAAATACCAGATTAAGACCGATGTTGAGTAAGGCAACCCCGAAACGACCATTTTGGAGCAGCACGACGGTGTCATAACTAAAGCTTGAGAAGGTACTGAGTCCACCACAAAAGCCTACCCCAATCAGTAAACGCGCTTCGTCGCCCGCCGATCGGCTGAATACCCAGCCAACAACAGCCCCCAACACAAAGCTGGCGACGATATTAACCAATAAAATTGCCGTTGGAAAAGGGGGACTCGTAAGCGTGGCAGGAATGAGCCGGCCGGTAACGTAACGGAGCAAGCTCCCCACACCACCACCAAAAAAAACCAGCACATAGGGGTGCGTCAGCAAGGCTCTCATACCAACAAACTTACAAAAAACAGCAACGTTGACGGCTATAACCAGCCTTACAATCACAGATGGGCCGTTTTTTTCGCTATCATTGTAAACTAGCCCACTCCCTCACCCCACTTTTTCTGCCAACAATGGCCAAAAACCAACTTAAAAAATTATTAGGCGTCGGTTTCGGCGTGGCCGTAACGATTGGCGGGACCATTGGCACGGGTATTTTGCGGAAGCCCGGTCCCATTGCGCAGGACATTGGCAACCCAACATTGATTATTGCCGTCTGGCTGATAGTTGGCATCTACGCCCTAGCGGGGTCGCTGTCCGTTATGGAGTTAGGCACCATGCTCCCCAAGGCTGGCGGGTGGTATGTGTATGCGCGACGAGCATTCGGTAATTACGCAGGATTTATCATTGGCATTAGTAGCTGGTTGGGCAGCGTATCGGCCATGGCGTTCGGGGCTGCCGTTATGAGTGAATACATTAGCTTACTGTTTTCTTCATTTATTGACTATCAAAAACTAACAGCCATCAGTATTCTGGTTGCCTTCGTGGCCTTTCACTCGATTGGCGTACGGCTGGCCAGCCGGGCACAGGAAGTAATGAGTGTACTGAAAGGCGTTGGCTTGCTGGTTTTTGTGATTGTTTGTTTCGTCATAAAACCCGATCATCCTGTACTTCCCACGGCTGATACTATCCGACCTTTGGCTGAAGGCGGTGTCTGGCTGGGCGTGCTGGCTGCGTTGCAAGCTGTCTTTTATACCTACGATGGCTGGCATACAGCGGCTTATTTCACCGAAGAAGACGTTAACCCAAGCCGCAACTTACCCCGGTCGATGATTAGCGGGGTACTGCTGATTATCGGTATTTACGTACTGGTAAACCTTGCTTTGTTATATATTTTACCCGTGTCGGTACTGGCGGGGTCAAAACTTCCGGCGGCCGATGCGGTACAGGTTCTGTTTGGACCCGGCAGCGCACAGGTTGTTACATTCCTGCTGATGATCTCGATTATGGGGATCATTAATGCCCAGATCATGTTTAACCCGCGTGTCATTTTCGCAATGGG
>CAXTJJ010000121.1:0-12936 GCA_964244155.1 uncultured Spirosoma sp.
ATCGGCCAAAATAGACTGTCGGCGAGTTTTTTCTGCGCATTGGCTTACGCCCTGCTGCTCGATTTTTTGATGCAGGCCATCACGACCGAAACAGACATTGTACTGACTGCCTACTTGAGTGTGCTGTTGTATATGCTGTTTACCTACCGGACCACCGGTACGCAACAGGCAACGGATAGTCGCTATTTGTATCTGGCTGGTATGGCCTTTGGTATTGCTTTTGGGCATAAAATCACGTTTGTCCTCCTATTACCCTCCGTCTTTGTTATTATGATTTATACTGTCTTTCTGTCACGCTCTTTAACTATTACGTTTAATAGGGTATGGCGATTGGCAGGAGCAATACTCGTTGGTGTATGTGTATGGACGCTGCCAACGGGTTATCTTAAAAATATTCAAGTATTCGGTCATCCGATTGGGCCGCCAACGGCACTTAAACACCAATCGGTAGAGCGAGCCGGATCGTTATCCAACTTGCTTGAGCAGGGAAGCCGCAACATGGTTCGCTATGGATTCGACCATATTAACATAGATGGCATCAGAAATAGCCGAATAGGCATAGACATCAACCATGCCATGCGTCAACCGCTGGTTTTTATTGAAGATAAACTCCATATGCGATTGGATGAGGAAACCGACTTCTCCATTCAACCCTTCGCCTTCGACCGGAAGTTTGTTTTTTATAATGCCAATCCGTATTGGGGAGTTTTTGGCTTTGCGCTCATCTTTCCATTGCTCTTTCTGGTCCTGATCGGCTACATCCGCTCCACAGCTCATGTATATCTGGGTGTGGCGTTACTGCTTCATTTTGCCGCCCTCTCCTATTCGGCTCCATACGACCCCTTTAAAGGGCGTTACTTCATTGAAACGGGTTTGTTTGGCATCACATTTCTGGCGTTGATTTTTCTTCACCCACGCACCACAGTCGACGTGCCTGGACGAGTAGTCTGGAAAACTTATGTGGGGATAGTCACCCTGCTTGGGTGCCTGTCGGCCCTGATGTGCGTGTTTTTAAATACCCGTGCTTTGCCTTTCGCCTGGACTTCCCCCGACGGCATACGCTTTCCATCCGCGTTTCAATCCGATCGGATTCGGCAAATTACCATTGGACGCCCGGATACATATACCCCGTATAAACGATTTGATGAGTTAGTGCCGGCTACTGCTACTGTGGCTCTGGCAACTATTAATGACGACTACGAATACCCGCTATATGGGCCTAAACTGTCTCGTCGGTTGATCGCGATCAATCCTTTTGAACAAGGGTTAAAACCCATTCCTAAAGATGCGGATTACCTTTTCTTCGACAAAAGTGTTATCTCGCCCAAACCCGGTGATATTCGCTTAGGTACAGATACGACCCTGCGTGCCATGATGATTGTACCGGGAGAAGATTATTATTTACGAAAACTAAAATAGTATACAGTATTTGGTTTTCGGTTAGCTGACGCCAGTGTGCTGTTCGCGCCGGTTCGCCGAAGCGGTCAGCCAACCGAAAACCAAATACCACATACTGTAGCCCTACTTGCCAATGACGCTTGCCATCATGCAGCCCTACTTCCTGCCCTACATCGGCTACATGCAACTGATGAGTGCTGTTGATACCTTTATTCTTTATGACGATGTATCGTTCATAACCAGAGGGTGGATTAACCGTAACAAACTGTTAATCAACGGGCAGGAGTATCTTTTTACAATTCCTCTTAAAGATGCCAGCCAAAACAAACGTATCAACGAAGTGCATCTGGCTGATGACCCTAAATGGCGGAGTAAGCTGCTTAAAACCATTGAGCAGGGGTATCGAAAGGCCCCCTATTATCAAACGGTTATGCCCCTCACCGAAAAAATCGTCAATTTTACGACCGATTCCATAGCCGATTTGGCGCATCATAGCCTCGTTGAATTAAATCAGTATCTGGGTTTGACAACCCGTTTGATTGCTTCATCGTCAATCTATAACAATGTTGAGTTGAAAGCACAGGAGCGTATTCTGGATATTTGTCGGCAGGAAAACGCAACCCATTACATCAATCCAATTGGTGGCATCGAACTATACGATAAACATTTATTTACCGAAGCGGGTATTGACCTGCACTTTATCAAGGCCAGACAGGTAGCATACACACAATTTGGCCGCCACGACTTTATTCCCTGGTTGTCCATTCTGGACGTTCTGATGTTTAACGACGTTGCCGGTATTCGGGTACTGTTGGGAGAGTATGAATTGGTTTAATAGTGAATCTAATTATGAATGAGTGAATGAGTAAATAAGGGAATAACGGTTTGGCGATTATTCATTTACTCATTCATTCATTCGCTCATTAACTATGGCAAAAGTTATCATTTTTGGCGTAATGGATACGGCTGAGTTGGCCCACTTCTACCTCACACACGATTCGGAACACGACGTGGCGGCTTTTACCGTTAGTCGGGAGTACATGAGCGGTTCCGAATTTAAGGGGTTACCCTTAGTGGCATTTGAGGATGTCGAAACGCTTTTCTCTCCGAAGGAGTATAAGTTTTTTGCGCCCATGACCGGCCGGAATATGAACCGAAATCGTGAACGAATCTACCTGGAAGCGAAAGCAAAAGGGTATGAATTCATTTCCTATGTCAGTTCCAAAGCTACCTTGTTTGGCAACCAGATCGGCGAAAACTGCTTTATTCTGGAAGACAATACAATTCAGCCGTTTACAACCATAGGAAATAATGTTGTGCTTTGGAGTGGTAACCACATTGGCCATCACGGCCAGATCAAAGATCACGTTTTCTTTACGTCACACGTGGTTATGTCGGGCCATTGTATCATCGAACCATATTGTTTTTTTGGCGTAAACAGCACCATTCGCGATTTCTTACACATTGCTACAGGTACATTCGTTGCCATGGCTTCAGCCGTTTATAAAGACACCGAAGAATGGGGTTTATACCTCGGTAACCCCGCCAAAAAACTCCCTAAACCGAGTTACGAAGCCTATTAAAAAAGGAAGAGGACGAAAGGAAGGGATACGTTTTCGTTCTTTACTCCTCTCTCTTCTTTTTCTCCCTTCTCCCCTCCTTGAAAACTCTCCTCCTCATTGGCCATGATGCCAACCGCGCCGGGGCGCAGCTTGTCTTACTCAATCTAATGCGTTTGCTGAAGGAGGAAGGTATAGACATGCACTTACTTTTGGGCGGAGGTGGCCCCCTTTTAGACGAGTATCGCTCTATTTGCCCAGTCTCGCTTTGGCCCGATCCTGACCGCTATGCCGCAGGCGGTTTAACCAACAAAATACTTGGACGGCTGGGTATTCGCAAACGCCAGTTGGAAAATCGCCAACAGGCAGTCAGGGAACAATTAAAACTCGACTCCGTTGATGTAGTGCTCGTCAACACCGTGACAAGTGGGCATTGGTTTGGCCAGTTGGCGATTCCAGATAAAACTCCCGTTGTTACATTCGTTCATGAGTTAGATATGTCGGTGAGGATCTATTCCCGCCCCGATGAGTTGGCCTACCTCCTGAGCCGAACGACCCGATTACTGGCCGTTTCAAAAGCAACGGCTCACTATTATGAGTATCAACACGGCTTTGATCCCGCCCGAATTACACTCTATACACTTATCGACACACCCTCACTGGAGCGTAATGTAAAGGCGGCCCGTGAGCAACCCGATATATACGCATCTTTGGGATTTCCGGCTAACGCGCTTATTGTTGGCGGTTGCGGCAATGCCGAATGGCGAAAAGGTAATGATCTGTTCATTACACTCGCCCGACAGGTAATTGGCCGGGATACGAATGTAGACCAGCCTGTCCATTTTGTCTGGGTGGGTGTTCCGCCTGGCACCCTGCGTGATGATTTGCTACTCGACATTCGAAAGGCTGGCCTTACCGACCGGGTGCATCTGATTCCGCCAACGCCCGATGTTCTCCGCTACATGAGCCGGTTCGACGTTTTTGTCCTTTGCTCGCGTGAGGACCCCTACCCGCTTGTCGTATTCGAAGCCGGTTTGTGTGGTGTGCCCGTTGTCTGCTTTGCCGATGCAGGCGGCTCCCCCGAACTGGTCGAAGAGGATGGTGGTTTCGTTGTTCCTTATCTCGATCTCGACGCTATGAGCAACCGGGTACTTAACTTACTCCATAAACCTGAACTTCGGCAAACCATGGGAAAGCGGTTAAGCCAAAAGATTCTTGAACGCCATCCAGCTAAGCAAAGCATCGAAACTCTCGTAACTTTGTTTAATAAACTGACTCGGCAATAGGGTTATTTTATAATGTATTGACCCCTGTCGTGCCTGATCTATGACCATTGCATTTACAATCTGTTCTATAAATTACTTAGCTCAGGCTCGTACCCTGGGTGAGTCTTTGCGAAAAACCAATCCTGATTATCAATACATGATCGGGCTGGTCGATAAATTAAGTGAGGCCCATTTACCCGATGAGTTGATGCCAGATTATCCAATGATCGAGGTGGATAAGATTGGTATTCCTGGCTTTGCGGCTATGTGCGACCGGTATGACATTACGGAACTCAACACCGCTGTCAAGCCATTTTACATCGACTATTTTTACAAAACGTATCCCGCTGCTACCAAGGTCATTTATTTCGACCCTGATATTATTGTTTTTCAACCGTTGCACGAACTCAATAATTCGCTGGATATCTATAGCCTGGTACTAACCCCGCACACGCTATCGCCAACCCCTGACTGGGAACGGCCCAATGAACAGCATCACCTGAACACAGGCGTTTATAACCTCGGTTTTATAGGACTGCAAAACAATGAGACCGCCCGGCAATTCGTTGACTGGTGGAAAGACCGTTTGGTCTATGAATGTCGGATCGACCTGTGTGCAGGTCTTTTTGTTGATCAACACTGGGTAAATTTCGCCCCCGTTTATCACGACAGCGTTCTTATCGACCATCATTTGGGTTACAACATGGCTTACTGGAATCTGCATGAGCGCTATATTACTCAGAACGAACGTGGCGAATGGCTCGTAAGCCCCGGAAAAGAACAGCCCCGAAAATCAGCAACGGAACCATTGCAGTTTTTTCATTTCAGCGGCTATAATCCCGAAAAGCCCGATGAAATTTCTAAGTACCAAACACGGTTTGGCTTTTCTAATCGGGATTCATCATCGACGGCAGAGCCTCTGCGCCACATTGACCGCCCCGAGCAGCAACGGCCGGATGTGCGCCCACTGTTTGATCTGTATCGAAGTCGCCTGCAGGCTAACCACAATGAATTGTACCGAAACTACCCCTGCGTTTACATTAAGCCTCCCACTGTGTTACGGTATGTACGGGTTCGTAAATTGCTAAAGAAACCATTTATTCAAGCTATTGCGCTCTTAGAATCTCGCCAGGTATGACAGAGGGGCCGCGTTTTCGGGAACTTTGGACACATCGTTACCATAAAATTCCTCATCTTATAGGAAAGTACTGGTCATTTGTCAGTAAGTACATTCGCTTGCGCTGGCGCAAGTTGCGCCTGGGGAATCGCCCTCTGATAGCTATTATTCTGTCGGAACAGATGGGCGACATTATCGCCTGTGAACCCGTAGCACGCGAAGTGAGAAGGCTTCATCCGAATGGCTATATCATTTGGGTAGTGCGTGAACCCTTTGTCGATTTAGTCAGATATAACCCCAATCTCGACAGTTACCTCATCGAAAAATGTCCGGGCGAACGAGTACAATTACTTCGTTCCGGCATCTACGATAAGGTTTATAACATGCACATATCACACCGGAAGTGCAAATACTGCCCCGAAGACCCCATAAACCCAACCGCCGATCAGATTGGTCTTACGTTTGATAACTACCTCGACCGGGGCGATTTGCTGTATGTTTTTTCGCAGGCCGCTGGGCTGCCCGCCCTTACCGACGCGCCAAAAATGTACATACCGGAGGCCATTCGGCAAGCAGTAAAGGCGCGAAATCTACCTGGTCAGGCTATTGTAATTCACTGTCAGTCGAGCCACATTTTGAAAGACTGGCCTGCAACCAACTGGAATAAATTGACACAATGGTTGCTGGACACGTATCCGTATCCAGTTATAGAAGTTGGCCAGACATCAACTGTCAATGTGGCTAATTCACGCTTTTTGAACATGTGCGGCCAGCTCAGTTTACTCGAAACGGCTGACGTTATCCGAAGTGCGCACCTGTTTATAGGCATTGACAGCGGACCGGCTCACATGGCCAATGCGATGAACACCGATGGCATTATTCTCCTGGGTCAGTTGTTCGATTTTGTGGATTACCTACCTTACTCAGGTCGTTATAAAAAGGGTGAAGGCGTAACCATTCTGAATGATTTTGGCCATCCATGCGCTGATTTACCTTACATATGGGTACAGGAGGCTACTACCCGGCGACTGGGTCAACCCAACTTTGTATGAATCGACCAAGCTCAGTTAGTGTAAATGTAGTGCTGCCAGTATACAAAACGCAACTCACAGATTATGAGATCATTTCGCTTACACAATGCGTACGGATACTAGGTAACTACCCCCTTTTTCTGGCAGCACCTCATTCGTTGGATATCTCCTGTTACCACAAAATTGGCCCCTCTCTGCAGGTTCGCACGTTTGATGACAGTTACTTCAACAGCATCGACGGTTATAATCGGCTAATGCTGTCTGAAGAATTTTACAAGGCTTTCTCCGATCAGGAATTCATACTCATCCACCAACTGGATGCATTTGTCTTTCAGGACGATCTGACTTACTGGTGTCAGCAGAATTTCGACTATATCGGAGCCCCCTGGCTACGTGACCGCGATTTCACAGGATGGCTCGACCAACTGGATTTTACAATCCGGCAGCGGGTGGCTACCTGGCTCAACCTTAAAAAAGCTGATGGACTAACGCCCCGGGAAATTATCAATTTGAATGGTGTTGGCAATGGCGGACTGACGCTTCGGCGGGCATCGGCGATGCTGCGGTATCTCGATCGATTTAAACAAAAAATTGCCGAATACGAACGTATTCCGATGCACCAGTACCATGAAGATGTGTTCTGGAGCATTGAAGTAAATCGATATTGGCCTCACTTACGGATACCGTCCTATCGAAAAGCTTTATTCTTTTCGGTAGAATTTTATCCTGAGTGGGCTATAAATCATTACAACCAAGGCAAATTGCCGTTTGGCTGTCATGCCTGGGACATCCACGGAACCGATTACTGGCGTCCTATTTTTGCTCAATACGGCTACCAAATCTGATCATTCGTATGACCCAACGTACTACCATTTCCATTGCGCTTTGTACTTACAACGGCAGTGCTTATTTGCCTATACAATGGCAGAGTTTACTTGACCAGGAACGGCTGCCCGATGAAGTAGTTATTTGCGATGACCTATCGACCGATGGTACTGCCGAGCTAATTGCCGAGTTAGCGGCTAAAGCTCCTTTCACTGTGCATATCATCAGCAACCCGGTGCGGCTTGGTTCCAATAAAAATTTTGAACGAGCTTTAGCCGCCTGTACTGGCGACTTGGTCTATATATGCGATCAGGATGATTTTTGGCTGCCGGAAAAAATTGCGAGTATGACCCGGTTTATGGACCAACACATCAACATCCAAGTAGCTTTCTGTGATGCCTGGATAACGGATGATAATTTACAAAAAGGCACAGGGCGCGTATGGGAAGCGGTACGCTTCAATAAGCTTGCTCAAACTCGCTGGTCGTCGGGAGAAGCCCTGGAAATTTTACTGGATGGCAATCGGATGATGGGCTGCGCAACCGTTATCAGACAGTCATTCATTAAAACTATTCTGCCTATACCCACAAATCTACCGGGAGATTATATATATGATGGCTGGATCGCCCTGGTAGCTGCGGCTTATTCGTCAATTGCATACATAAACCACCCTTTACAACTTTACAGAACCCACGCTCAACAACAGGTAGGAATGACGCCACGTGTGCAGGAGTCATCAGAGCACGTACGCTTACGTGACCGAATCACCAGGCATCGAGCCCGTAAGCTAGCCCCACTCAACGAAAAACGCCTGTTACTGGTCAGAATAAGCCAATTACTCAACGAACGTGTTCCTGCCGATTTGCCTAGCCTTGCCCAGCTGCGTCGACGGTTAGCGCATTTTACCATGCGTAGTAATTTGCCCCTTAATCGACTCAAACGCTTCGTACCCGTATTATGCAGTTTACAAAAGGGCAATTATAACCGGTATGCCGATGCAGCCGCCAATTGGTACGCTCCATACTTAGCTGTTTTGGGCGATATATTTGAATAATGTAGTTTTGCGCCTACTGTGCTACTAACCATCTGTACTATCCGTCAATTACCCCAGGCGCTGGCGCTGGGAACTAGTTTTTGTCATCACGCCGAAACCCCGGCCCAAAATCCAGTAGTCTTAATTGGATTGATTGACGATCCGGCCCGTTTGCCTGCTGACTTTGTCTCGCCTTACCCACTAGTATCTGTAAAAGAGGTATTAACTCTATCTGCAATCGAGTCTTTATCGGCCCGGTATACACCAACAGAATTTGCCGCAGCCTGCAAACCTCTGTTTATCGCCGAAGCCTTTCGACGGTTTCCAGAAGAAGCTAATCTACTGTATGCCGACCCCAATATTCAGTTTTTGAACTCTCTCGCTCCTGTGTGGGAACAGCTTGCCACAAAAAATACAATTTTAACGCCATTCATTACTGCTAAGCCGACGGATGCACAGTGGCCGGACGAAAAGTTTTTTCAGAACATTGGTTTATACAGCTCTGATTTTATAGGATTCCGCCGGTCCGCTGAAACTGACCGCTTTCTGGCCTGGTGGGATGATCGAGTTCGGGAGCGGGCACAAATAAATTTTTGTGAGGGGCTTTGCCTGGATCAGATCTGGCTGATGCACGTACCTGTTTTTTTTAGCGGTGTAACGGTCGTCAGGAATCCAGGCTGGCACATTGCCCTCTGGAATCTGCCTGAACGCACGCTCTTGCAGAAAGGCAACGACATACTGGCAAGTGGCCCTGCCGGTCAGGATCAACCCCTGCTGTTTTTTAATTTTAAAGGTCTGATCAACCCCGACGAAGGCTTCTTCCCCCACCAGAGTCGGTTTCGGCTTATGGATCGCCCCGAAGTAGCCACGATGTTGATGACCTATCGTCAACGCCTTTCGGGTTATCAGTCGTTGAGGATAGAGACCACTAAGCCATCGTTTGGTGAACAACCGGAGCCGGTCGTGTTGCGGGGTTGGCGATATGCGGTCAGCCAATCTCTACAGGCTATCACTCGCTTTCTGGATCGGGTACACATTCCGGTTATCAACTAAATCCGGCTGGCCGAATAATCAGTGTCCATTAAGGTTTTCTCAACCAATAGCTCTATTTTTGTAGATAAATCATCTCAGAAAAATACAAACACAAGCTGGTTTGTAGATTTCACTACATGAAAGTACTTTTCGATCATCAATCCTTTACAGGCGTATCATACGGAGGAGTTTCCCGCTATTTCTTCGAATTGATGCGTTCCTTTACCAAGTGGTCAGATATTGAATTTGAACTATCGCTTCGATTATCCAATAACGAATACCTGGATCAGACCTCATTTAGCAGCCACTTGCGCTACCGTAGTTTGGCACAGGTACGCAATGTGCATAAAATTGCATCGGCTCTAAATCGATCCTATAGTTTGCGACGCGTTAAAGCCGGAAAATTCGACGTTTTTCATCCTACCTATTATCACCGTTATTTTCTGGATGCTATCGGCAAAAAACCGTTTGTGCTCACGTTTCACGATGCCACAAGCGAGCGGTATGGCAAGCAATATCCAGAGGTTGGCGAAGGACTGTATGAACTGAAAAAACAACTCATGCGTCGGGCCGACTGCGTCATCTCGGTCTCTGAATTTTCCAAACAGGAAATCCTGCGTTTCTTTCCGATAGAACCGGAAAAAATAAAGGTAATTCATCTGGGTACTACCCTCGGCGAATCGATTTCAACAGAGCAGCTTCTGTCTCCTTTGGCAGCCCCCTACTTGCTCTACGTTGGCAAACGCAGATTGTATAAAAATTTTGATGGTTTCTTTCGGGCTGTTCAGCCCGTACTGCATCGCCACCCGGATTTGCACATCATTTGTGCCGGAGGGGGTGCTTTTAGCCAGGACGAACAGGCGTTGTTCCATGCCGCCGGACTCACCAGCCGTATGCATTACCGCCCTGTCGACGATGCCAGTTTATTGGCTCTGTATAAACATGCCCGCGCTTTCGTCTTTCCATCATTGAATGAAGGTTTTGGCATTCCGGTGCTGGAGGCCTTTAGCGGAGGCTGCGCTACTGTACTGAGCAACCGGAGTTCTCTGCCCGAAGTAGCCGCCGACGCTGCGTTGTATTTCGATCCCGAAAATGATGACTCCATTGCCAATGCCATCGAACGTATTGTGACAGACGACGCACTCAATGCAGAACTTCGCCAGAAAGGCACCCAGCGACTGCTTAATTTTTCGTGCGACAAAACGGCCTCCCAAACGCTGGAGGTTTATCAATCTCTCTGCTAACCAACAGCATGATTCACTCGTCTAAAACGCTTCGTACCTTTGTTACTCAGCCTTATAGCCCTGCGGCAGTTGACACCGTCGATTCAAAAAAGTATCCAAAAATAACCATCGTTACGCCTTCCTATAATCAACAACAATACCTGGAACGTACCATTTTAAGCGTACTCAATCAGCATTATCCCAATCTTGAGTATTTTATTATGGACGGTGGGTCTACAGATGGTAGCCTTGAGATCATAAAAAAATACGAGTCTTATCTGGCTGGCTGGGTAAGTGAAAAAGATAAGGGACAGACAGATGCCATTAACAAAGGATTTAGCAGGGCCACGGGCGATTACGTCGCTTTTCAGAATTCAGATGATGTATTTGCACCCAACGCCTTGAACCGTGTGGCCGAAGCCTGGAGAAAATCGCCTGACAGCGATGTTTTTTTCGGCGATCTGTACATTATGGATGAAGATGACGTTATTCTGGAAGAGATGCGGGCCCCAACGTTTTGCGTCGAATGCCAAATATATGAAGGCATGCAGGTGTTTAACCAATCACTTTTTATTCGGCGCGACCTGCTGAAACAGGTTGGTTTGCTGGATGAAAGCCTTCGTTTCGTAATCGATTACGAAATTGTGACTCGCTTAGGTGTACAGCCTGACGTTAGTTTTCGGCATATCAATGGGCTTTGGGGCGGTTTTCGTGTACAGCCTGATGCCAAATCCTCTACCATTGCCGCTACAGTAGGCCTTCAGGAGCATAAAGTAGTGAAAGCTAAGTACCAACCGATGCTGAAGTCCTCATTGGGAAAATCATTTTGGGAGCGGTACTGTCGTTTGCGTAAACTAATAGCCTTTGTTCTACAAGGGGAGTTTAAATATGTTTGGCACCGGGTTCGGTTAAACAAGCCCAAACAGTGATTTTACTATATTTTTTATGTAATCAGGTACGAAGCCTTTACATCATAAACTATAACTAGTACGTATAAATGGCCAATTTCATTCGCTTTGTGCAGACGCTCGACTATATGCGGATGGTTGTCGGTATCTGCATCGTTGTGAATGGTTACCCTCTGATCTTTTTTTTCCGGGAAACCATGAAACTCGCTCCAGGCAGTACAGTCTTTACAGCCGTTGTATTAGCGGGTGGATTAGCGCTGATGATTCCGTTTACGGTCCTGCGTCGATTGTACCGGCCCAACATGACCATGCTCTGGATGGGTATTTGCTTCCTGCTGCTGATCATCTTCTACATGTTCTTTTTTAACGGTGTTCCCGGCTTTGAAGATACGGGGCGTGATATGATCTATTTCGCGTATGTACTGATCTTCCTGTTTCTGCTCATTAACATACCAAACGACATCATTCGGGTGTTTATACCCATCGTCGTTCTGTTCACGCTGGCATCAAACCTGGGATTGATTTATGCGTTGATAACAGACCCTACCTGGGCTATTGGCCAACGGGCAACCATTACACTCAACAATGGCGATGAGGGTTCAGGAAACCCACATGCTTTTTCACGCAACGCTTTTATTGGCGTAGTAGCCTGTGCCATTGGCTTATTTCGCCCGCAAACCAATGTTTTATTTAAGCTGCTCTGTTTTTTTGCAGGCATATTAAATATAGCGGTACTGGTGCTCACACAGACCCGCTCGGCTATTGTCGCCCTGATTCTGGCGATATTACTGTTTATGTATTTCAATGTACGCCCGGCCCAGATACGAACGGCTGTTCGAGGCCTTGTCAAACCCGTCCCGATCATTATTATGGTCGTGGGTTTTTTAGGTGTCATATATTTTTTCCAACGGTACATTACAGCCTACCTGATTCTTTATGATTATGTAACCAGCTTCATGACCCGCAATCTGGAGAATGTCTACGCACTTCTAGGCATGAAAGCTCAAGGTGTTGACTACAATGCAGTCCTGGATGATTCGGCCGCTAACCGTTCCGTAAGTGGAATCTTCCTGCGAAACGTATTGTACGGCCATTTGCACATGCTCATATTGGGTTACGGATATAAGTATTTGTATCTGGATGTTCCGCTGATGGAAGCCTTTACCAATCATGGTATTCTTGGTCTGGTTCTATTTGGCGGCATTAACGTACTGGCTTTCTATCATGCAATACGAACGATGCGTACGAATCCGAATGACTTAAGCACTTTTCTGGCTTACTTCTATCTACTTATTTTCGTACAGTTGTTTACCAACGGCCGACCAAATGAAATTTCTTTCTGGTTCCCTCTGTCTCTGATGATTCGTTTCATTGGCGTAGATCATTTATTCCCCGCCTACCTATCCACAAAACCATCCGTTCAAAACAATGGATCGCTCGTCAGTGTTTAAACTACTCAACCAGTTTAGCAGGATGAGATGCGAATCCTTATTGTCCACAATCTGCTGTGGGCTCATTACAAAGCCAGTGTCTTCCAGGCTCTCC
>CAXTJJ010000122.1:0-12920 GCA_964244155.1 uncultured Spirosoma sp.
TGCATTGATTATGATGGAAGCCTGCGCAGCTGGCAAAGATGTGTATTGCGAAAAGCCGATGGTTCAGAAAGTTGAGGACGGGCACACGCTTATCAAAGTTTCCAAAGAAACGGGCAAAGTGTTTCAGGTAGGTAGCCAGTTTGCCAGTTCGTTGCTTATTGCCAAAGCGCGTGAGTTGTTAAAAGCCGGTGATATCGGTGAGATTGTCTTTGCCGAAGCCATCTATGACCGCCACAGTGCCATGGGTGCCTGGCAATATTCGATTCCACCCGATGCATCGCCCCAAACCGTTGACTGGGATACCTATCTGGGCAGCGCTCCCAAACGCCCCTGGGACCCGCTCCGGTTTTTCCGGTGGCGCAACTACCAGGATTACGGAACAGGTATTGCCGGTGATTTGTACGTTCACCTATTGACCTCGCTGCATTGTATCACGGGGTCCAAAGGGCCAAACAAGGTGTATTCAAGTGGTGGCACCCGCTACTGGAAAGACGGTCGTGATGTGCCGGACATCCAACTCAGCATTTACGATTACCCAAAAACCGCCGAACACCCGGAGTTTAACCTGACCACGCGCTCTAACTTTGTTGATGGTGGTGGCGGCAATTACCTGGTTCGGATTGTAGGCACAGAAGGCGACTTATCCCTCGGCTTCGATAGTCTGACGGTTCACCGCAATAAATTTCCGAAGGCCCCGGGAATGTCGATTGATAACTTCCCGAAAGACCAGAAAGAACTGTATGTGCAGGAATACAACAAGCTATATCCGCCACATCCAGAGCTGGAAGGTCCAAAGGAATTTAAGTATTCATTCCCGAAAGACTATAAAGGCGACCGCTACGAACACTTTGTTAACTTCTTTAAGTCGGTTCGTTCCAACTCGCCAAACGTCGAAGATGCGACCTTTGGCCTTCGCGCCTGTGGGCCGACACAATGTGGCAATATGAGTTTCGCCCAAAAAAGAGCCGTTAGCTGGGACCCTATCAATATGAAAATTCTGGGAGCCGTATAGCCTGGACGCGCGAATCGAAACGGGTGGTATCAATTGGCTGATACCACCCGTTTTTATTCTACCCGTACCCTACTCTCTCCCACGCCCGGCCGCCCATCCAGCGTAGCTCCTTCTACCCGGATACGCAGATCAGTTTTAGCATCCGATGCAAAGAAGGAAACCGTTGCTTTCCCTTCTTTATCCGTCTGTATCATGGGGGCCCAGTGTAGCGTTGTTCGGTAGTCGGGTCGTGTAGGTTCTGGTTTTTTGATATCATAACGGGGTGAATAAAACTCACGCACGGGCGCATAGCCGGGTAATTTAGCCAGCAACGTACCCGGTGGTGCTACGCTGGGTATCTCATCCGTTGACTTCCCTCGTTTGGTCAATATGGATATTACCCCACCCGACGCCCGCGATCCATAAATGGCAGCCGATGCTCCTTTCAACACGTCGACCCTATCGACATCCTGCACCGAAATACCTAAAATCGCCTGTAAATCCATTGGCATACCATCCAGCACAAACAGCGGGTCGACAGGGCCATTGAAGTTAGCAGCCCCCCGAATTTGCACACGTGCGTTAAAGCCATTCCCAATTACCTGTACGCCTGCAATACGCCCCTGAATAACATCCAGAATGGTTAATCGACCTGATGTATTTGTTTGGTCGAACTTAACCGTTGCATCAGGCGTACCGTATATAACACGAGAATCACGTTCCTCATACTTCTTTGCCTTTACCGTTACGGCGTTCAGTAAAACTTCTTTATTGCGCCTGATCTGACGCTCAATTTCCTGATACTCTTTGGTTCGCCTGATAAAGTCAGCCAGTTCGTCGCGCCGAAATTCCATTGGATTATAGGGTACTTGAAGGGTCATAACGGTCGGCTTCAGAAGCTGATCGAGGGTGATGACCAGATTACGATTGGCCGCGCCTTTTACACCTTGAATCATCACCGTAGCGGTATCTGTAAAATCAAGATCATAGGCCCAGAAATTACCGGCCTCATCACTTTCGCCCGCCAGAATCTGGCGAGAACTGTCTTTTTTGGCAATGATAAAGGTTAGCTTGACCGTGCCGCCGATATCCTTCTGATTAGGACGCACAACCCGACCTGTTAATGACAAGCCCTTTTCAAGTGGATGTTTGATGGGAGGAACCGTGCCTGACAGCACATCCGTCCAGCTAAAACGTCGCCAGCCTTGCGTTAACAGCAATAAATCAAGTTGCAACCAGCGTTCTTTATTGGCAGGGTTAAAGTAAGCGTCTGGCTGCTCAATTGTTCCCACCAGATCAGATGACAGCAACAGGTGAGATCGAATGGTAATACTGTTGGAATCACTTTCTGGAGCTAGCTTAGCATCGACAGCCGCGAGTGACAGGTTAGCCGCCAGTGGCTTACCTTCTGTATTGGTCGTAGTCACCGTCAGATTGATCGGTTCCCGGTTTTTGTATGATGCTTTGTCAGTGACAACAGAAACATTGATCTGCTCATTTTTATTGATAAAAACGAGTCGCTCGCAAACCGGCTTGTGGGTCTCATCGAACACCGTCAGTTGAGCAATACCTTCCGGGAAGGCAGTACGAGATAATCGAACCACAGCTGTCTTCCGGGTTAATGGAACTTTGGCCGCCTGAATGATCTGCCCTCTGGCCTGAGCAACCAGCGTTAGTGTCGCCGTGGTGTCGCCAGTGGCTTTGTTATGCATCACATACACCAGCACATGGTCTTTGTTGGTCATGTTTTCAACTTGCATAACCACCCCTTGCTCCTGTGCGGCTGGCATAGGGTAGCTGGCGAGGGTCCCGTCGGGCAGAGGTATGAAGGCGGTATAGATTTGCGCAGGTTCAGGTTTGAGCATGAAATGACCCATGCCCAGGTGAGTGGTAAAAAAACCAATGACTGTATCCTTTTTCGTATCCAGCACAAAGCCCTTTACAGCCACTCCCTTCCCCAGCGAATTAACCGCTTTGAATGCGATCCGGCTTGTCAATCCGGCAACCAGATGCCCTCCTTCGGGTAAAAATTGAACGTCAGGCCGATTTTGTTTTATGGATTTTCCAGCGTCACTCGCGCTTGAATCGTCGGCATGCAAAACAGTCAGTGTCTTCGTAAAAAAGTAGCTTTCCGAATAATTCCGCATCAGGTTGGTATAAGCCCGAAGTTGGTATGTACCGGACGGTAGAGAATCAGGTAATACTAGTTGGCCACTGGCATAACTGCCGGATGCCCGAAGCTGCGTCCGAAGACGAACCTGCCGGATGTTCGGGTCGACTAACTCCGCATACAGTACACCGGTAAGTGTATCTGCATTATGGGTATAACCGTCGAACAGGTAGCCTTTCAGCCAGACAGTCTCGCCTGTCAGGTAGGTGTCCCGGTCGATATGAATATATACCTTCTCGGTTGGTTGATGGTTTATATAAACACGAAACTGTTCGAGCAATCGTTTGATAAATTCATCATCGGTAGGGCGAAGAGAGAAAAATAAAGTAACCGAGAGAACAAAAAACAATCTAACCGGAAGGGAAATAGCTGTACACATAAAATAGAATTTGGCTTAGAGTGCCTTTCCTTAGCAATGACGTGACTAAATTAGCAGAAACAGCCTCTTCCTAAACATGACTATACCTACTCAGAAAACAGCTTTAGTACTTGGTGCAACAGGCCTTATCGGCAATCAGTTAACTCACCAGCTTGTCAACTCCTCTGTCTATTCAAACGTTAAAGTCTTAGCAAGAAACTCGTTGGGCTGGCAACACCCTCATTTACAGGAAGTCCAATTTGATTTCGATCATCCTAACGGCTTAGTGACACAAGCCGACGATATTTTTTGCTGTCTGGGCACAACCATGAAAAAAGCTGGTTCCAAAGATGCCTTTCAGAAAGTAGATTACAAATATCCGCTGGACATTGCCCGACTCAGTTTAGCCAACGGTGCCCAACAGTTCGCTATTGTTACGTCGATGGGTGCCGACACCGAATCTTCGTTTTTTTATAATCGGGTTAAAGGCGAAGTAGAACGCGATCTGGCATTACTAAACTTCCCGACACTGCTTATTTTCCGGCCCTCGCTCCTGCTGGGTAACCGATCGACGGGCGGGCGTAATGAGTCCCGTCTGGGCGAACGTATTGCCGAAGGGGCCATGCGCTTGCTGAAGCCTTTGATTCCAGCAAAATACAGAGCAATTGAGGGGTCAAAGGTTGCTAATGCTATGGTTGTGACCACGCAGCAACAACTGACCGGCAAACATATTTTCGAGTCAGATGCCTTGCAGGCCTTTTGATCTACGTTGCTACCTGGTGGGTATCGCTGTCAAATCCGTCAGTAAAAATCGTTTCGACAGCGCGTTCAATTCTTGTTCTGTTCCCTGCACATGAAACGTTGTGTGCCGGTGTTGCTGGCTGGCGCCGGGGGCCAAACCAGCCGCTGGCGATGAAGATTCCAACTCATAAAATTTGCCCATTTGTGGTTGACCGGGCTTCATTGGCCCGTCATTATACGCATTGATAACATCGCCCGAAAACGGTTCTTTCTGCTGCTCCCAGGCAGAGTTAACATACCGCTTGTTTGTTGGATCAGTCCCGTAGGTAACAAGTGTCAAGGTACTAGTTGCGTGATCGTAGCTACCAATCCAACCCGTTACGCGTTCGGGCGACACGCCAATCTTACTTCGAAAGTTGGCATCGGCCGTAAACAGTGCCGATGTTTTTCCTATCCGCAAACGGTCGGCGGGGACTTTGCCGAAGTACGAATCATTTATAGGTTGACCTTTACCCGGCTTGTAGGGAATAATGATTGTCGCTTCAGGCGATGCATTCATCATTCCCAAAATCCAGATCGACGGCATGCCCGTTTCCGTAGTCCAGGCAGTTTTGCCTTTGTTGGTAATTGTATTGTCAGATTGAATACCAACTACGTTAATTGACTCTGAATTGATACCTAATTGGTCAGCTATCTGACCTTTCGGTAATAGCTGAACAGTCCTTTTAATCCCTATATCCAGGCGGGTGCCCCTATAATTTGTCAGCGACACAGTGCGGGTAAACGTAGCTGAAGTGTGCGAGCTATCTATACGGGTAAACGGCTCGGAGTCAATAGCGGCTGGTGTTTGCCAATGACTGGCGTCGAAAGGATCGCCTTTTTTAAAGTAGAGTGCAAACTGCCCCCCTTCCGGACCTAGCCAGAAGCGATCTTCGCCCCCAAAGGCATTCATATGTGGCAGTAATTTTCGCGATTTAATTAAGTCGTAATTGATCCAGCCGTAACTGGCTTTTCCATCGGCACTACTGGTCATCACGCGCCCTTGGTAGGCCGGGCAGATCAGGGCGTGCGCGTCACCATTGTGCAACTCAACCAGATCAGGATGATATTGACGCAAAAAGTCGCGGTCGTTCGTAAAGGCGTTGATATCAGCAAATCGAGTATCCAGAGCCGACTGGTTTGTTTGCCTGGCGTCGGTTGCAGCTTTCCGCCCCGAACAGGCTGTCACTAAACTTACGAAGGCAAAAGCGATTATTTTGTTCATAGACATACAGGCGTCAAGGCGAAAATTGACGAACTTGAACGCGTCAATTCGTTCAAAGGCGTACATCGCTATAAATAACTGTGCCTACTCAATCTACTTTACCGGCCCCCATAAACGTCCGGCCCGCTACCCAAAACGACGCATCAGTTATTTACGATTTTATGTGTACGCTGGAAGAAACCTCGCTGGATGCAACAGCATTCAATACTATTTTCGCTCTCAATCTTAGCAATCCTCAGGTTCATTATCTTGTGGCTGAACGGCAGGGCGACGTACTTGGTTTTGTGAGTTGCCACGTTCAATATTTATTGCACCATACGGGCAAAGTTGGTGAGATACAGGAATTATTTGTCAGACCAGAAGTTAGAAATCAGCGTATTGGCCATCAACTCGTAGGTACTCTCAATACGCTCGCAGTTGAGCAGAACTTCGTACATCTGGAGGTTACCACCAACAAAAAACGCACCGATACCATCCGGTTTTACGAACGAGAATCGTTTGCCCGAACGCATGTTAAATTAGTTAAACCCATACAACCCTGATGCGTATCCCGTTTCTTTGCCTGCTATTTTTCTCCTACTCATTCATCATCAACGGTCAGGCAACGCGCGTTGATGTGTCTTTGGAACGCCAGCTCCGATTGGCAGTAAGCGGTTTTCGGGGCGATGTTGGTATTTATGTACACAACTTACGCACTGGAAAAATCGTCGCCATTAATGCCGACACGCTTTTTCCAACGGCTAGTATGATTAAAATTCCGATTCAATGCGGGCTTTTTGATAAACTGCACAAAGGAGATCTGAAATACACCGAACCACTTGTGTATAAGGATTCACTTCATTACGACGACGGTATTGTGGGTTCATTAAAGGATGGGGCTAAAATACCGCTTAGCGAAGTTGTGATGCTCATGGAAACCGTAAGTGACAACACAGGGAGCTTATGGTGTCAGGCATTGGCTGGTGGTGGCTCTGCGATCAATACCTGGCTCGACACAAACGGATTTCACCAGACACGCGTTAACTCCCGCACACCGGGCCGCGAAACCAATCGAGCCCAGTATGGTTGGGGGCAAACCACGCCCCGCGAAATGGCTGATTTAATGACCTATATACGGCAAGGCCATGCTGTCAGTCCCGATGCCAGCGACGAAATGTATCGAAATCTGGGGAGGCAGTATTGGGATAATGACGGACTATCGCAAATTCCACCCGAGATCAAAACAGCCTGTAAGAATGGCGCGGTCAATCAGGCCCGTTCGGAAGTTGTGTTTGTGCATGCGCCCCACGGCGAATATGTTTACTGTGTGATGACTAAAAATCAAAAAGACGAAAGCTGGGAAAGGACGAACGAAGGGTTCAAGCTGTTAAGAACTGTATCTGCATTATTGTGGCACCATTTTGAACCAAAATCAACCTGGAAGCCAGCCGAAGGCTACGAAAAGTGGTGGTAGGCATAAATAGACAAAGCCGATTCTTCGTACGAAGAATCGGCTTTGCTATAAGTAACGCGGGCTCCCACCCGCGTTACTTATTTATCACTTAGTTCAAAAACTTCAACCGTAAGTCATTCAATTGGCTACGGATCGACCCGTCAACCTGCCGGTCGCCAAGGTTCAATACATAACCGCCAATTAATTTTGAATCCAGTTTTTCTTCTAGCTCCACCAGTTTACAACCGGTTGTTTTCATGACTATGGCCTTGAATTGCTCACGCTGTGAAGCCGTCAAAGGCACGGTTGTAACAACACTGGCCCGCTCAACCCCTTTCAGTTTATCATATTGTGAGATGAACTGGTCAGCAATGGCATCCATAATGCCTTCACGATTCTTTTTGGCAATGATTTGAAAAAAGGCCATTGTCATTGGATCAACCCGTTTCGAAAACGCGGCAGTCAATACGGCACTTTTTTTCTCAGCACGAACAATTGGGTTCTTTAACATGAGCATCAATGGACGACTCTGTTCCACTGTGTTCTTGAAGAACTGCATGTCCTTATACATCGTCTCGGTCAGGCCTTGTTCCTGTGCCAGATCCAGGAGTGATTTGGCGTAGCGGGCGGCAACGGTAGCGACTGCCATAATCGAATTAATTTAAGCGTGAATTAGATACGAGGTCTGTCACCAGCTTCTCCTGCGATGCCTTGTCGCTAAGCTCTTTACGAAGAACTTTCTCGGCAATGTCGAGTGAGAGTGTAACAACTTCTTTTTTCATCTGTGCTATGATGGCCTGCCGCTCATTCTGCATCGACTCACGGGCTTGCTCGAGAATGCGTTGTCCTTCGGCAGCCGCTTTGTCGCGGGAATCAGCGATCATTTTGTCGGAGGCTTCTTTAGCACCACGCAGGATAGCGTCGCGCTCTGTACGTGCCTGGGCCAGTAGTTTTTCGTTATCAGCTTTCAGAGCTGTCATTTCCAGGCGAGTTTTTTCGGCCAGATCAAGTGCGCTCTGAATATTATTTTCACGTTCGTTCAGGCTTTCTGTGATGGGTTTCCAGGCAAAAGCACGAAGGATAAGAAACAGGCCGAGGAAAACCACTACCTGCCAGAATAAAAGACCGAGGTCGGGAGTAAGCAAATCCATGGATTTACGATTTACAATTTACAAAGTTCGATTTACGATATCTTGGCTGGTTACGATGTACGTCACAAATTAGCAAAGGCGCACAAGGTAAGTCAATTCAATCTTTTGTTAGAGAACGTTTGCCCGTCGGCAATCCCAAACGGGCAAACGTTTCCAGAAAATGGGTGAGCAGGGATGCCAGTGCCTAATGCAACCAGCCTACTCAAACTTGGTATCTACTGAGGCCAGGGCTAGATTAAGCCGTAGCAACCAGTAGACAAATTACAGCTGCGAACAGAGCAACGGCTTCGATAAGAGCCGCGATGATCAGCATGGCAGTTTGGATACGACCAGCCGCTTCTGGCTGACGAGCAATACCTTCCATAGCACTGCCACCAATTTTACCGATACCCAAACCAGCACCAATGGCAGCTAAACCAGCGCCAATAGCAGCACCCATAACCGAAACACTACCAGTAGCTTCCAACAGCAGAGAAAACAACATTGCGAACATAAACTTCAAACGTATTTATTAGTGAAAAACAAAAGATTGCGTATTAATAATGCCAAATGAATACTTCACCTGACGGGCAACAATTAACCCAGTTCCGAAGGCGACCCTTCGTAGCCAATGCCATGATCGGCTTCGTGGTGATCTTCTACCGCGCTACCGATATACATAGCCGTTAACAGGGTAAAAATGAACGCTTGCAGGAACGCTACCAGCAATTCAATCAGATTCAGGAACAGAGTGAAAAACAGCACAACCGGGCTAATGGCAAGGCTCGTACCCATACCACCCATATTGTTGGCCATGAAAATCAGACCCAATAGACTCAGGATGATAATGTGACCAGCCGTGATGTTGGCAAATAACCGGATCATGAGCGATAAGGGCTTCATGAATACACCGACGATCTCAACCGGAATCATGATCGGCAGCAATGCCACAGGAACACCCGTTGGTTTCAGGATGTGCATCCAGTAATGTTTGTTCCCACTGAACGTAACGATCAGAAACGTGATAACAGACAATACCAGCGTGACGGTGATATTACCTGTCAGGTTAGCCGCACCGGGCAACAGACCCAGCAGGTTGTTAACCAGAATAAAGAAGAACAGCGTCAGCAGATACGGCAGATACTTTGTGTATCTAGGGCCGATGCTTGGCTTGGCAATCTCGTCACGAACAAACAGGATAATTGGTTCGAGCAACGACTGAATGCCTTTAGGAGCTTTCCCCTTGTTTCTGGCATAGCCGCTACTAACAGACGAGAACAGAACTAGCATGATAACGGCACTTAACAACAGCGACGCTACGTTCTTAGTGATCGAGAAGTTATAGATCTTCGCTTCATGATCAACAGCACCGGCTTCGTTTACACGGTGGATTTTACCATGTACATTTTTATATCCATTATACACCGCGTCGTGCGCTAAGCGCGAGGAAGAGAACACTTCCAGACCTCGATCCTGGGAGTATAAAATCACCGGAAGCGGGATGGTAAGACCGTGAGCTAACTCCCAACCGTGGTCATCTTTAATGTGGTGCATAATCATACCACCAACATCAAACTTTCCTTTGGTGGCATGTGCTTCACCTTGTGGTTGTGCATGCGCTTCACCCTCGTGGGCATGCTCCTGTGCCTGGGCACCTACTAACGTACTCAAAATCAGAGCCGTTGCTAACAGAATCTTATTAATAGCCGAACGCAACATATGATGTGACAAATCGTTTTTACGAATCGCGTCGCAAGTTACGAGTAAGCGTCCAAATCTCAAAGCCTGTGTAACATATATATAGTACAAGAAAGTCCAAAATGAATATCCGGCGCAGTTCGACATGGCGGAATAGAAAGAAACCAACGAAGGTTAACCCCAGGATCAGACGGGCAACTGTAGCAGCCATATAAAGTGGTATCAAACGCTCCCGATTATCCTGTAAACCAGACTCTACCAATCTGTGGGTTAAAAAGGAAACGCTTAAAAAGAAGATTAGTAAAAGCTTCCAGCCGGGGTGTAGCCAGGGAGCGACAAAATATAGTTCGGCTACGAAAAATGCAATTGCCAGTAAAGCTGTAAATAAAAAAATTTTGATCATAAGGGGCATTCGGCCTTGGCCTTGAGCACTGTAAATGGTATATAAATGCTCTACTTTCTCGTCAATTGCCGAATAAATAAATAGAGCGAAGCACCTATGGCCGTAAGAGATAAAACTATAGTCCAGATGGGACGATGATTATTCTGCCAGGCATCCAGCTTCATACCTACCCAAACGCCTAATCCAATGGTGCCTAACATTTGAAAGGCAATACCACTGAACTGAACAAAGGATGTCGTCTTTTCAGTTACCTTTTTCACGGATTCATCACCCGGAGCCGATTTTTTCGGATTGTTTTGATCGGGTTGGCCGGGGTTGTTTTCCATACTATTAGCGGTTGTCGTGTTATATACCATGCAAAATTCGTTAATTTGGGCTAAGGTTCCATATTATTGACCGGCTTAGAAACGTTTTAGTACGAGTGACCACGTGTTATTATCGAATGTCCTGCTATTTACGAAACCAATCCTTTTTGTTACTTACGGTCCTTCTCCTATTGACCGGTGGACTGGTATCTTGTTCGCAGTACAGCACGAAGGCTGTCAGCAAAGGGTATCATAATTTAACAGCCCATTTCAATGCGTATGTTCTTGCCCGCGACCAGATCAATCTGGCCGAGCAAATTCTGTTTAAAACGCGTCAGGAAAATTATAACCAGTTAATGCCAATCCTATTGCCGGTCGATTCAATGCTGATGCAGCCGGTAAAGCCCCAGATCGACGATGCGATCAAGAAAGCCTCGCTTATTCCTGAACGACATCAGAACAGTAAATGGCTTGATAACGCCTATATCCTCATTGGACGTGCCCGGCTTATAAAACAGGACTTGCCAAATGCGATTGAGGTTTTTAAATACGTCAATACAAAAGGGACAAATGAAAATGACAAGCACACCGCGCTGGTTAATCTGATGCGGGCATATGTTGAGTCAAATGAGTATACCAACGCGCTTAATGTATCCGAATACCTTCGCAATCAACCTCTCAACAAGGTTAACACGCGGGACTTTTATTTAACGAAAGCATACATGCATGAACGGCAGGGCGAATATTTGACCGCTGCCGGTATTCTGGATGCCACCTTCCCTGTCCTGAAAAAAGGAGAAGCTACTGCTCGCCTTCACCTTATTGCAGGTCAGTTGTATGATCAGGTTGGGCAGCCAGCAAAAGCTGTTGACCACTACCGCAAGGTATTATCATCACGACCAACTTACGACCAGTCGTTTTATGCCAATCTGTATGCCATTCAAAGCAACGGCTTAACAGGTGACAAAAAACGGATGGCACAATCGGCGAAAATGTTTGAAGACCTGTTGAATGATCGAAAAAATGAGGATCTAAAAGATAAGGTCTATTTTACGATGGGTTTGCTTGAAGCTCGCAGCGGTCGAGTCGATAAGGCCATCAGCTATTATAGTCAGTCGATTCAGGCGGCCGGCTCCAACATTTCCCAGGTACCGTATACCTATCTGGAAATCGGAAAGTTGTATTTTGAAAAAAAAGCAGATTACAATCACGCTAAAGTTTATTATGACAGTGCACTCGCTTTAATGCCAAAACAATCACCAGATTATGCAGCCCTGTTAACCCGCAAAAAAACTCTCGATGATTTTGTTCTGTATAAAACCACCATCGCAACGGATGATAGTTTGTTAGCCTTATCGAAACTGGACGCGACTTCTCTCGATAGACTTCTCGAGAGAGCTATTGACCAACGCGAAAAAGAAGACAAAGCACAGGCTGCACTGGCACAACAGATTGTCGATCGGGCAACGGCTGGCAACGGAAACGCTATGCCAGGCGCAACGAATTCAAACTTGCAGCCGAATGAACGGTGGGTACTTTATAATCCGGTTGCTCTGAGCCAGGGAAAACAGGAATTTTCAGTGCGCTGGGGCAATCGGCCCCTCGAAGACAACTGGCGACGAAGCAATAAAGAAGCGTCAGGGGCGATAGCCGCCGATAATAGCCCAATCAACGGATCGTCGCCAGCTAATTCCATCAACCCGAACACGCCTTTGCAACCAGCGGATGCAAATGGGGGTGCTGTCGTCTTATCCGGGCCTAATCGAAAAGGGCAGAAGGATGCCATGATGGCTAAAATACCATTCTCAAAAGAAGCGCAGGCTCAGGCAAATCAACGAATCGAGAATGCGTTGTATAAGCTGGGAAAGCTGTACAAATTTGAACTTAACAAGCCCGCCGATGCCATTCCAACGTTTGAGCAACTATTGTCCCGGTATCCTAATACACTACAAAAACCAGAAGTGTATTATTTACTCTACCTCTCAAATGAGCAAATAGGCCAGTCATCCCCCTGGAAAGAAAAATTGCTGGCAGAGTATCCGAATACTTCCTACGCGCGTCTAACAGGTAAAGCGGTTGCTCAAACTACCGATTCGGAAGCGCAGGCGTTGAAAACATATACGGCCATTTATGAGCTTTATAAGGCAAACAACAATACCGAAGCATTAGCCCGCGCCGAAACTGCGCTGGGAAGTTTCGCCGGGACTCAGCTGGAAGACAAATTGGCCTTATTGAGGCTATTATTAGTTGGTAAAGTGAAGGGGATGGATGAGTATCGCCAAGCTATCAATGAATTTATTCGCGATTATCCCGGCAGTCAGTTGTTAACCCATGTAAAGGAAATGCAGGCTGCCGTCGATCAACTTTCGGCGAAGAGAAAATAATTGTACTGTATAGATTCAGTACGTCAACGTTCATCTGGTTAGTG
>CAXTJJ010000123.1:0-12901 GCA_964244155.1 uncultured Spirosoma sp.
ACTTTCGGGGAGCCATGCAGGATTTTAACCGGTCCATCGAGTTAAATCCAAACGATGCGTTACTGTATTACCAACGTGGGCTTTGTCGTCTTCAGATGAATTATGCAACAACAGCCCTATCCGACTTCAACAAAGCGGCCGCCCTGTCGCCTACAGATCCCAATATTCTGACAGCCAGGGGTAACTGTAAGATGCAGTTAACTGATTACAAAGGAGCCTTAGCCGATTATGCGCTATGCCTTGAAAAAGCACCGAATAAAACGCAGGCAATTGCAGGTCGTGGTTATGCCCGATTTAAATTGGAAGATTACAAAGCAGCAATTGTCGATTTTAACCGGGCTATTGAACTGACCAAAGACGATGCCGAACTCTACTATCGTCGTGGTCTGGTAAAATCCCGCCTGGGTGAGTTTGAAAATGCGCTGGCTGACTTCGACAAAACTATATCAATTAACCCAACGCATACCAAAGCATTGTTTAGCCGGGGGTTTTGCAGAAGCCGATTGGGCAATGCCAAACAGGCGGTTGCTGACCTTGACAAAGCTATTGAGATTGGAGGCATACCCACATCGACGAAAGCCTATTATAGTGACTTTATTACATCCAGCACCTTACAATTACTCGGCTCAATCGTTCAGGACCGGTATAAATCAAGTGAACTATCGGACGATCGCTCGGATGCCTATCTGGTTCGGGGAGTTCTCAAGAACTCAACCGGTGACAATCGGGTAGCCTTGCAGGATCTCAATCGTGCTGTCGAATTAAATCCAACCAACCCTGAAGCCTATTTTATTCGGGGCATCGTTCGCTCATCACTCGGCGATCAGAAAGGGTCGCTGATTGATTGCAATAGCACAATCAAGTTGAATCCGCGCCATGCGGAAGCCTACTACCTGCGTGGAGTTATTCGTTACGACTCAGGCGATGAATCGGCCGCTTGCATTGACTTAAGCCGGGCTGGTGAGCTTGGCTACTCCGCTGCTTATAAGATCATTAGTGTACGCTGCAACAACGTTCAGCGACCAACCGCGTTGCGGTAAAAGTAGTTGGTAAGTTGGTAAGTCAGTAAGTCAGTAAGTTGGTAAGTTGGTAAGTCGGTAAGTGGCTGACGCGATAGCCACACACGCGTCAGCCACTTACCGACTTACCGACTTACCGACTTACCAACTTACCAACTTACCAACTTACCGACTTACTAAATCGCTAACTTATTGACTTGCCGACTAGATTGCGAATTCCGGGGACCAAAGCCAATAATATGCCTAAGCATACACCGATGGCGTCGGCAGCGAGGTCGATCCAATCGGCGCTGCGGTTAATGGGTAGAAAGTATTGAAGGACCTCAATAAGTGCCCCAAAAAGTATGCCCATAACGATTACTGTGCCCGATTTATAGCCTGCGAGCCGCCAAAGCAAAGCAAACAGGGCAAATATGGAAACGTGCTGACCTTTGTCGTTAAGAGTCAGCAAATCATCCGGCAAATCAGAATGGGGTGTTAGACAGCCAATCAACATAATGACCATCCAGGCAATAGCCAGCCAGCGTAATAAGGTCGGAGTAATTTTCATTGGGTTGCTTTCAGCCTGTTGGCTGTAAGGAAAAGAAAAAGAACAATAAGACTGAGTAGATAAATCACGTTCCGCGAGTCGATTATACCGCGGCCAAGTGCCCGATACTGTTCATCCAGCGCAAACAGCGTTAGATAATAAGACAAGTTACCCGCTATGGATAGTCCCGCCAATGAGCTGAGACCAATATAAAGCAAAAAACATATAAATACGCCCAGCACAAAGGCAACCACCTGGTTATCATTGAGTGATGATGCCAACAAACCAATTGCGACAAAGACGCCCCCTAATAATAACAACCCAATATACGAACCAAATACGCCCGCTGAGTCGATATTGCCAACGGGCGAACCAAGTTGGTAAAGAGTAACATAATAAAGCAGGGTTGGCAAGAGCGTTAGTATAACCAGCAACCAACTCGCCATAAATTTCCCGCCAACAACCCCCCATCGACTAACGGGTTTTGTCAGCAACCACTCCAGCGTTCCCAACCGCACTTCGTCGGCAATGGAGCGCATCGTAACGGCAGGCACCAGAAACAACATTACATAAGGCGTAAGGTTGAAGAATGTGCCCATATCAGCATACCCATTTTCCAGCAGACTCGTATCAGGAAAGACCCAGAGCAATAGCCCTATCGTCGTTAGAAACACGCCCATAATAATGTAAGCAATGGGCGACGAGAAAAATTGGTTGATTTCTTTGCGAAAAACGGCCAGCACGGAAGGTATTCGGTTTACAGGTTTTGGCTTACGAGTGTTAGGTTTACGCTATTTGGTTTATGGTATTAAGAGGCCACATCAGGGAAGTAACGTCCGCAAACCAGAAAACTGTAAACCTAAAACCGTAACTACTCAAACGGATTAGCTTTGTTTCGGCGTATGAAGGCGGCAACAATTAATGAGAGCAGAAAGCCCATGATCAGAGTACCAAATATTCCGGCAATGAATGTAAAGCCCGGCGACTGAAATTTCTCCGACATTTCCATCGCCTGATCAATTTGCTCATCGGACAATGTCCCCTGTTCTTCTAATTTTTCGCGCGCTTTATCCATAACCCGTTGCTGGGCGGCAGGGTCAATGATTACATTATAGAACGTGATAAATGCTGACGACAGGAGTCCGGCAATGGCAGAGAGAAGGGCACCCAAGCCTAAGCCTTCGCCATAGCTCATATAGCCACTATTTAACGACCGATAGTCACGCATTGCCAGAATCAGAAAAGCAACCACAGCACCAAGCGTCAGCCCGGTAAACAATGGATTTGATGTCTGGTCGGTCAAATACATAACCAACGTAATAACCATCAGCACCAGGCCAAGAATAGCACCCCATTTTAGAGCAGTGCGAGCGGTAGAAGGTTGTTCATTCATAGTTTGTTTGGATCTTGCATGATACTATAGTCCTGTTTTCGGAAAATAAGCGAAATAATGAGTACCGGAAGCACAGCCAATGCCGTTTTTTTTGTCAGCTCGTCGGGCAGTAACACACCAGGTTGCATGTTTACAACTTTAGACCACTGCTGGGCAAAGGTTTCGGGACCGAACTGATCCGTAATTTGCTTCTTCCCCTCCAACAGAAGTTTTTTGGAGTTTGTGATGTATTCCGCAAAAACGTTAGGGTCAACATATGAGACAAACAGGTAGATAAGCCATCCTGTCACTAAGGCCGCTATGGTATTGAGCACATACCCAATCGTCAACCCCTCCCACAAATGCAGATGCCCATGGCCGATATATTTTCGGTAGTACCAGACCGTACCGATCATGACGATAATATGAATACCATAGTCAAGTACGCGGATATTCCCCAGTGCCGGTACGCCAATAGCGTATAAACCAAGAAAGTACAGAAAGCATAGAACACCTGTCGTTAGTCCGGCAAGAAGCGGAATTTTCAACAAAGGATGGCTAAAATAATTGAGGATACTTTTCATAGTTTGGGATTGAATTGGCCGTGGTGTACCGTGCCAACAACTTGACCCGTAAGCGTTTGCCCCAGGAGGGGTGAATTCTTTGATTTGGAGAATGTCCGCTCATACGTCCAGGTGCTGGTTGGGTCAAATAACGTCAGGCTGGCGTGCTGCCCCTCGGCAATGGTCAAGGCTGGCAAACGCAGAATCCGCCGGGGACGAACGGTAAGCTTGTCAATGAGTTGCGTCAGGGAAAGATTTTGGTTGAACGTTACCATACTGCTAAAGACCGTTTCAAGGCCTATGATACCAAATTCAGCCTGGTCGAATTCCAGGTTTTTACTTTCGGCATCCTGTGGCGTATGGTCCGATACAATAGCGTCGATTGTCCCGTCGGCCAGACCCGCCCATAAAGCAGCTACATCATCTGTTGAGCGGAAGGGTGGATTTACTTTCAGGTTGGTGTCGAAACCAGCCAGTGCTGAATCGTCGAAAACAAGCTGGTGAGCCGCGACATCGCAGCTTATCGGCATGCCCTGCGCCTTTGCCTGCCGGATTAACTCAACCGAACGAGCCGTGGAGATGGTGGAGAAGTGTAAAGCCGGGGCCGTCCCCTGTATTGATGAGTTATCCAATGATTCATGGGGTTCGCTCCGTGTCACGTAATCCAGTAATCGCAGGTCGCGCTCAACCATCAACTCTTCAGCCAGAGCGGGAATTCCTTTCAGGCCAAGTAAGGTGCTTTGGATGCCCTCATGCATCTGCCCGAATTGGGTTAGCAGCATTTCTTCAGGACGATTCATCAGCAAGCCGTTGATAGGTTGCAGGTACTGTAACGTTTTAAGCAATAAATCGGGATTTTGAAGCGGGTGACTTCCATCCGAAAAGGCAACAGCACCACCGTGATGCAAATCGAGCATCTCCGTAAAATCTTCACCAGCCGCTTTTTTAGTCACAGCCGCAATAACATGGACACTCACGGGCTGTCCTTCGGCCATACGCCTAACGTAACCTAGTGTCCCTTTGGCATCGACAACAGGTTGGGTATTGGGCAACACGGCAATGTCGGTAAATCCACCAGCGGTTGCAGCCCGGCAAACCGTCGTCAAATCTTCCTTATGCTCATAACCAGGGTCTTGTGTTGACACGCGCATGTCGATCCAGCCGGAGGAAACATGCAGGTTATCGGCTTTTATCATCCGGACATCAGCGCCGACAGAGATGTTTTCACCAATCTGGCGAATCAGGCCATTTTCGACCAGAATATCACGCACCTGCCCATCGAACGATGAAGCGGCATCAACAATGTGGGCAGAACGAATCAGGAGTTGCATGAGTAAGTCCCCTACTCTTTTCTCAAGGGAAGGGGCCGAAGTAAAATGATAGTTTAAAAAAAAGGCCCCTTACGGAGCCTTCTGATGTAAAGTACGTGGAATCAGGCACCTACTAACTCCCGGTACGTATCGGCGGTCAGTAAGCCATCCTGCTGCGATTCATCAGCGGGTCTCAGACGAATAATCCAGCCTTCACCATAGGGGTCGCTGTTTAACAACTCAGGTGATTTTTCAATAGCGGGATTCAGTTCCAGAATTTCACCTTCCATCGGCAAAAACAAATCTGATACGGTTTTTACGGCCTCAACGGCACCAAAAACGTCGCCCTTGGCCAGCGACTGACCAACGGTTGCTACGTCGATGAAGATAATATCGCCCAATTCGTGTTGCGCAAATTCAGTAATACCAACCACGGCGGTACCGTCAGCTTCGATCCGAATCCATTCGTGATCCTCCGTATAGCTTAGTTCTGCTGGAAAATTCATTGTAGGGGAATTGATTTATGGCCACAAAATACGGTAGCTGGGGCCGGATTTGCAAGTAATGTAACGCAGACGTTCATATCCGGGCTACATTACCTGCCGTCAGGCTATTTTGCCGCTACCGTCGACTGGTTGGGCGAGAAGTTAACGGTGCCTAGCCGGTCGCCACTCTGCCGCTGAATCATCCATTGTGGATAGGGCTTCGGCATAACGCTGACCTGATCGAGCTGATCAAGTTGTTCCCTTGTCAGGCTTATGTCAACGGCTTTGATATTATCTAAAAGCTGATCTGTATTTTTCGCGCCAATAATCACGCTCGTAACGGCGGGTTTTGCCAACACCCAGGCTAACGCGATCTGGGCTACTGATACATCCGGTCCGTCGCCACGGTGCGCTTCGGCAATGGCTTGCATTGTGTCAATAATATCGTAAGCATGTTCCTGATTAACCGGAGGGAAGTCGAATGCAAGTCGGCGTGAATCGCCTTCGGGTTTGTTATCGCGGGTGTATTTGCCCGATAGAAAACCACCTGCCAGTGGGCTCCAGGGTAGTATGGCCATCTGCTGATCCTGCACCATAGGTACCAGTTCATTTTCGAGATCACGCCCGGCAATGGAATAATAGTTCTGGGTGGATATAAACTTCGTCCAGCCATATTTATCGGCGATACCATTAGCTTTCATAACTTGCCAGGCAGCCAGATTGGAACAACCAATGTACCGCACTTTGCCGCTCCGAACCACGTCTTCCAGTCCACGCATGGTTTCCTCCAAAGGTGTTATGGGGTCGAATCCGTGAATTTGATACAGATCCACATGGTCGACTTGCAGCCGTTTAAGGCTCCCTTCCAGTTGCTGCATGATTTGCAGACGGCCTAAGCCAACCTGATTTTTTCCTTCGCTCATACGCCCCCGTACTTTGGTGGCAATCACGAGTTCGTCACGCGAGAGGCCCAACGATTTTAATGCCTGGCCAAGTAAGCGTTCGGATTCGCCAAACGAGTAGACATTGGCGGTATCAATAAAATTGATGCCATTATCGACAGCCGTTTTAACGATATCATTAACGGCATCTTGCTGGAGTTCGCCCATTGCTTTCCAGTAGCCGTTACCACCGAAAGTCATGGTGCCCAGGCAAATTTCGGAGACCAGTACACCAGTATTGCCAAGCGATTTGTAATTCATAGTTGTTTGGTAAGTGTTTAGTGATTCAACCGGCAATGGAAGGATATTGTTAGCAATTTCCTACTCAGCCAGATTGAACTTCACCCGCACACCGCCCGAGGTAGTGGCCTGGGGAAAAACTGTGGATACGAATGGATCATTAAACGAGCGGGTAAAGTATACGTTCAGGTTGAGCCGACGGTTAACGATGTAGCTAAGCTGCGGATTCAACTGAAAATTCAACACAGACCGGCTCAGAATAACAAATTCGGCATCGAGCTTCCGTTGCACATCGCGGGCATCGCGCAGGGTTAGGTTGCACGTAAAGTTCAGGTCGTTTTTCAAGCGCTTGTAGGCCCCGTTGATGCGAAACGGTATACGCACGTTTTGCCGCGTAAAGCCCAACGAAATCATCAGATCCTTTGTGCTGAACTCCGCTACCTGCGAGTTGGATAAACTCAGCGCAACATCCCGGCTTTGGCTATATTCCAACCGACCGTTGATGCGACTCTTGGTCTGAAGCTGTACCCCGAGCATCGGCTGAAACTTCTCCGACATCGTGATGGTACTCATTGCCACAATTGGGACATACTGGTTTAGCTGGTTGGTAAATAACGGCAGGAGTTGCCCTGTCGGGTCACGAACTGTACCCGGCGCAAAGTTCTGCACAGCCAGATTCACGTAGGCAGCACCATAGTCCAGATTTGACGTGAAATTACCCACGCTATATGTTGACGAATAGCTGTGGTTAATGGTAAACGCGCTAAAATTCTTCTTGATAAACCCTAAACCCGACAAACCATTATAGGCAACGGTCCAGTTTGGTAGTGGGAAACTATAAAAAGGGGATAGTTGCGCTTTCTCTTTAGGTTGCCCACTGTAGGCAGCAAAAAAGGCTGGAATCAGGACATCCTGTGAGGTTTTAGTATACTGTCCTTTTCCTTCCGGACTGGCTTGCGTCAATCGTGTAATAAAATAATCCCGATACGCTTCAAACCGATCGAAAATGGGTGAAGAGTTATCCTTCCTTAACCCCTCAAAGGCTGTCCGGAACGACCAGAAAGACATACTGAATTGACCACTACGCACGGGTGTTTGCGTCTCGAAAGGTCCCCCCTGCGTAGCGGGCCGGTAATATTCCTGATAGGCATCGGTACGGTCGAGACGCCAGTTTATCTGCATCCGAAAATCTTTAAATGGCTCCAACGTGGTACTTGCCGTAAATTTCCGGGTAATGTTTTGCTGGAAAGCCGTATTCAGTACCGTGCTGGGCGAAAGCCAGCCCTTATCCGCAGCCTTATAAATAATGTTATGGTCCTGATTGCCCAGCACAAACCCCAGCCCCGGCGCGTTATCAGCACTTAACCCAAATAGTTTGGGCGTTGGCAGGAAACCGGGCAGAATCGTAGACTCTTGCCGGGTATACGAAAAATTAATGCCGCGTACAGTCAATAAGGCCCGCGTGAAATTCTTAAGTATCGTGCTTTCGCTCCGTACGATATCTTCAAAATCGCCGGGGTTTCGGGCAAAGTTTTTCCGAACGGGCGACGGTGTGTTGGCAAAACGTAGATACCGGATTTTGTTATACAGCCGAATCAAATCGACGCGCCCTGTAATCCCCTGTTCGCGGTTATTACGCAGGACGTTACCAAACGGCACCCCCAGCGAATCGACAACGCCGTAGGAGTTAGCCTGAAACTGATAGCCTACGCCATAGATGGCATCGGCGGCAATCCAGTCGAGCAACGGAATTTTGTCTAAAGGCAACCGGTATGTAGCCCGGATATCCTGTACAAAGTTTTTCATCCGGCCCAGGTGCTTGATACTGTTGATGATTGAGTCCCGTTTAGCCTGAGTGTTGATATCACCGGCAGGTTCATCAATAATAGCATTCGCCTGTGCGTGGTAGGTCAGGACCAAACTACGCGTCAGATTCCAGGTGAGGTCGTAATATCGGTTAAACAGAAAGTACTTCTCAAACTGCGGGACAATTCCGTTAGTTGTCAGATCAGAGGAGCGAAGTTGCGTTTTTATAAAGCTCCGATCCATATCCGACCGAATCGATACCAGCGTAGGCAGCAGCGTTATGTTAAAATCCTTGAGCCATCGCAAGTAGGGAGCCTCGAAAGAGGCCACGTTGCGGAAGGGTTCAAAAGGTTTCGACTGGTTGCTATAGGTATACGAAATGCCGCCCTTATGCTGCTGCTGAAGGTATTCCTGAGTAAGAATGTTCGTTCGCTTGGCATCATTGAACGCATAGGTAAAGGCGAAATTTTCAAAATCCCAGAAGTGCGTTTTCGCATTTGGGTTAGTCCTTACCTTTCTGACATTCGAGAAATTGTACCCCCGTCGTGTTGTGTTGTCTTGCACCAATTGGCGATAACTCGCCCGGTCTGCCTCCGATTTTGTCGAAAGGGAAGTCTCCAGGGGTGTATCGGGGTCGAGCGGGTCAAAATGTGGATCGACATTCCGATGGTCGTAGTTGACGTAAAGTGGTATGCGAAGGCCCCAACTGGCAGGCAGGAATTTATCAATCGACAGGGCCGACGAAAAGCCCATTTCGGTAGTTGTTTCGAGTGCCCGTTCGCCAATGCGCGTCTGTACGCCACCAAAGCCAAAGGTCGTGATCCGACCCGAAGCGGTCAGGGTACCAATGTCGGCCAGCTTCATGTTCACCGAGCCGATAGCGGCCATACCCGCGTGCTGGTCGTACCCAAACGCTCGAAACTCATCGACCCAGATGGTGAACGTTCTGGGCCGTTCGCCATCGCCCGCGATTTTAGGGTTACGAACACCAATCATGACCGACTGCACCGAACTTAGATCGGGGTTTCCCACCACCGTGAGCAAATAGCGTCCTGTTGTCGACTGCTCTGTATACGGCAACGACGTTCGACGGGTGAACTGCCGGTTCCGATTCGCTTTCAGGTTAATAAGTTCTTCCAGGGCCAGATCCAGTTCATTGGTTGAGGGCCAGACTGTTTCAGCACTTTGGTTTCCCGGCGGGGTACCAATGAGATTAGGAATCTCAATTTCGTAGTAGTTATCGGTATAATCGGTACCGAGCCGCACAAAGGCCGACACACCGGGCAGGCTCTCCCGATCCGGGTTGTGCATGTGCACGAACATTTTGATCCGCTCCCGAAACAGCAAATTGAAATTTGTGTTACGGAAGGCCCCGCGCGAGTCGCCATCGCGCAGGTTCGTTACGCTCAGACGCATCGACTGCTCATTCAGTTCAACTACGTTCGGTTGGGTATAATCGCGGTCGCGAACGTATCCCGGCGGCACGGAATACGTGTATTTATCCCCGCCAACCGCACTCGTTTGGGTGCTGCTGTTTTCCTCAACGTTAACGGTCGACACCGTAAAGTTGGCGTCGTAGGGTTCGGGCACTTCCTGCAAACCGCGCTGGGTCAGGTCGCCGGTATATTTGCGGTACTGATTGGCTTCCATTTGCAATTCGGCAAAACGAAGTACAACAGGTTCGGCGAAATCGGTCAGGTACATACGCATAAAGCGCATGGATTTAAAGCCATTGATACTGCCCACTTTGCCCGATGGCTCCCGAATCGGAATTCGAAACTGATACCACGTAACAACACCATTCGGTGCATTTTTGGATGGGACGGTTACCTTATCGACAATGTACTTTTGGCCAACTTCGAGTTTACCGGGCCGGAGGTCTACCTCATATTCGTAGTAAGCTTCATTGTCGTTAATGGTATTGTCAATATTGAGGTCTTCAATATCGGGTAGCGTAGAGGATGCGGGCGTTAAATACTGGTTGGTGCTGGTGTTTTCGGGCGAGTTGTTTTCCATACCCATAAACCGTTTGTACCGCGCCACAATGTACTTCTGCTGATCGGCTTCGTCGCCCAGATAGAACTTAAAATCATCACCAGAGGGGTCACGCTGTATTTCCTCAAAGGCCTGCGCACTGATTCTCGTCTGAATCGCACTCAGGTAATTTTTAAAAAATTCCTGTTCTGAGGTAACGCCATCCGGAACAGTTGCCTGACTGCTCAGGCCATCCAGACCAATATCCTGCCGGTCACGAACGCCACTCTGGAAAGCATTTGTCACAAACTGCTGCGTTGGGGCTTTTCCCCAGGCGGTTGTCTGAACACCCCCAATCCGGGTACTAGCCGTGTCGGCGCTGGCCGGGAAACCATTCTCGAACTCATACCGGCCATCTTTAATGACATCTTCCGAAATATCGCCGAGGTTGAAGACAAGTTTACCGCCCGATATATTATTCCTGTTTTTAGTATCGTCATTACTACCCCGCACCACCCCGGCCGATCCCGTTACGAAAGGGTCCATGAGCCAGAAGGTCACGTTTTCGATATTGGCGTTGTCGAAATCAATATCCGAAGAAATAGCCCGCGTTACAGCCCCGAAATTTTGTCTCGGATTGGGTAGGTTACCATTGGCATCCAGGTTGGTATTGTAGTTATACATGCCCCGTTCTGCCGGGAAATACGATACGTCCAGAATGCTTTCGGGCAACTGCACTACCCTGGCCGAGCGTCCCGGAAACAGATCCTGCGGCAAAAATGGACGTTCGTAGACGTGGGCATTTACATCGTCCAGATCAATATTTGAGGCTACCCCCAGTGAACCGGTCGAGCCAAAAATACTGGGGTCGACGGTATACACCGAAATTCGGGCGCGGTTATAGGCAAAGGGCAACGGATCGGCAAATGAACCCTGCTGAAATACAGGTGCCTGCTGGCGTTGGGGAGTAGCCCCCAACCGCCAGCGTGTTGGCTGGCGGGTAAGATCATAGATGGTGCGGGCGGCTTCAAAATCGTCCAGGTAGCTTTCATTCCGGGCCTTTTGGTTTGTACCCGGAAAGAGCTGAGCAACTTCGGCGTTGATCTGTACGGTCGACGGCGCTTTGGTCTGCACACCCGGCAAAGCATCGAGCAAGCGGGTTAAACCGGGCGCATCTTTATTAATGGTAGTATTAAGCCCCAGAATCGTGTTGTTGACCGGCTCGTTACCAAGGGCTACGCGTGTCAGAAAACCGGCCGGTGTTTCTTTCATATGCATAGCCGTCAGACCAATACTTATATCCCGATTAACGGCGTAGTCCAGGCGGGTGCCAATAAGAGTTCGGATCTGATTCTGGAACAGATCAGGCTGCTCGTAGCTGATTCGAATCTCGCGACCGGAGTTGGTCACGCTCTCGTTAATGATACGCAGCCGACCGGTCTGGGACTCAAACACATAATCCTGCCCGGTCACCAGCGGCACACCGCCAGCCGTTACTGTAATCGACTGATCGCTAACCCCCAAGGGCAATTGCACCTCGGCCCCGTTGCCCGACTGGTACGCTCCTTTCAGGAAGAACTTGTTTTTATCAGCTATTTGCTGCGCATCGGTTTGGGTCGTTCGATACAATTGGTCAAAGACATACTTGGACCTCAACGATGCATCGTTACCAAGTTTCGTGGCCAGATACGAGCCGAACGGTTCCAGCGTTGGAAAAATAATTTTCCCATATCGACTGTCGATGGTCAGGTTCTCCACGAAATCAAAATTACCATCGGGTTGGGCGTCTAACTGTTGATTGAGCCTATCCATTCCAAATACCTGCACAAGCGGAATATTTTGTATTGGGCCCTCCTGTAAGTTTGGGTTATCGATGCCCGTTAAATCATCTTTGTAAATGACACGCAGCTGAAAGCCCTGACGAGTGATTTGCGAGGTCGGCAGGGAATAAATATTTTTCATCATCAGGTTCCACATGGGCAACTGAAGGTTATTGCGCAGTGTGGCTGACTTAAGAAGTTTCAGCACCAGCACCTCATTGGGTTGGCGCGATTGATAATCTTCGGTCAGCTCCCCTACTTTATACCGCCGTCCCTGGTAAGTATATTCGTAGGCGACCGCCAGAATTTCATCATTCCGAAGGGCCGTTACCAGCGAGATATAGCCCAGTTCGGGCTGAAGTTTGTATTCGCGGTCGGTCAGGCGTTTGGCCCCACGCAACAAGTCATAATCGGTTCCCTTGGTCAGTTGATAACTGCCGCCGGTCAAAATATCATTCGTCTGATCTACCTGCCGAAATCCACTGTTGGCAGCACTTCCGGTTAGTCTGCCGAACAGACCATTAGCCGCGTTATCTGTTGGGGTACGGTTGTTTCGCGAGAAGGGCGGCAGATTCGGATTGGTCTGACTGTACGGATTTCCTTCACCTAGATCCTGAAAACCGGCAATATTCCGCAACGACTCGGTGGTGTTGGTACGGTTTGTTACATACACCTCCACACGGGTAACGTTCACCCCGGAGGTTACTTGTGGCAACGTTTTCAGCGACGCTTCGTAATTGGCCCGGAAGAACTGCGATAGGAAAAAGTGTCGGTTTTCATCATATTGATCGGCGCGAATTTCGAACGGCCGATTGGATGTACGACCCCGTAGCACAATCTCG
>CAXTJJ010000124.1:0-12744 GCA_964244155.1 uncultured Spirosoma sp.
GGATGGCTTTTACTCGATTGATAAGATCACCTCCATCAATACCCTGTTACTGACGCTCTGGAAAAAGGAAACCGAAAGCTTCTCCAGAACGGAAGAGGTAGCCCTGGGGGATGCCGTGGAGGAGTTCATTAAATTGGTGAAAAAGGGGAAGGCAACGGAGGTGAGTTTCAACGGCTTCTACGAGTACTGCAATGCTGAAGATGGATTACGGGCTTATCTGAAAGAAAAGAAGTACGAAGCCAAGTATTTCGACATCGAGCAGTTTATCATCACGATGCAGCCTTTCTACAAAGGCGGCAAATATGACTACCTGCTCAACTCCAATATGAACGTGGACCTGCTTAACAAGCGGTTTGTGGTCTTCGAGCTAGATAACATTAAGGATCATCCGATCCTATTCCCCATTGTGACGTTGATCATTATGGAAACCTTCGTCAGTAAAATGCGTCGGCTGAAGGGGATTCGCAAAATGATGGTCATCGAAGAGGCCTGGAAAGCCATCGCCAAGGAATCGATGGCCGATTACATTAAGTACCTGTTCAAAACCGTCCGGAAGCACTTCGGAGAAGCGCTGGTGGTGACTCAGGAGATTGATGATATCGTCGGCAACACCATCGTTAAGGATGCCATTATCAACAACTCCGATTGCAAAATCCTGCTCGATCAGAGCAAGTATCAACACCGGTTTGAAGAGGTTCGTCAGCTGCTGGGTCTGTCCGAAAAACAGAAGCAATTGATTCTTTCGGTCAATAAGGATAATGATCCCCGTCGGAAGTACAAAGAGGTGTTCATTGCCCTGGGAGCGCGCGCTAAAGTGTATGCTACCGAAGTGAGTCTGGAGGAATACGCGGCCTACACGACCGAAGAAAAAGAAAAGGTCGAAGTGCAGCGTCGCACGGCTCAGAACGGGGGTGATATCCAAGTGGCCATTGTCGACTTTGCCGATGCCCGGCGAAAGCCTGAATTAGTGTAATCAATCGACACGTCCACTGGCCGTGTTCATTTCAACCCCTTTGTATCGACATGATTTTACTACAACAACCTGGTGCAGGCACCTACGTTGACTACGATTTCTACCGGGCGTTTGAGTCGATGGAATCTGCGGTTAAAACTGCGTTCACGGAAGTGCTCCTGGGCATGGGCAATTTGGGGGCTGTAGCCTCCGCCATTGCCGCCATCGGCGCGGGTCTCTTCATTGGTATGCGGGTATTGGGTCATTTCGCCCGGGCTGAATCCATCGATGTATTTCCCCTGCTGCGGCCCTTCGCTATCGGTTTCCTGGTCCTTAATTTTACCATGGTAACTGACTTCCTGGATGCCATGATGAAACCGGTTGTGGACGTCACCCAAAATATGGTTGATATTCAGGTTACCCGGATTCAGCAGCTGGAGCAACTGCGGCAACAGAAAATTCAGGAGAAAATGGCCAAGCTGGATAAGGAAAGTAAGGATGAGCTGAGCAACTGGTCCATCGGGAATTACCTCGCACTCCTGATTGAAAAGCAGCGACTGTACATGTCGGAAGGATTCAACACGTTTCTAAAAAATCTGTTTTACGCCTTCTTCCTGGCGGCCCGGCTGGTGATCCTGACAACCCGGGCGTTCTTCCTGATTGTGCTGACGGTGATTGGTCCACTGGCCTTTGCGATCGCTATTTTCTCAGGCTTTCAGGATTCACATCTGATGTGGATTGCCCGGTATGTGCAGATTTCGCTATGGTTTCCAATGGCCAATATTCTGGGTACTATAATCTCGTATCTGCAAGGCAAAGTTATCACGCTCCAGTATCAGGAACTGACCAACAATGTCCCCGATGAGGCCCAGAGTGGGGAGCTGATCTACATGGTCTTTATGATCATTGCTACGCTCTGTTACTTCACGATCCCCACGATTGCAGGCTATATCATTTCCTCATCCGGTGTGGCAGGTGCCCTCCAGCGGATGACGAATATGTCGACTGCTACGGTGATGGGAGCCATGAGCACCGCTACCAGTCCAATGGCCAGAGATTCTGTGAATGGAATGGGTAGGGCAGGGGGAGCCGTCGCCGGCGTCGTTGGTGGAGCGGCCATGATGGGCGTTGGTGCAGCGGTGGCCGTTGGGCAGACGGCTGCTAACTACGGCTCCTTCTACGGGCAAGCCGCAAAGCAGGAATTCAATAACATGAGGAACATTTCTAAAAATTCTGATTAATCATGGCAGCACAAGATCAAACGTTTTTCAAATCGCTCCGCAACCTGGAGACCTCTTACCGCAACATCCGGATACTGGCCTTCGTCTGTGTGGGCGTGTTTTGCATCATCACACTATCCGCTCTGGGCTTTGCCTATAAGGTGAAAACAGATTCAGAGAGCCGAATCTATGTGGTTGAGCAGGGAAAGTCGCTTATAGCCGCCCTGCGCAACGATGTAAGGGAAAATCGTCCGGTAGAGGGTAAGGATCATATTCGCCGGTTTCATGAACTGTTTTTTACGCTCGACCCGGATTCGAAAGCAATTGAAGAACACATCAAAGAAGCGCTTTCCTACGCCGATGAGAGTGTTTCCCGGCTCTATCTGGACACCAAAGAGCAAGGGTATTACAGCCAGTTGATTCAGGCATCTGCGTCGCAGGAAATCCAGGTCGACAGCATTCAGCTGGATATGAATCAGTACCCTTACCATTTTCGAACCTATTCCCGTCAGCAGATCATCCGCCTGACTAACATCACGGTTCGCAAGCTGGTCACCAGTGGGTACCTGCGCGACGTTAGCCGATCAGATATTAATCCGCATGGCTTTCTGATTGAGAAATTCGCTGTCCTGGATAATACTGACATCGAAGAACGACTGCGCCAATGAGAAAGCTCGTCAGTCTGATTGCTGGTGCAGGTGATTGGTTGGTGAGCCTCTCCGATCGCGCCCGGATGCAACTCGTTTTAGTCTGCTTACTGCACCTGATCGGAGGGGGTATCTATAAGCTGATCACCAGCATCGAGAGGTTAAAAGAGCCCTTGCCAGTGGCAACACCTGAGCAGCTCATCAAGCCAATGGAAAAACTTTTTGATGGGGCTAAAGGAGATTTATACCGCTACCATCAGGATAAGAACCAATTGGATAGTCTGAAAAAAGTGTACTCGACCCAAACCGATTAACCCCAATGAACACAGCCATTTCAGCAACCCATAGTGAAGATGCTTTTTATCGAAATCGAAAAGCTATGCTGGTGTATCCCGTTATTATTCTCCCATTCATAGCCGCTCTATTTTGGCTCTTTGGGGGTGGAAAAGGGGAGAGATACTTAGCGGAGGAAGCCGCTGCCGGCAAGGCAGGTTCCAGCGGTTTCAATGCCCAGGTTCCAAACGCCAAGAATGGAACGATCAATAGTCGTGACGTCGACGGACCTGGTTACGGTAAAGCGCCAATCGGACAAACGTTATCTAATTTTACCAATACCCGTCAGGACTCTATTTCTCGGGGGTTGAAAGCGATCCCGGTGAATAATCCGACTGGGGTAGAAACTACTACACATGCCTCCAGCCTGGCGAGTGCTCCGGTATCGTCAGGAATCCGGCCCTACAAAAGTTCTAATGCTGCGGCTATTGCGGCTACTAAACCAGCCCGGACAAAGGGAGGTAAGCCCTATTATTATAATGCGCCTGGCAGCCGTCCCTACTACACCGCATCGGCCACTGATCAGCAGCTGGATCAACAGCTTCAGCAGTATGAAAGCATCCGTACTGTGCCGGCATCTGCTCCCCATTCGGCTCCGCTGACATCGTATGCGGTGAATGGATCTGACGGCTCAACGCTTGCCGATAGATTTGCTTCCGTTCGGGTTAGTGATAATTTAACGGCTAGCCGTTTGTCTGATGCGACGGAAGTAGAAAGCCCATTCCTGACGGCGCCTACTGGAGGTTCCCGCACCCAACCAACCCGCGCGGTCCTAAGCGGAGGTAACTATGGTCAGAAGAAAGTCATTGCTTGGATGATCCCCGTTGTGGTGCACGAAGATCAGGCCATCAAGGATGGTCAGCAGGTGAAGCTGCGGCTACTAAAGGAGATCACGGCCGATGGGGTTACGATTCCGGCTAACACGATTCTGCACGCGATCTGTCAACTGTCGGATGATCGTTTACGGCTGACCGTTCGCAGTCTGCAACTGGGTGGTCAGCTCATCCCTTTAGACCTCGATGTTTATGATACAGATGGTTCCATGGGTGTCAACATGCCCGGGCTGAGTAACAGTAGCCAGGCAGGTGGCCAGTTGCGCTCCTCGGCTATTCAGGGTGTTCAGGTTCCCGGCATTGGTACGCTGGGAAGTACCGTTCTGAACTCCGCTCGTATGAGTGCCTCTTCTTCAGTTCGTCAAACGACAATCCGGCTTCGGGCTGGCTATAATCTTTTTTTAAAAGCTCAATAACATCCCCTTGAAAAAGCGATTTATCCTATCTCTCTGCCTGGCACTGGCCACGGCTCCAGGCGTCGTCACGTCGGCTATGGCACAACTGGCCTTTGTGCTGCCCATGAGTAATTCAACGATTCGGCCCTCTTACGCCATTCAGGTAAGTGCTAATAAGACCACGCACATCATTTTTCCCTATGAGATTCGGTATGCCGATCTGGGTAGTAAGGAGATTGCCGGTGAAGCCGTAGAGAAGGCCGGTAACGTATTTCGTCTGAAGGCGATTAATCAGAATCCATTCATGGAAACCAATCTGACCGTCGTGACGGCCGACGGTCGGCTGTTCAGCTTCCTGATCAGCTACAAGGACCAACCCGATGCGGTGACCTACGATCTGACCAAAGTGCTGCTTGATGGCGATGTGTCTAAATCAGCCAAGGTTAGCGCCGGTTCGCAGGCCCGGTTAGCCGATAACCTCAACCGTCAGGGTGAGCTGGCCATGCACAGTCGACGGAAGATCCGTCACATTGGTTTCAAAGCCCAGGGCATGAATCTGTACCTGAAGAATATCCTCTACAAAGATGATGTCATGTACGTGGTACTGGGCATGGAGAATGACTCCAAACTTGACTATGGCATAGATTACCTGCGCACGTACGTCATGCAAATGAAGAAAGCTGGTGAGAGCTCCGCTACGCAGGATGTACCGGTAGACCCCATTAAAGTATTTGATGCCAGTGAGATGGTGATCCCCCGGCATGATGAACTGATCAAGGTGATTGCCATCGAGCGGCTGACGCTGGAGAAGGACCGTCGCCTGATTGTGCAAATAGGCGAAGAGAGTGGAGGTCGTCAGTTGGCGATTTCAATTGGTCCTGAAGAATTAGCTACTGCTCGCCCTTTATGAAAAACCTATTCACTACACTTTGGCTCTTGAGCCTGCTGTGCCTGGCCACGGTTGCTAGTGCACAAATTCACCAGGCAGGCCAAACAACGATTGAACTGTCCGCAGGCCTGGTCGATGGCTTCAAGCTGCCCGGTCAGGACAATTTTGGCGTCTTCGGTGGTCTGTCCTACAGCAAGTACAAATCGCTGAATTCGTACTGGAAAGGTACGGTGCACCTCAATCAGAAATTCTACGCCTATGATAAGGCGTTTGTACCGGTATCCCAGTGGCTGGGAGAGGCAACCTACTTCACAAAGGTAATGGGACTGATCAACCGCTCCTGGGTGCTTAACGTCGGTGGCGGTGTTGCAGGTGGTTATGAATCGATCAATCAGGATCGGGGCGAAGTGCAGGGCGCTAGCTTGATGAACCGATCGGAATGGATTGTGGGGCCTACGTTGGCCATTGAAGGCGAGTACATCTTATCGGGTCGCACAATACTGGTTCTGCACGCGCAGGAGTACTATCTGTTTCGCTCCAATATTATTCCTACCCGCTTTAATTTGGGTGTAGGTATCAAGTTCATTCTAGACACAGACTCCGAATACAAATGAAACATCTCATCTACCTCGCGCTGATCACGCTGGCCATGGGCTGCCAGTCGGAATCGTTGGACATCCGGGCTAACTACCGAATCCGGTTGCAGGCCTCCTCGCCAGGTGCCACCCTGAAAGTACACCAGCGGTATGCGTTGCCGCTGGAGCTACTGACTGATTCATACTATTCAAAGTATGGGTATCAACTTCAATTCTACCAACAAACCGGTTTAGGCCGATTGGAAAAGGGGAGTGATGTTGAGCAGCTGCCCGTCCTGCAGAAAGTCGGTGTCAGTTTACCACTAGGGGTTTCCTCCTGGCAATACACACCGGAAGCGGTTGGCACGTCCCAAATCGTTTTAGTGGCTCAGCAGGTGCGGGGTTATACCCAGCCGGATACGGTTCGAATCAACTTTCAAGTTGTTCCTTAACTCTTAACACCTACCCAAATGAAAATCTTTTTTATTCCCTTTCTAATCAGCCTCTCCCTGATCAGTGCTGGCGTCAATGGTCAGGATCTGAATATCGCCCTGTCGGGGGATGCCAATACCGAACAGTCGGCTAAGCTGGAATTGATTCGTATACTTAATGAGCGCCTTAATAAGCTTACTGTTGCTCAGCTTAACTCCCGGGTCGTTGTTTCGTCGGGTGTAGTCAACTACTACAAGGTGGATGAGATTCTAGCCATGCAACGAGGCATTTTCGCTTACCAATCCAAATACCTTACTAAATCTCAGCAGATGGTATCGGGCAATGCGGCCTTCTCAGATCAATACGTCATGGAGCTGAAGGCTGCGGCCAAAAAAGCAACGATTATCAAAGATCAATTAATGGTTGTTGTTAAGTCTGGCCAGCCTATCACCTTGCCACCCATGCCGACATTCAGTATTAGCCCCGCCAAGTCGTCAGCGGATGCTGTGGGCTCATTTGCCGACCAGATGAAAGGGATACTGGCTAGTTACGGGGTGAGCAACGAGGCAGATATGAACAACCTTTCGCCTGAACGTCGGGCCGCATTCGACAGCGCCGTCAATGCAGCCAAAAGCGATTTTGAGAAGCAATTCAAGGAAGCCGCCGATGCCACCACGAAGCAATCACTTACGTTACTTGGCAACGTGGTAGGTACTATGTTTGGCGTACCTGGAGCCGGCACGTTGATAGCGGGACTGGCCAGTGGGGGCGGTGCTGCTGCGGCTATATCAGGCCTGGTTGGTTCAATCGTTGATAAGTTTCAGATTCCAACGGATTACTATGATTCGAATACATTGAAATTAACTGACTCGGAGCGAATCAAAATCATTGATGAGCTGCACGTCCGGATTTCTGAATTATATCAGCAGGTAGCTGCTCTGGGGGCCAATATAAGTTCGGAAACCAAAACTCGGTACAATGAGCTTAGTCAACCCCGCAATGATATGATTATGTATGGCCCTAAAAAATAAGCCTACTAACTTTTGATGGGTTAGCCTCGTTTGTAGGCAGTATACTTCAACGGTAAAATGTTATGATAACTGCGTTTAATCGAATTTACATAGTGGCCATAATTATTGGTCTTTTGTCGTGCGGAAAGGATACAGATCCACAAGCTCAACTGCCAAGCTATCTGCGCATTCCGGCTACTCTGACGGGTTATGGTGGCTCTGGCTTGATTACCGTCAATGGGGGTCTAATTCTACGGGCTGAAGGTCCAGAGCAGCTTAATGCCGCTACGAATACTTACTTTGGCGTGTTGGGAAATATAGCAGCTGGTGATATTCAGGCCTACTTTACGGCAGGGCAGCCCAGAATTTATAAGGAGAGTAATCAGGTACCTGCTGATTATAGGTCTAATGGGGATCTGACTATTATCAATACGATATCACCCGGCACCTATCCCATGAACGCGCAAACGCCTACCCCAAAAGGTGAATTTGCGAATCTGGCGCTGAGCCTGCCCGGTCCCCAGACCTATATCTCGCAGGGAGGTAGTTTAATAATCAGCGAATCGACCCTAATTAAATCGCAGGGGAGTGATTTGCTTTACCGTATTCAGGGTACCTTTCAGGCTTCTCTTACAGCTAGTGGTATCGGTACGACTCCAGGCAAACCGGTTGACGTCAATGGTACATTCGACTTGTTATTAGTGACAAACTAACCTTATTACCATGGTACCAACTTTTCTTCAAAAGCGCCGGGCTAGATGCCACTCGCTGCGCGTTCATATTGCCCTGGTCGGATTAGCCTTTCTAATGATCGTCTATACGATTGGGGTCACCTGGATCATTGCCGATCGGGCCTTAACCAAAGTCAGCAAACTAGCTCTGATCGGAGTCATATTGACAACGGCCCTACTAACCTCGGGTTTATTTCAGCGATTAAGGCGATGAGGCAACTTTACATCAAATGATTGGCAAAATCTTCACAGTCTATTGACTGTTGGTAAAGTATCTGGCACGGAACAATTCGTGCTATGGAGTGGATAGAAGCGGAAACCCCGCCTGCAATGCAACCGGGGCTTTTTTGTTAGCTTGACTTTAGGGGGTAGTTTTGCCGAAACGTACGGCACCAGCTGGCCGGATAATTCGTCATTTGACAATAATATTATAAGTAGCCGTCACTCGAAAAGAGCCTTTTTTGAGAAGGTTTATTTTAAGTTGGCAGTCGATAATTTTAATATCTGTATAAATTAATCCGTAGCATACTTGTTGCCATTTAAGTTGGTGAGTTGACTAATGATAAGATGATAATCGGTTAGTTACCATTGCCATTTTGGTACTTCACGTAAGGGATGTAACTCCGCATCGGTTTTCGCATGGGAGTTTTGAGTGGCAACCTGAGAGCCAAAGTCGACATGGGATTTAAGCGCATTTCGAAAGGGTTCATCAGCCGGTAGTTGGGCTTGATCAGCCGCTTGCAAATACAACTCGACAAACCGTTGTCGTTGGTCTTCCGTGATGTTGAAGCCCCGATGCGCCTCGATTAAATGCTTAAACCCACCCATCTCTTTGCTAAATCGGTCAGGGCCACCAAACGTCTCAGCCGTAAAAGCGGTAAATTTCTCAACATGTCCTGGCTGTTCATGGCCAAAAAGGGGTTGCAAGAGTGGGTCCTGTAAACATAGGTGATAGAATAGATCACTCAACCGATATAAAGCGTCCCATCCGCCAGCGTGTTGGTATATAGTGTTTGGCTCCATTTTTCTAGGCTTAATCCGTTACTGTTGTCGTCTATTATTTTACTAAATTACTTCTTGAAAGAGTTTATTGAACATAAGCGCACGTATATACTACTTTTTTAGCTGTCAACTAGTATTTTGGTCCGGCCTACAGGGCTTCGCTCCGCCCTATATACCAACGCTTTAGAATGCTCATGAAAAAACAAGGTGTCATCAAAGCACAAATTCCCAATCCTGCCCTACATCAATTCAGTGCATTGGTGGGCGAATGGAAAACGGCCAGCACCCATCCCGCCGTCCCCAATAAAGTGTTAGCGGGTCAATCCGCCTTCGAATGGATCGAAGGCGGTGCCTTCCTGAGGTGGTATTCAGCGGTAGACGAAGAAAGTTTCCCGGCTGGCATGGGCATCTTTGGTAGTGACGATACGACGGGCGAATTAGTGATGCTCTTTTTTGACGAACGAACCGTGTCGAGAAAGTATGATGTTTCCGTGAAAGATAATGTGGTGAAATGGTGGCGAAGCGTTCCTGGTTTTTCGCAACGCTACAGCTGGACCATTACGGATAATGGCAACACGATTATTGGAAAAGGCGAATTATGTGAGGACGGCAAAACGTGGGTAAGAGATTTAGACCAGACCTTCACTCGTATTAAGTAAACGGACACTGGCCTTTTTTGGAAGAGTTCTTAGCTCGCTTTTCTGTTATGAGCAGAGCTACTACAAATTAGCTATTTTCGGTAAGCAAGTAACGCACACTACTAGGCTATTTTATTAGTTTAATCCCCTATCATAAATGTAGTTACAGAATGACTCTTGACAATGCACCGTGTTCATTCTCAGACCAAGTAGCACAAACGTTGTACTTTACCACTAACTCATGACAAAATCACTGTTAGTAGGGGTGCTGTTACTGGGTACTCAGACGCTCGCCCAGATTCAGCTGCCAGCCGCTAGCCCAGCAGCCACTGTCGCCCAAGCACTAGGCTTAGCAACCGTTTCAGTCGAGTACAGTCGTCCAGCCCTGAAAGGGCGTACCATGTTCGGTGATCAACTCCCGTATGGTAAAGTGTGGCGGACCGGAGCGGACCGTTCGACCAAGTTCACGGTCTCTGATCAGATCCTGATCGATGGTAAAAGCTTGCCAGCCGGTAGCTATGGTTTATTCACGAAACCCGGCCCAAGCCAGTGGGTTATTATTCTCAACAAAGATGCTATCGGCAGCGGAGCCTTCAATTATAAGCCTGAAAACGACGTAATGCGCGTTCGTGTGAACGCACAAAAGGCCGCTCCAACCGAATATTTCACCATTGAATTCACTGATTTTACGCCTACAACCGCTAATTTATCATTACGCTGGGAAACTACAGAGGTTAAGCTAGCCTTGAAGCACGATGCTGATGCTCAGATCATGACACAATTGCAGGCTGCCTTGGCCAAGCCAAACGTGTCATCGGCTATTTACTTAGAGGCAGCTGATTACTACTATCAGACAAACCGTGACTTAAAACAGGCTCGGGCTTGGGCTGACCAAGTAATCGCGGTAGATAAGCACTATTGGACTTACTACACCCGCGCTAAGATTGCCATTCGGCAGGGTGACTGCCTAACCGCGCGTGCTGATGCTGAAGCGGGGCTAAAGCTAGCCCAACAGGCAGACGATACTGCATTTGTCAAAAATTATCAGCGGGTGCTGGATGAGTGTAAACCTTAATAACTCTACAGTGGTGCTGACACACAGTGAGTTTTAAAGTACAACGTTTGTACTACTTGGTCTGAGAATGAACACGGTGCATTGTCAAGAGTCGTGTGCTACGGATAGTAGTTGACAGGTATTAAAAGACGTCCTTTCTGAGAAGAATTTCTTCGTCTCACGCGGGAGCGTTTAAAGAGAGTAATAATTCCAAGTAGCTATGCTAACGTTTCGTGTGCTGTCTGAGCTACTGCAGCTTCTATGTCCGATTAACGATTGTCTACCAAAGTAGGTGAAGGAGGTAGAAATAAGACCTCTTTGCGCACGCTTTGCCGCCACTGTTTTCCATACTGTTTGTCTAAGTAAGCAAAAACCACTCGGCTATACTCACCCAGACAGCGATCGTCGACTGGCCTGACACACCCCAAGTCTTGATACATAAAACCAAATCGTTTTTCAATGGGGCCATCACTAGCCCGCCTAAGCGGGGCTATTCCCCCGGGTAGAAATAGTTTAGGCGTTCCCTTAGCCAGATCCCTTTGTGCTGTGAGTTGGTTAAAGGCTGGACAAGGCTGGAGGGGTTGGCTACGGAGACCCTGCAGAAAGCAAAGACTCAGTAAGACTATTGTGGTCAATTTCCTCATCATACGGGTAAGGTTGTAGGTATGTTCACAAAATTATTCCCTGTGGGATGTTTGTCTACTTGCGTCTTCATACTCGCGGTTCATGAAGGCTCCTAACAAAAGGGGCAGTACATATTTGTAACTCGTGAGTTAATTATTTCCATCAGGACCCCAAACCTCAAAAATCCGTTGGAATTGTAGAGTCTCTTGAATCACCCGAACTTCGGATGCGCAAAATAATCTAAATCTCAGATGGGAGCATTTTATGAGATTAAGGCATCGCACTGAAAATTCATAATCAACAAATAGACCGGTGAATCGTCGCCCACCAGCCATTGCAATAGAGAGCCTACTTAGTGAGTGGCTAACAGCTGATGTAAGGCTTTGTTGAAGGCCACTGGCCGTTCGATCATCGGAAAATGACCCGTGCTATCGAGCCGGACGATTTGGTAACCCTGTTTGCAATACCTTTTTAAGGCCGCTTCATCATACGGCGTGTTCGTACTCATAATGAACTTCATCACAAAGGGCATTAGAGGCAGTTTTTGTTTGGCTTCGGCCGCTTTAGGATACAGATTCAGCAGCGTTGGTACGGCGATCCTGGGGTCAGCCTGCCGGTAACTCTGCACAATCCGATGGATCACCGTACTGTCTTTGGAGAGGATCATCTCCCGGGCCATGCCTTCGGCCAGTTTAGGATAGTTAGCCAGCAGCTCTTGGCTGTATTCCTGAATGCCTTTCTCATCGCCTTCTTTGAGGGTCATGCCCACATTCTTCAGGTTATCAATCCCAACTATACCAATGACTGTTTGCGGGTTGGCATCCGCCACATCCAAGGCGATTTCTCCACCCATCGAATGAGCGACCAGCACCACATTCTTAAGCCGCTCCTTTTTGATAATGCGGGTAATGTCTCGGGCAAAGCTCTCAACAGTCCAGTTCACTCGATTCTTGCCCGAAGCCCCGCAACCCGCCAGGTCGGCCAGTACTAACCGGTAAGAGGCGGCAAATTCGCTTACTTGATGCTGCCAATAGGAGTGATCCAGGTTCCAGCCATGAATAAAGAGCAGGGTGGTGTCGCCCTGGCCGGTGAGTTGATAATTGAGTCGGACCCGCTCATAGGCTTGTGGGTCGTAGTGAAAGGGGTTAAGGGAGGGCAGCTTCTGTGTAGTGCAACTAGCAAGAAGGGCCAGAAGGAGAAGTTGTCTAGACATAAAGTAAGGGTCTACTTGCCATAAGCATCCTACGAAAGATTGCGCTAAAAAACCACCCATTTTACTCATCTGTTCGCAGAACCCTAGTGGAGTAATAAGCCCCCTTTAGGTTAGGCAAGAGACCGTTGGATTCAGCAAAGACGCAATCTAAAAAAACGCCCGAATTAATGAGCAGATACTTTAATACTACGTTGTT
>CAXTJJ010000125.1:0-12715 GCA_964244155.1 uncultured Spirosoma sp.
TAAGCTCGCTGGCTAACACTTTTCCACTAACGCCGGGCAGTCGCTCGCTGAGTTGACTATATCGGAGCGTTTGCTCACCTAATGCCAATAGGATATACAGTCTCCACTTTCCGGAGATGATCACTAAGGCGGCATTAATTAATAGCAGGTCAGGTTCGAAAGATAGCTCGTCTCGGTTATTATTCGTCATTATGTAAATGTTAACCGAACCGAATCAGGAGTATGGCCCAAGCCGAGGCAGTAGTGGAATGAATTCAAATTACCTAAATACGCACTAGTCGGGCTGGTACGGGCAGGTAGCCGCTAAGTTGAATGGGTGTACCATCAAGCCGTTTCGTCAGAGGTAATGAACTCAAATAAAGCTTAAAAATTCTCGATAAAATTATGAATTAGAACGCGTGAACTAGTTTTTTTCTGAAAGTTCTTTCGATTTTAATAGGGAAGTAATAGATCGGGGTAAGTTACATTAAAACCCGATTAAATGAGTAAGAAAGTGAGATGTGCGTGTGCCTTTATTTAAAAGGCACTAAGAGGAATATTACTAAAGAGGATGAATAGGAAAATGCATTTTCACTATCTTCTGGGTAACTTAATTACATAGAAGTAAGTTCCTTACTAATTCAAGATAAAAAAATAAAAATAGTTTCCGGGTACAAAATGCAGTACAACTAATTACTATAGAAGGCAATTTGAGCATTACTGTTTCGTATATACGCAATAAAGCAGAATAGGGATATTTTCGAGTTGAAAAAGAGTTAATCACAGAGGATGGATTACTGTTATTGCTGCTTGGCTTTACGACCGGGTTGGCGCTGATCTGTTATTGACACTCGGCAAAGCCAAGCGTCAACGGTGTCTTGTTAATGGGAAAACCGGTATTCTTACTTAGCCCGAATTGCAATAACCGGGTCGAGACGGGCAGCTGAGAAGGCGGGAATAATGCCTGACAGCACACCAATGATGCTCGACACACCCAGTCCCAGAATAATATTACCTGCCGTTAAGGTCAGATTAAGGCTTCCCAGACTCATAAAGGACAATAGGTAAACCAGAAAAATACCGGCAAGACCACCTACCAGGCTGAGCAGTATGGCCTCAAACAGAAACTGAAACAGAATGACATAATTTTTGGCACCCAATGATTTCTGAATGCCAATTATATTCGTTCGCTCTTTTACGCTCACGAACATTATGTTAGCAATACCGAAACCGCCGATTAAAATGGAGAAACCGCCAATAACCCAACCTGCCACGGTGAGTACCGAGAACACACCGCTAATGGCCTGAGCAGCTGCCTCGGGCCGATTGATGGCAAAACTGTCGTCCTGAACGGGTCGTAGTCCGCGCCGGGTACGCATAAGGCCACGAATTTCGCTTTCAAGTTCGAGGAGGCCCTCGTCTGTATCATAGCCTTTAATAGCAATGTCGATGCTGGGGTTGATCGAGTGAAACATTTTGGCAAACGATCCATAGGGAATCAGGCACTTGATATCAGGGTTACCGCCTACGTTAAGAATGCTTTCGCCTTTTCTGCGCTGAACGCCAATAACCGTAAAATTCAGGCCATTAATTTTAAATCGCTTACCTAGCGGGTCCTGCGCTGGAAACAGGTTGTCGGCTACGTCGGAACCGATGATTGCTACGTTGCGGGCTACGTCGATTTCCTGCTGGGTGAAATAACGCCCTGTTTCGATGGGAACGTCCGAAATCTTATTGTAGTCAATCGTGGTTCCCTGAATGAGGGCAGCCATGCTGTTATTTCCATTTTTTATCGTCACACGGCCTTTAAAGTCCATTGCCACAATGGCCTGCGCATTCTCAAGTTTGTCGGCCAGGAACCGGTACTCTTTGTAAGTGGGTTCGGGCCGCTGAAAGTATTTCCACCATTGGTACTCCCCGCCAAACGACCAGGGCCATTTCTGCACGTACACCACTTTATCGCCAATGAACGACAGGCTGTCTTTGATGTTTCGCTCCAGCGAATCTACCAGCGTAAACACAGCAATAATGGCAAAAATACCGATGGTTACACCCAACAGTGAGAGCATTGTACGGAGGAGGTTCGACCGCAGTGCCTGCCACGCGAATCGAAAACTTTCAAATGTCTGACGAAAGAATTTCACCTGTATGTGTAATGATTGAATGAGCGAATGTGTGAACGACTGAATTGCCTACTGTTGAAGCCGCCCGTGCGGTGCAGCAAATAAGCGTTCTGCAGGTGTGTTCATCCATTGAATGTACGACATTGGGCGTTATACGCCAAACCATTTCGGACAAGGATAACGTTCGGGCGGATAAGTGGCTGATTTGGGTATCGTCTGGATAACACTATTTTTGTAAATTACCGGATTACAACCGCAATCAGAACACTCCATGAGCAAACGTGTCGCGCCTTATTCTCTCTTACTCCTTTTTGCTATAGCGGTCGCTTCCTGCAAGACCCAATCGCCTGCTACCACATCGACTGCTGATGCCAAGGTTAAGCAGAGCCAGGGCGTTTATCAATACCGCGATGAAGACCCAACGGTTAAGCCTTTTTTCTCAGATCGGGTTGGCGTTACCGGCCGAAATGGTATGGTCGCGTCGGCTCATCCGGAGGCTTCGCAGGTTGGACTCAACATTCTGAAAGCAGGGGGTAATGCGGTCGATGCGGCTGTGGCGGTGCAGTTCGCGCTGGCCGTTGTTTATCCGGGAGCGGGGAACATTGGCGGGGGTGGTTTTATGGTATACCGGGAGAGTACCGGTAAATCCTACTCACTCGATTACCGCGAAAAAGCACCCGGAAAGGCCACTCAGAATATGTACCTCGACTCACTGGGCAATGTTCGGCCAGGACTGAGCATTAGCGGGCATCTGGCCAGTGGCGTGCCGGGTTCGGTCGATGGGATGGTCGAAGCGCATAAACGCTTCGGGAAACTGAGCTGGGCACAAGTAGTGCAGCCCGCCATCGATCTGGCCGAGAAAGGATTTGCTATGACGGAGCGCGATGCGACCGGCCTGAATCGGATCAAAGCCGACCTGAACACGATTAATCCGGGTAAGACTTATTTCTTACGCACTGCCGCACCTGCTGATACAACCACCTGGCACAAAGGCGATTTGCTGGTACAAAGCGACCTGGCAAAAACCCTGCACCGCATTCAGACACAGGGACGAGCTGGTTTTTACGAAGGAGAAACAGCCCGTTTGCTGGCCGAAGAAATGGTGCGGGGTAAGGGGCTGATTACCGAAGAGGACCTGAAAAATTACCATTCTGTCTGGCGTGATCCCATTCAGGCAACCTACAAAAACTACAATGTGATCACTATGCCGCCTACCTCAAGTGGTGGCGTTGCGCTGGTACAGATGATGCGCTTTACGGAGCCTTATCCACTGCGTCGCTGGGGATGGAATCGCGATAGTACCGTTCAGGTTATGATTGAAGCCGAACGCCGGGTGTATGCCGACCGGGCCAAATTCCTGGGCGATCCTGATTTTGTGAAAGTGCCCGCCACACAGCTCATGAGTGCGGAGTACCTGCGCACCCGCTGGACGGATTTTTCTTGGGCCAAAGCAACCGATAGTCGGGCCGTGAAAGGGGGAACGATTCCGGGCTATGAAAGTCTGGAGACAACTCATTTTTCGGTAGTCGATAAGGAAGGCAATGCGGTAAGTATTACTACAACCCTCAATGGGGGTTATGGCAGTCGCGTTGTGATTGGCGGAGCCGGATTTTTTATGAATAACGAAATGGACGACTTCAGTGTGAAGCCAGGGGCGCCCAACATGTACGGCTTGATTGGCAACCAGGCCAATGCCATTGCGCCTAACAAGCGAATGTTGTCGTCTATGACCCCAACCATTCTGGAAAAAGACGGGAAACTGTTTATGGTTGTCGGTACGCCGGGCGGATCAACCATTATGACATCGGTTTACCAAACGATTCTGAATGTAATCGAACACGGCATGACCATGCAACAGTCGGTGAATGCGCTGAAATTTCACCACCAGTGGCTTCCCGACAAAACGATTTTCGAGAATGGAGCCTTTTCGGATGCAACCATCGACGTGCTGAAAAATCGGGGCTATGTACTGGAGAAACTCACAAATACACTGGGCCGTATGGACTGCGTACTCGTTCGGCCGGACGGCTCCTACGAGGGCGCATCGGATCCAAGGGCCGACAACACGGCGCGAGGGTATTAAGCAATATCTTGTCTTGACATCAGGGCTTTCTGTTTCTTAGTGGTCTTTTATAGAAAGTCATTGAGAAACAGAAAGCCTTTTTTGCATGGTTTACTGCGTGATGCTTGTCTATGCCGGGAATCATGCAACAACAGGTCAAAACCTTTAGTGCAACGGGGCGTTTATCAATAGTAAAAACAGCTCTATGCTGTTGGTATTATTTCCCGTAATTTTTTATGGATACCGCCCCCCTTATTGATTCTAAACCCTTGTCTGAAATTGTTGCTTATTTATTTGCCCGACGCGAAGCTATTCTGCACAATTGGCGCATGACCTGCGAGCAGGACTCAACGTTGGCGAAAGCTTCTGTCCTGAGCCGTGAGGAGTTTAATGACTTACTGCCAATCATTTTAGATATTCTGGAACAGCGATTACTGAATCAACCGCCAGAAGCCGATCTGAATGTAACGGCCATGTCGCATGGCTTGCATCGATGGCAAAAAGCACTCGCTTTAGCCGAGACGATACGGGAGTTAAACTACTTGACGCAAACGCTTTTCAATGAGCTTCATACCTATATAGAGCTATTTCCTAAGCTGGATGCCAAGGTACTTCTGCGAGTACAGCAGCAAATTGTTGACATTATGGGCGAAACAACACATGGTAGTGTAAAAAAATACGATGAACTGCAACGGCTTGAAGCGGCAAATCGGGTGGCCACTTTGCAGCAGGCTCTTGAGCAGATGGGAGAGCTGTCCCGGCAACGAGGTGATTTGCTGCGATCGTCATCACATGATCTGCGGGGAAGTTTCGGTATTATAAACAGTGCGGCCTATCTGCTCAAAACAGAGGGTCTGAGCGACCAGGATCGGGAGCAATATCTGGATATGCTGAATCGAAACCTGACCAGTGTACAATCAATGCTGGATAGTTTGATGGAATTAGCGCGGCTGGAGGCCGGGGAAGAGACCCAGCATCTTGAGCGTCTGGATGTCACTCCGCTCCTGAACGAGATTGTTGCCAGTGCGCAACCCATAGCCGACCAGCGGGGGCTGATACTTCAGGCCACAGGACCTGATACGCTGCTGATTGAAACAGATAGAGTAAAGCTTCAGCGAATTGTGCAGAACCTGGTGCTAAACGCATTGGCGTATACACCTACCGGTTTTATCTCGGTTTCATGGTCACAGCAGGGCGACATGCGTTGGGTAATAAGTGTTCAGGATTCGGGGCCGGGCTTACCTCACAAGTTAACGAGCCTGTTGGTCAAACAGCTCAAACCCACTATAGACGCAGTTGCTTCAACAGGAATAGCCGAGGCTGAACCCGTTGCAGTTGTCCCTAACCGCAATCAGGAAATACCTTCTGGCCCGGCACTAGCCCGGCAAACAGGCCGGGTGAATCACGGGGAAGGAGTTGGTTTGCAGATTGTCAAGCGGTTGTGCGATCTGCTGGATGGTAATCTGGAAATTGAAAGTCAGGCTGGTAGAGGTACTCTTTTTCGCATCCGATTCCCTATCCATCGGGAAGGGTGAAGGGGCTTAAGCCAGCCAATAAATTCAATGGGAAACCTTCTCCCTAAACACTTGTTTTTTTTCAGTTATACAGAAGAATAGTTGCTATTAATTGATAAAGAGAAAAAGGTTTATCAACATAGGACCATTGGCTCACTTTAAAAACCTTCCTATTAAACCTGTAGTAGTATGCGAAAACAAGCTTACGGTAATACTATTTTTTCTTTACTCAATGAAAAACGTCAACAAAATTACGCAAGTAGATTCCCCCGTGGCGCACGCCCAACGGCGGTCATTTTTGCGAACGGTTGGAGCCGCGGCCGTTACTGGCGGGCTGCTCACCGCCTGTTCTACCGCCGATATGCAGGTTAGCCCAAGTGGCGGCCGGGTGGCGGGTGATGTCATTACCCTACCCGGTGGCGATCTGGGTATCCTTAATTATGCCTTTGTGCTGGAACAGATTGAGTCCCGATTCTATGAGTTAGTGCTGGCCAATCCTTACGAGAACATGACGGCTATGGAGATGCAGCTGTTTCAGGATTTGCGCAACCATGAAGTAACGCACCGGGCTTTCTACCGGGCTGCCCTGGGCAGTGCCGGCATTCCGGATTTGACACTCGATTTCAGCGACATCAACTTCCGCCAGCGCACCGATGTGCTGGAAGCTGCGCGCATGTTTGCTGAAATTGGAACAGCAGCTTATAATGGCGGAGGCAAATATCTAACCGATCCCGAGAACCTGGCCGTGGCTGGTAAAATCGTATCGGTCGAAGCCCGGCACGTATCAATCATTCGCGAAATGGAATATATGAACCAGAGTGCATTCTCAGGTGATAACATCGTGCCAGAAGGTTTATTCATTAAGCTTGAGCCCATGGAAGTGTTGCCCAAAGCGCAAAAATACGTGCGTGAAGTAATTGATGCCCATAACCTGCCGACAAACGTCGCCTAACCTTTTTGATGAATTATGAATCTCCAATCTATTTTTACCGAACTCGAAAAGGTTGACAACGAATTTTTTGACCGGCTCGATCATGTGTCACGCCGGGGTTTGTTTAGCTCCTTAACCCGCAAAACGGTAGCCGCTGCAGCACCCGCCATTATGGCGTCGGCCCTGACAAAAGCCTATGGGCAAAGCAGCCAGTTACCTCAAAATGTGGTGGATGTATTGAACTTCGCCTTATTGCTGGAATACCTTGAGTCTGATTTTTATGAATTTGGTACCAACGTACCTGGCTTGATTCCCGATCAGTACAAACTCGCCTTTGAGTATATCCGGCGCCATGAGGAACTACACGTTAAGCTATTGAAATCGGTATTGGGAGCGCAGGCGATTCCCAAGCCTCATTTCGATTACTCGGCCAAAGGGACTTTTCCCGGTCCTTTTAACAGCTTTCAGACATTTACGGCCCTCTCGCAGGCGTTTGAAGACACGGGTGTGCGGGCTTACAAAGGGCAGGCTCCTAACCTGATGAATGATAAGCCTATTCTGGAAACAGCCTTGCGCATACACGCCACAGAGGCTACGCACGCTGCCCGGATTCGGTATATGCGTGGACAAAAAGGGTGGATACCCCTGGCAAGTCCTTCTGGTTTACCGGATGCAGCCGCCGGGGTTTATGCCGGTGACGATAATGTGGTACAGAAAGGAATCAATCTGGCCGAATTGCTGGCGGGTCAAGTGCCTATAGAAGGTATTACCGAAGCCTTCGACGAACCACTTACGAAGGACCAGGTTACGGCTATCGTCGCTCCGTTTATACAATAGCGAAATGACGTAGCGATAATCGTTCGACAGCAAGCCATCAGACTAATACCTGATGGCTTGTTGCGTTTTAGGAAACAATAGACTACTTAATTGTTTCACATAAAGACAGCGATAATGAACAGACGTGAAAGAGCGAATTATCATTGAGGCAAGCCATTTATTCAATCAGTTTGGCGTACGCACCGTTCGTCTGGAAGACGTTGCCAGCCAGTTGGGTATTTCCAAAAAGACACTTTATCAACATTTTGTGGATAAAGAAGAACTCGTGCGTCAAGTGCTGGAAACGCAATTGGATGAAAACCTGCGCGAGGCCAACGCTATTCATACCCAAACCGCCAATCCAATTGTTGGGGCCTTACTGATCTGGGATCGGCTCATTCGCTATCGTCAGACGAGAAACCCGAATATGCTTCGCGACATCGAACGCCATTACCCAACCGTCTGGCAGATGTTTCAAACCTTTCGGGCCAAATACATCAATACCATTCTGGTTACGAATTTCCGGGAGGGTGTGGGGCAGGGATTGTATCGAGCCGATCTGGATGAGACGGCATTGGCCTGGCTATGGGCTGAAGAAAGCCAGTTATCCGCACCATTTGCAGGAGCTAAAACGGCTATCAAGCATCATTTCGTTCGTGGTTTGCTGACACAACAGGGATTGGCTTTATATGAGTCGTTGTCTGCACAGAGCACAGAGTCATCACCTCACCACTAAAAGATCTTGTAAGGATTCTAATAGGTGCATCAGACAGCACCCTTGCCGTCTGATGCACCTATGTCCTAATTAATTGCCTTTGCCACTGTTAACTCCTGAGGTTTTTTAGGCTGTGTTTTCTTCCCTGTGAACCGGGCGATGATCCGGTCAACGACAAGGTAAACGGATGGTACAACCAGCAGCGTCAGCACCAGCGAACTGCTCAGGCCACCAATGATAACCCAGGCCATGCCGTTCTTCACTTCGGCACCGGCACCACTCGCCAGTGCGATGGGCAACATACCTACGATCATGGCCAGGGTGGTCATCAAAATAGGGCGTAACCGCTCTTTACCCGCTTCGATCAGGGCTTCTACCACGGGCATGCCTTCTGCTTTTAGCTGGTTGGTGAAGTCCACGATCAGGATGGCGTTTTTAGCCACCAGACCGAGCAGCATAATCATCCCCACAATCGAGAACACTGTCAGGCTTTGCGTCGACAGGGCGAGGGCCAGTAAGGCACCAATCAGCGCCACCGGAATGGAGAACAGCACGACAAACGGATACACGACACTTTCGTACAGGGCTACCATGATGAAGTACACCAGCAGAATACCCAGTACAAGCGCTTGCCCCAGACTGCCAAAGGCGTCGGACTGTTGCTGCAACTGGCCGAGGTATTGAATCGAAATGCCTTCGGGGAGTTTTACATTGGCCATTTTGGTCTGGATATCGGCACCTACCGAACCTGTTGGACGACTCACCACCTGCGAGTTGACCGAAATGGATGATAAACGGTCAATGCGTTGCAGCACGCTTTCGCCTACCTGCTGCTCAACCTGCGCAAACTGAGACAACTCAAACGAACGCCCCTGGTTGTTTACAAAAGACAGTCGGCTAATGTCGGCGGCATTGGTGCGATCGAACTTGTCCAGACCAACCAGAATGTCATACTCATTTCCGTTCTGTTTGAACTTCGACCGGTCGTCGCCCCGGAAAGCGATTTGCAGAGCCTGTCCCACATCGGTGGCACTGATGCCCAGTTGCGACATCCGCTCGCGATCCAGCCGGACACTTACTTCGGGCTTGGGGTCTTTGACCGAATACTGCACATCCTGCGTGCCCGGTATCGACTCAACCACTTTTTTGACCTGTGCGGCTGCCTGCCGAATGGAGGGAAGATCGGTGCCTTTGATGGCAATCTGAATCGGAGCCTGCGTACCACCGGCAATCGAAATGGGGCTAACCGTTACCCGAACGCCGGGAATCTGGGAAATCTCCTGCTTCACCTGACTGCCAAATTCTTCTGTCGACATGGGCCGGGCTTTTTTGTCGACCAGTTTCACAGTCATATCGGCCACGTTACTGTTCGACGAAGTGGCAATGCCGCTGCTGGTGTAGCCTACGTTGGTAAAGACGTTCGTCACTTCGGGGTGTTTCAGCAGGAGTTGCTCGACCCGCTGCGACACCTGATTGGTCTGGTAAATGGAAGCCGTGGGCGCCAGTTCGATGTTGACGTTGAATTCGCCCTGATCACTTTGCTGCATAAACGCGGCTCCAATAAAACCACCGGGAACCAGTGCGATAGAGCCAACAAACAGGACAATCACGGCGATGAACACCCAGCGTTTATGCCCCAGCGCCGATGTCAGAATGCGGCCATACGCTTCTTTCAGTCGATCCAGAAAATGTTCGAAACCGAGGTTTAACTTGCCCCAAAGCGTGTTTGGATTCAGCACTTCCAGCTTACCGAAACGCGATACCAGCAAAGGCGTCAGCGTAAAGGATACGAGCAAACTCATAAGCGTCGAGAAGACCACGACGAGCGCAAATTCACGCAGGATATTCCCGATCAGGCCCGAGGTTAAGGCCAGCGGCACGAACACCACAATATCGACAAGCGTAATGGCCAGGGCGGTAAAACCAATCTCATTCCGACCATCCAGCGCGGCTGTTCGCTTGTCTTTCCCCATCTCCATGTGGCGGTTAATATTTTCCAGAACCACAATGGAGTCATCGACCAGAATACCGACCACCAGCGACAGCGCCATTAGCGTCATCAGGTTCAGCGAGAAACCGAAAACATACATTAGAATGAAGGTCGGAATCATGGATGACGGCAACGCTACCAGCACGAACAACGACGAGCGAACGCTATGCAGGAACATGAGCATCACGACCGACACGATCAACACGGCCAGAAATAAGTCGTCGACCACGGCATTGGCCGAGGCCAGGGTATAGGTCGACTGGTCGGAAGCAATGTTGAACTTCAGGCCAATGTTGGCATATTGTTTCTCAATCGTGGCAATGCGTTCTCGTACTAACTGGCTCACATCGACCGCGTTGGCGTCGGATTGTTTCTGCACCTGTACCCCGATGGATGGACGGGCATTGATGTGGTTGATCGCCGTTGCTTCGGCAGTACCGTCGACTACTTCAGCCACGTCCTGTAACAGAATCTGACCACCATCGGCCCGGCGGGCGATGATCAGGCTTCGAAGCCGGTTGGTGGTTGTTACGGTGGCGTCAAATCGAATAGAAAACTGGTTTTCCTGCGTCTGGAGCTGACCGGCGGGATAACTCGCGTTAGCCGCGCTAATCGCCTGCGACACCTGCCCGATGGACAAGTTGTACGCCCTCAGTTTTTCCGGATTGACGTTCACCTGAATTTCCCGCTCCGAGCCGCCAATGATGCTGATCTGACCCACACCCGGCACGTTCGACAGTTGCGGTTTTATCTTGTCGTCCATCAGGTCGTACAACTGGGTGGGCGAGAGGTTCGCCGTCAGACCCATTCGCAGAACCGGCAGTTCGTCGGTCGAGAATTTGTTGAGCGTTGGTTTGTCGGCCTCGTCGGGCAGCAGGTTCACGATCTGGTCTACTTTCCGCTGGGCGTCCTGTTGGGCGAGGTTTACGTCGATGCCGTTTTTCAACTGAACGATCACAATCGACGCACCTTCCTGCGAGGTGGAGTTGATCCGGTCCAGGCCTTCCAGCGACGACAAAGCATCTTCGATGCGCTTGGTCACGTTGGTTTCTACCTCATCGGCAGAGGCCCCCCGGTACACGGTCGATACACTAATTACGTTGGCTTCAAACTTGGGCAGCAGGTTGTAGGACAACTGCTTGTAGCTTAAAAAGCCGAACAGAACCAGTACGGTGAAGATGGTCGTCACCAGTAGTGGTCGTTTTATGGCTACTTCGGTAATTGACATGGGTTGGAGTATCTATACTTATTTCGTTACCTGTACGGGCGAACCGTTGCTAAGATTGATCTGACCGGTTGTAACAACCTGCTCGCCTGCTGTCAGGCCGCTGGTTACTTCGATGGTATCGCCAAAATCACGACCCACGCTGATCTGGCGCTGACGGGCTTTTCCGCCTTCGATTACGTACACGTATGGATTCTTGATGCTGGCTACCAGCGCCGAACGCGGAATCTGTAACGCCTGCTGATTGGATTTCTTCGAGAAGTCGACGTTTACGAACGTACCGGCTTTAAGCAGGCCACCGTTGGTAAGTGTAATTTCTACCGGGTAGTTGTGTTCCTCATTTCCCTGTGGAGCGATGTAGGAAATCGTTCCGTTGAAAACCCGATCCGGAAATACATCGGCAGAAACACGCACGGGCTGGCCTTCGCGCAGCGTATACACGTCTTTCTCGTTCACCAGCACCTGTACTTTCAGGCGGGAAATGTCCAGAATCGTACCCAGCACCGTTCCGGCGTTAACGTACTCGCCCGCTTCTATATTTTTCTTGACAATACGACCGCTGATAGGCGCTTTTACGTCGGCGTCCTGAATCTGCTTACGAATCTGGTCGGCCTGGTTCAGCGCGTTCTCGTAATTGTATTTGGTGTCGTTCACCTGGATTTCGGTGGTGGCGTTGCCTGCCAGCAGCGTGTTGTAGCGGTTCACGTCTTTTTTCAGTTTGTCGATATTCAGCTGAGTAGCCTCCAGCGAGAGCTCTTTCAGCTTGCTATCGACCTGAATCAGCGTCGAACCCTGCCGAACGGAAGTGCCGAGATCGAAATTTACCCGCGTTACCTTGCCGGCGGCCGTCGCCATGATGTCGGCTTCTTTGAAAGGAATCAGATTGCCGGTTTTGATAAGTTGCTGCGCCACATTGGCTTCAGCCACCGTAGTAGCTGTAACCGGAATAGCGGCATTGGTGTTTGTCGGCATCTGGTTCTTCTTGTCAATTTCTTTCTTGTTGGAAGCCAGTCGAAAGCCGATCAGTGATACAACGGCCAGAATGCCAATTATCACAATAATCGTTGTCTTTTTCATAGGTAGTCAGCTGATAGCCTTAGAGTTGGTTGTAAAAATTAAGTAATGTGCCCTGCGATTGCTCCAGGTCGAGCCGGGCCTGGTATAAATTAATCAATGAGTTGATGTAGTTCGACTGAGCCTGCCGATACGATGTGTCAGCATTGAGCAGATCGGTCAGCGACTTGGTACCCTGTTTGTACTGGAGAGTAGTGACGTTATAGACATCCTGCGACAGTTTTACGTTAAGATCGTCATTCCGCACGTTTGTCTGCGCCCGCTGAATCTGTGTTTGTGCGTTGTT
>CAXTJJ010000126.1:0-12707 GCA_964244155.1 uncultured Spirosoma sp.
TGCTGATTACCCTGCTCACGGTGAGTTTCCAGAGTATTAAAGCCGCGCTGATGGATCCAGTCAAAAGTTTGCGAAACGAATAAGGAGAGGGCATTCCGTTTTTGTTTTCTAACTCATAAAACGCCCACACGAGCAGTCCCGCGTTTTCCCAAGACAACTATAATTACTCTATGAGGTCATTTCTAACTTTGAACAAGTCAACTGCCTGGCGGCCCGTTTCGCCAATCTACCAAGACGACGGGCCGTATCATATTTTGGACCCACAAATGCGTATATAATTAGCCAGACGGGGCTGAAACTTTACAAACGGGTGAACCTTCCGTTTGTAAAATTGATGTGGTATTGATTCCCATAAATACCGTCTATATGGAAAAATGATTCGTGCCAATAATCCTAAAATTATTGTATTTGTGAGAGGAGTAGTTTTGCAAGGTCTTTCTATTTTAATTCTAGCTTAAATACAATTAAATGTCGTGGTTGATTCGTCCACGAAAACGCTTCGCTGAATGAACGCTTTACCTGAAAATCGTGAATTGTTTAATCCATGTCTTTGTAACCTGAAAACGTTAAAAAAAGGTTGCCTTTTGTAAGCGATTACTACAAAAAGTACAAAAGAGTGAAGAAAACTTTTGTTTGGTCTGCATAATGGAAAAATACTATTCGTAAGAAGCGTTATAATTCCTTACTAGCTCAGTAAGATAGGCCTTCATTCAAGGACGAACTACTTTGCGTATAGAGGCCCGTTCGTTTCGCAAGCTAGCTAATTCCTCAACGAGTTCGCATCCCTTCGGCTATCCACCTAGCGCGTAAGAAAGCGGGGTTTGCCGAGGGGACGTAACGTTTTCAAACATCTTTGCAACACCCGCAAACATGACTACGAGACTTATTGACGTGGTTTGCTTCCTCAAACCATACCGTCTTGGGTCATGAAAAAAGTCATTTGTTATTTACTGATTAGCCTGGCAGTCGCCATCGTTTCATTCACTCAGCCGCCCAACCCGTTGTTAGGCCGGTGGCAACAAAAAACAGCGGGAGGGCCTTCCGTGATGACGGTTTTCCGAGCCGATGGCACCAATGATATCTTTGTCAATGGGAAAACATTTCTAAGCGGTAAGTACTACGTTCGAAAGGACACCCTTGGCTATGCCGATCCCCTTTGTGATATAGCGTATTATGGTACTTACAAGCTCGACTTTTTCGCTCAGGACTCGCTGCGGCTAATCGTACTGGTTGATACGTGTAGCCAACGGCGTAGAGGGTTAGACAAAGTCATAGTAGGTCGGGTAAAAGGGGCGAAACCATGAAAACGTATAGCTGGCTCCTAATGGCAATCGTAACCAGTATCGTAGTGAGTGTTGCGTTTACGACGGATGAGCCAACCGACAAAGCGACCCTGGGCAAACGGCTATTTTTCGACCCAATTTTGTCTCGTAACCACACCATTAGTTGCGCCAGTTGCCACCAGGAGACATTCGCTTTTGCCGATACGTTGGCGGTGAGCCTGGGCGTATTTGGTCGAAAGGGTAAACGCAACACGCCCTCGGCCATGAATGTGCTGCTACAGGCCAGCTTCTTTTGGGATGGCCGGGCGGCTACGTTGGAGGAACAAGCGTTGATGCCCATTGCCAATCCCGATGAAATGGATTTGCCCATCGACGTAGCGGTTAAGCGCCTAAGTAACAGCCGAACCTATCGAGCTTATTTTAAGCAGGTATTTGGGGAGTTACCCGCTAAAACGAATCTGGCCAAAGCGCTGGCCGCGTTTCAACAAACGCTCGAAACCCCTGAGACACCGTTTGATGACTGGCGACTGAATGACAACGAAGCCGCGGTGAGTGAATCGGCCAAGCGTGGTTTTGGGCTCTTCAATGGAAAAGCGAACTGTGTACAGTGTCATTTTGGGGCCAATTTCAATAACTCGGAGTTTCGCAACATTGGGCTATTCGACGGTAAGACGCTAACTGACAGTGGGCGGGCTACTATTACGCATAAGGCCGTAGATCTGGGTAAATTTAAAATTGGTCCGCTACGTAATGTAGCCTTAACGGCGCCGTACATGCACAATGGCCTGTTCAAAACACTAGCCCAAGTAATTGATTATTACAATGATCCCGATCAGGTTGTCCCCAACTCAATCAACCGGGACCCGCTATTGGCTAAACCGCTTGGATTAACGAAGGAGGAAAAGAAAGACTTGGAGGCCTTTCTGCGCTCCCTAACGGACAAGCGCTTTGTGAGTAAGATGACTTCCAAAAACAGATCGAATAGGTAGTAGATCGAATAGGTCGAAAATTCAATACGTCGGATTGCCGACTACAGCTACGTACCGGTGGTCGACTAAACAATGGCGTTAACGTAGTAACTTACTGACATGAACCGGCTTGGCATCCTGACGATTGGATTCGTTTTCTCTACTATTTTCCTCCAGGCGCAGCCTAGGGTACTACCCGTTTCGCTCGATAGCCTCCATCGGGGTCAGCTCCTAACGACGTATCCCTGGCAGTACCACGCGGGCGACGATTTGCGCTGGGCTAGTCCCCACTTCGATGACCGGAACTGGCTTCCCTACAAGCCCTATTTTGACCGGGACAATGCGCCACCCGGTTGGAAAGGCATAGGCTGGTTTCGACTTCACATTGAGCTGGATTCGGTACCCGCTCAGCAAGAACTGACCATTTTGGTGGCGCAAATCGGCGCCACCGAGGTCTATATCGATGGGAAGCGGGTAGGTGGATTTGGCACCATTGGGCATTCGGCTACGTCTGGCAGTGATTATGCCTCGCATAATGAGCTCATTACGTTTCGTCTCCAGCAACCGGGGCACCATCTCATCGCCATTCGTCAGGCTACGTTTCGCTCGTACATTACCCGCGGGATGCGGTATCAGCAGGGATTTCGGAGCTGGCTGGCTAGGGATGTCGGGGCTCTGAATAACAATCGCGCGATGAGTGTGGGCCTGCAAGGGGTATTTGTCCTCGTATTTGTTGCCCTGTTACATTTGTTTCTATTTCTATTTTACCCGGCGCGTCAGTCCAACCTCTACTATAGTCTTTGGCAAATTGCGTTTGGTGCAACATCGACCTGCGTTTATTTTGAATATTTTGCCACCGACCCGATAGCGCTTCAGTCCCTGGCGTACGGCTTCTGGTTTGGCAACGTAGCGTTCAGTATAGTGGGTATTGTGTTCATTTACTCGGTCTGTTATACTACGTTTCCGCGACTCATCTGGGGGTGGTACGGGCTTGCTCTGCTAATGGCGGGACTGACGGCCTTTCACTCTGTGATCAATAGTACGCCCTGGCGGTCTGGCTTTGTGCTGCTTTGTCTGCTTGAAGTGTTCCGTGTAGTGATTCTGGCGACCCTACGGGGCCAATCAGGTATCTGGTTAATCGGGCTTGGGCTACTGTCTATAGCATTCGGCATTTTCGTCGGGACTAGTGACGTGCTGCATATCTGGCAAAATAATGGGTGGGGACAGATGCTATTTACCAATTTCTGCTTCCTGACTTTACCGCTATGCACCTCCCTCTATCTGGCCAGGGATTTCGGCGACCGGCTGAAACAGGTGGAGGCCCTCTCCGCTCAAACCCGGGCGCAGGAAGCCGAAAAGCTGAAACTGATCGCCGAACAAAATGAACAACTGGAGCGAACCGTGCGGGAACGGACCGATCAGCTGCAGCGCCAAACCGATAAATTGCAGGAACTGGACGCGTTTAAATCCCGCTTCTTTATCAACCTGACGCACGAGTTTCGCACGCCCCTTACCCTGATTCTGGGGCCTACCGAGCAACTCCTGGCCCGGCACGCCGACGACAAAACCCAGCAGCAGGTGGGCTTAATTCGACGGAACGCCCAGCGACTGCTCCGACTAATTAACCAACTCCTGGATCTGAGTAAGCTGGAAGCCGGTAAGATGAGCTTAACTACCGCCCCCGGCGATTTGATTAGCCTGGTGCGGGGCACCCTGCAATCGTTTGAGTCGCTGGCTCGACAGAACGATATCGCCTTACAATTCACAGCGGTTCAGGAACGACTGGTGAAATACGTTGACCGTGACAAGCTGGAAAAGATTCTCTATAATCTGCTGGCCAACGCCCTGAAGTTTACACCCACCGGAGGCACCGTGTCCGTATCACTCACCGACGACAATTCTGTACCCGAAGGCTGGATTCAATTGAGTATCCAGGATACGGGAGTCGGGATTCCGGCGGCCAAACAACCGTATATTTTCGACCGGTTCTACCAAGCCGATGCTTCAGATACCCGCGAACAGGAAGGCACCGGTATTGGGTTGGCGCTTACCAAAGAACTGGTAGACTTGCAGGGGGGCACGATTAACCTCCGCAGCCAGGAAGGGATAGGAACTCTCGTCGTTGTTCAATTGCCACTTCAAACCGCGTCGGCAGCCGGCGAAGCCGCTGAGCAACCGATTTCACCCGACCAGCCCCTAAACCCGGTCATAGATGAAGTTGCTGAATTGGAAACGGCCCCATTGGTGCTGCTCATTGAGGACAATGACGATGTACGGGCGTTTATTCGCTCGTCGTTGAGCGGTTCTGCGGAGGTGGCTCCTTACCGGATTATCGAAGCCCCAAATGGTGAAGTGGGCGTTCGTCTGGCGCAACAGCACGTGCCGGATCTGGTCATTACCGACCTGATGATGCCCAGGATGGATGGGTATCAGGTGTGCACAGCCCTCAAGCAAGACGAGCGCACCAGCCATATTCCGGTGATTATGCTGACGGCTCGAGCCGATTTGGAGAGTAAACTCGAAGGCCTGCAAACCGGGGCCGATGTGTATCTGGCCAAACCCTTTAGCCAACGGGAGTTAGTTGCTCATCTAACCAACCTGATTGCCCTGCGCCGGCAATTGCAGCAGCGGTACAGTGGGACCACGCCTAGTCAGCCCATGGGCTGGTCAACCAACCTACCCTCGTTGCCATCGATGGAACAGCTCTTTCTGAACCGGGTTCGGGCGGCCGTTGAGGATCACCTGGATGACGAGCAGTATAGCGTCGAGCGATTGTGTGAGGAGGTCGGCCTGAGTCGGACTCAGCTCCATCGCAAGCTTAAAGCGTTGACCAACGAGTCGCCCGGTGAGTTGATTCGGTTGCTTCGGTTGCAGCGCGCGCATGAGCTATTAAGTGCTAATGTGGGAACGGTGGCCGAGGTGGCCTATCAGGTGGGCTTTGGTAATCCGGCGAATTTCTCGACGAGTTTCTCTCGTCAGTTCGGTTACGCGCCCAGCGAAGTACGCCGAAAAACGGTGAGTTAGACGCAGGGAACATTTTCAAATGCATTTGGCACATGCGCAAACGGGTTGGTCAGGCCCATTGAGTTGTTTTGTCTACCGCTTCTGCCGCAGCTTCTTAGGAGCTTATGCAGCGCAGTCTGATCCATCAATAATCCGTTACTGGCTTATGCGTCAACTTCCCTACCTTCTGGTTGCCTTCGTTGGGCTGACCCTGTTCATGCCAGGCCTGGCTCCAGGCCAGGTGGATCGCCAAACCGCACTTACCGTGAAAACGGATTCAATCGAACCGCCAAATATCGTCCTGTATGCGTCTACCGATCGCTTAGGTCCGCCTAGGGACGTGTTCAGCGATGGGTCCAGTCTCCACGTTGAGCAGAATCGTACGACTGTTCCTTCGCAATATCCTCTGACCAAGCCATTTTACCGGATAGCCACACAGGGAATCAACCACTACGGCCAAATGGCCAGTCTTGAGCAACCCGAGCCGTTTTTTAGTAGCACCAACCGGCAGGGAATCACTCTTGTCCTGTCGCGTTGATGTTTCGGATTTGTGGGTCAATCACGACTAATAGATGTGCCTTTTCCGATAAACCGTATGTCCATCTGCCCGACAAATCCCTGTCCTGATGACCCAACCGAAAATCCAATGAGGCATAGCCCCTTTTAACCTGTAACCATTCTATCCCGAAAAGCCAATCCTGAACTGAACCTATGCCACGAATTTACCGCTTACTCCTGCTGCTGTCAGGATTAGCCCATCAGTCCCTGCTGGGCCAGTCGACATCGACGCAATCGACGACTCAACCCTCCGTTCGTTCTAGTCTGGCCGTGGGCATCCGGTTTCAGAAAACCCTCAACCTGTATACGGAAAATGGCATAACGGCTCAATATACGAACCCAAGATGGGTCCATAACCGCCTGTCTGTTGGCGCCAGTTACGTGACCTCTCGCTTAGGTACCGCTTTGTCGTCGAATGCCATCAAACAGGATAACCTGCTTCTCTTTACGGTCTATTACTTCCGGCCAAACTGGCTTTTTCAGCCGTTTGTCAAAGCGAATGTGGGTTATTTTAAGGCCGACTACGGCAACGATCTCTTTAGCGATTTACCCCAACGTTCACTGCTGGCATCCCCCGAAGTTGGGCTTTGTTACTGCCCAAATCTTCCGCTAAAAATTAGTGGGTCAATTGGCTACAACCTACTCACGGGTAATGGTGTATCGGGTCCCGGAACGCTGTATCCAGTCTTTGTACAAAGCAGTATCACCTGTAACCTTTTGAAAAAATAGCCACACTGCCTATGAAAAATGTACTCTGCTTGCTGGTAACGGCGCTGCTCGGCCTGACCTGTTCTAAAGAGCCTGCTATTACCCCTTCGATGCTGGATAGTGGCACGTTGTTCGATCCATCGATCTACAAACCCGAGAACTATCTCATTTCGAAAGCGATCCCCAAACCAACGCCCGAGCAGGCCCAAAAACCAGTGATCATCGCCTGCCACGGCTATTCGGCAACCACCTTTGAGTGGGATGAGTTTCGGGCGTTTCTGGGAAACCGAACCGACATTTATCTCTCGCAGGTGCTGCTGGGCGGGCATGGTCGTAGTTATGACGACTTTAAAAAGGCCACCTGGCACGATTGGCAAATGGCCATCACAGCCGAGTATGATGCCCTGCTTAAGGCTGGTTATCAAAATATTAGCTTATTGGGCTCATCAACGAGTGGTGCATTACTGCTGGAACTGGTTGCTTCCGACTACTTTGCGGCTCATACCACACCCCGTAATTTACTACTGGTGGATCCGATTGTGATTCCCTCGGATAAATCTTTATCCCTGATTGGAGTCGTGGGACCGATGCTTGGCTATGTCGAAGCCGATCAGCCTGTAACGGAGGACAAGGTATATTATCACTTCCGACCGCAGGAAACCTTACTGCAATTGCAACAGCTCCTGAACGTAGTCCGGACCGATTTGGAACGGGGTATTACGTTACCGACCAATTGCCAACTGAAGGTATACAAATCGAAAAAAGACCCAACCGCCGATCCTGTAAGTGCCGTCCTGATTTATCAGGGTGTCCGTCGGACTGATGAGAAGTCTGTTCGCGTTGAGCTGATTAATTCCGACTTACATGTATACACCCGGCTTGCGCTACGGGAAGGCATCACGGCGAACGATCAGACGAACCAAACGACCACGTTTGCTGACATTGTCACCCTTACCCTACGCTAAACAGCCACCTGTACGATTTACGCTTATCCATACCATTCAAAAGACCATGCGAACACATCTACTTTTATCACTACTTCTGGCTTCGTTCCTATTGAGTTGCGCATGGGATGATAACTTTCCCAAGGCCACTTCGACTGCTTCCAGCGGTAACTCAAGTCTTCCATCGGCTGGCAACACGGTTCCGGTAACGGCTACCGACTGGCGTTTTTACGTAGAGAAGGGGGGCAACCGGAGCAATGCCAACAACTACCAGCAAATCTTTCGTGACAGTAGCCCCGGGGGGACCTCGCCCATTGGGAGCACAGGACTGGTGGGAATGAGCACAAAGGCATCTTCGTTTACGCTGGGGATGAGCACATCTGCGCTTACCGACACGGCTACGTACTGCTACTGGGGTTATAGTTTTTCACCGCCTACGAGTCTGCGGGTAGGTCGCTCCCTAACGCTTAAAGCCAAAGTACGACTGGACCAGGTACAGGGTAAGGGCATTTCGCTCGTGCTGCGGGGCGACCGCAAAGGGCGTACCGCCGTGCTAATCGCATCTACCGAAGGGCAGATACCGATGCGAGGCACTGCCGATTTTACCGAATACTCTGTTACGCTGCCGTATACTACGGGTGTTGACTCGCTTACCATCTATTTATTGATGAGGCCGAATACCACCGGCGCGGTCACCTTTACCGATGTCTCACTAGTGGTTAAGTAACAGCGTATGAACTCCATCATCCAACTCATATCCATTTACGACAGATTCAAAGGCTGGCCCACGGTTATCAATAGCTACTGGTACAACTACGGGGTGATTATGCCCCTCAATGAATTCAGTACGCTCCGGAAATTCTCGAGTGCCTTCGTCAACTGTCGGTAGCTCAATAAGGCTATCCATTAACACGTATTGCCATCCCTTAGCCTGGGTCTGCTCAGGCTGGGGGTTTGAGTGTAAACACAAGCTGCTGCCAATGTACCACCGAACAACCATCCGGCTACTTCCAACCGTCATCGCTATAGGTATCCTTGTCTCCACGGCTGCTATTGCCCAGGATTCAACGAGGCAGTACCTGCGCCCGGGTCTGATTAAGACCAATCTAACCGGGCCGTTTTCGCTGTTAATAGAAGTGCCTACCGCTAACCGACAGAGCCTACAACTGAGCGCCAAGTACCTTACCTGGGGTCTTTTTGGCAAAGCCACTTATGTTAACATCACCCCGGAGTACCGGTTCTACCTGTCGAAACAACCCCCTTCGGCGCGTCGCCCGGCTCCAAAAGGGTTATACGTAGGCCCATATCTCAGATACCAATCCGTAGTCGAAGAACACATTGGGATACTGGCGAGCCAGAGATACGGCACCGTGTTCTACTCCATGTTCGGCGGGGGAGCGGTTGTCGGTACTCAGTTCATCAGTCGGGGTGGTTTCGTTCTGGATTCCTTTCTGGGAGCGGGCTATTTTCCGTTGATGCCGTACCGGATAACAACCGAGCGCACTACCTACCGCCCACCCGATGCAAAACCAGAAACCTACCGCTTCGATCTCCGCCTGGGCTTGTGCATTGGGCTGGCCTTCTAACGGATTAATCGCCCCTACCTGGTGAAAAAATACCTGCTTGTCGTCCTGATACTAAACACGCTAAATACGCTCTCTGCCCAATCTGTATCGGATTCGGTAGTCCTCCGGAAAAACATGCTGAAGATTAGTCCGTTCAGTCTGATTGTCGGCGACGTGTCTGTCTTTTACGAACGGGTCTTAACGAAGCGTGTGTCGCTGGTTGGCGGAATGGGGTTTGGTTCCGATCGGTTTACGTATCCCAACAACAAAGCCAATGTGCCTTCACCGGGTACGTTTCATTATGAGCGGGTGACGCTGGAATATCGGCATTACTTTAGTCGACGCCATGTAGCTCCGGTTGGCTTTTACGCAGGCGTGTACGGGCGCTTTGCCCGGCTAACGCTCGACGATTACCAGTTCGATAGCCAGGGTGAATTTATTCGGGATCAGAACGGAACCTTAGTCAAAGCCGTCCGGCAGCTATATGTTTGGATACCCGGCGGCATGATTGGCTTGCAGGCGACGCCGAAGCGCATCGTCATTGATTTGTTTTTCGGGCTTCAATATCAACTTCCAACCAGCCGGCCACCGTTACGGTCCATTACGCCGGAGCTGATGAGTAGAGAAGCCCTTGGTCCCCGCTATGGGTTTACGGTCGGTTATCGGTTCTGATGCCGCTCGCGAGCGAAGTCTGCCAAACTGCCAGGCTCACCCGTTTTGCGGAAAAAGCACAACCAGACGGGTAATCCTTCTCTGAAAGTCCGCTCTCGGCAGGCATTCGACCGCATGGACGCTAGCCCCAATGTGATTGAAAAAGGAACTCTCAAGTTGGTGGGTGTTAAGCTGACGCTGAGCGGTTCACTACGTGTCTAGAGGCTCAGCGCGCTCACGATTTATTACCAAGAAAAGATAAGACCGACTATTTACCAAACGAAGTTTCAGGAAAACAGGCATGTAAGAAGGGGTGAACATTGTCAAATGCTTTTGGAGGAAAAGTAAACGAGGTTGCTGGGTCTATATACTTTTTTGCAAACCGCTTCTTAAGCCACATCGAGGGCGAAAAAGTAGGGGTAGATGGACTAATTAGTAAACCCCTTAGTAAAGCCAGGCTAGTGCTCGCATTTGGCCCAGTGGCTAAGCTAGAGTCAATCTAGAAAATATATTATTTCTGTTGAATCAATCTTGAGCGAATTCACAAGTCAATTAATTAACAAAGTACAAAAATTTAAATTGCAAAAATCGTTCACGAAAACCCTTGACGAATGAACCCGATTTGTTTAGGCATCGACTAGTCCTCTCTCTAGATCATATTCTACAAAACCACCATTACTGAGTTAACGCACGGTTCAGTAATGACTTGTTATTCTTCGCTAGGAGATACTCCATTTTCCTTATCCTGTTGATTGTCCCGTTCCACGGTTTCGACGAACTCCTCTGTTGAAACGGTATGTATATACGGATCGTCAAGTTCTTCATCCGCATCCGGGATAGTTGAAAGTTTATCTTTACTCATACACGCAAGGTAGTCTTTTTGGCCTGCTCATAGTAGGTGCTACCTAAAATTTCTAAAATCGATAGCTCATTCAATACAATCGGTGATAAAACTGGCATTTCTGACAACTTGTCAGGTAATCTGAATATGAAAGTTTTTACGTAACAAAGCCATGACGGACGTTATGGCTTTGTTACCAAACACAAATTAACTATATTTAGGTGATAAAAGCAGTGCCAACGAATGGAATCAGAAGTAGGGAAGGAGGTGGTGCGTCAGTTGGCTTATACTTGGTTTCGGGGTGAGTTGCCTGCTGGGCATTTAGCTTATAGTGATTTTGTGAATACGATTGCGGGGCTGAATCTGGTGACGGATGATCCGGACCGGACGACGGCTATTTTTACGGCGGTTATGCAGCAGGCCAAAACACTCGGTCGATCTTCCGAGTGGGTGCAGACAGAACTGATCTTTGAAACCAGAGTGGAAGCATTGGGGGACCGGGGCAAATGGCTCCGACTAGAGGTAGCCGCCCAGGACGCCAGCGATGCGGCTCTTGATTTATATAACGAACGCATGACTCGATTTGAACCATAAACCCATGCCAACCGATCCTACGATATCCCATAATTCCGTTGACCTTTCCTTGGTTACCATTCTGAATCAAATGGTCAGTGATATAGTTGATCCCGATGCCCACTACATGGTGTCGGCGAATTATATTGATTTTGTGGACAGCGCTCGGCTCCATACCCGGCGGTACATGTGTCCGATCTACGTCCATGCGGATTCAGCTTCTCAGTTTGATTTTGACCAGAACGGGATATTACTGGATACATTTTTTAGCCCGGAAAAGGGCACCTTGCCAGAACGTATCCATATCCCCTTTAGCCAGATTTACCGGGTAGCCAAAAGCCCCACCGGGGGTATGTTCGACGAGAAGGATATCATTTATGAAGATTCGTCAAAATTTAAAATGCCTCCCCTCAAATAGTCATGCGCCACCCGATCGAAAAATATAATGTGCAGCAAGCCGAGGTGCTAGCCTCGCTACCGGAAGGACAGCGGGAGTGGATGGCTCGCATGTTTCGGATTGGCAATGCCACCTATTGCTATCATAATAAGGTAAAAGATTTACCTGTTTTTGATCAATCCGCTGATTCAGAGCCAGTCGCTTCCGGCGAAGATTTAGAAGAGTGGTTAGAGCGCCAACTCGCTCCTCAACTTGAAAGCCGTTCAGCCCGGGAATTACTCCAGATCTATTTTGAGGAATATTTGGAAGGCTTACCTCGTGATGGTCTGCGCAGGGCCGAAAAAGCAGGTGGACTAGACAAAGCAAAACGAAGCTTTCCCTTTCGCCGGTACGTACTGGAACGTCACGACATTGGGATGGATGAATACCTGCGTATCCACCTCAGTGCAGAGGATTATGCCTTCCATCGATCAAACGCACCCGACAATCACTAATGGAACAGCACCAACTCGAATTCAAAGCCATTAATGGCTATCCCAGTTCCTGCTAGGTGACGATTTATCGGGACATACAGGTTGTTGTCGTCAGCGAAACCGGCGAGGGCATGAGCATCACCAATGCGGCTGAGATTATTGCCACCCAGGTTGTCAAGCAATTTGGGCTCGATCCGAAACGGATGCTGTTCATTGAGCATTATCCAGAAGCACAGCGACCCCTGCCTTACGGAGAATCCTACGATCTAGTCCTGTTCTCTTGGGGCAAATACGGCGCTAGTAGTCCCACCACCTGGCGGCACATGCCCACTCAGGAGTTTCAGGAAATCCTAAATGGGCTTAATCAATAACTCAAACTGGTATTCGTGAATCAGTTGGTACTGAAAAGCTTATGAAAACCGAAGAACAATACGTACTCTATTTCCGGGTATCGACTAAAAAGCAGGGGGAATCTGGTTTAGGCCTGGAAGCCCAACGCGCCTACATCGATCACTTTTATAAAGACAAGACCATACTAGCACAGTTCACCGACATTCGGAGTGGTAAAACCATTCATAAACGGCCTGAACTCCAAAAGGCCATTGCGCTATGCAAAAAGGAGCGGGCTACCTTAGTCGTCGCCAAGATTGACCGGTTAAGCCGGAATACCGAAAATGCGCTCCATATTTATAAGGAATTGGGTGAGCGCCTGGAAAGTTGTGATATTCCGAATCTGGATAAAT
>CAXTJJ010000127.1:0-12393 GCA_964244155.1 uncultured Spirosoma sp.
TCAATGACAAGGTAGTGACGTTTTCCCGGAACAACTTCAGTACGGTGAAACGTACCGTTTCGGCGGGTAACGGGCTTCGCATCGAGGTTAAGATGAAATCCCGGTACCCGCTGCGAAACATACTTCACCTGTTCACCGACCCCGGCATTCCTGAACGGGGTCCCCACGAATCGCCCCCTACGCCAACCTGTGCGGATACCGCCGTCGTACCAGACCTGATTGGGGGTCAACTAGGCCGACACAACTTCATCTACATCGGCGAAAATCACCGACGCATCTGCCTGGTTATTGGCGGGAAACTGGTCTGGCACTACGACACCGAAAACGACTGGGAAGACGATGAAATCTGGCTGCTGTCTAACGGCAACATCCTCCATGCGCACATGAAATACATCGAGGAAATTACCCCCCGAAAAGAAATTGTGTGGCGTTATGACAGTCCCAAAGGCACCGAAATTCACACCTGCCAGCCAATTGGCGTTGATAAAGTGCTTTTTCTCCAGAATCAGAGCGATGTGGCTATTGTCAAATTATATAACAAAGTCACCGGGAAATACGAGGTAGAAAAAGAGCTGAAGGAGTTGGGGAAAGGCCCGCACGGGCAGTGCCGACGTTTCCGCATGACGAACAAGGGTACCTACGTGGCGGGCACTCTGGGAAGCCACACCTTTTATGAATATGACAAAAATTTCAACCTGATCTGGACGCACGATCCGGGGTCTATGTGGGGCGGAGTCCCGCTTAAAAATGGCAACTACCTTTTCCAACGGGAAAATGCCACGACTTCGGTCGAGATAAACCGGTCGGGTGAGGTTGTCTGGCAGGCTTCCATTGCCGACATTCAGGACCAACTCAACAAGCTGGCCCCCAATGCCGGTAAAATAACCGCGACGCAGACATGCGAACGGTTGTCCAATGGCAATACGGTGATGTTCACGCGTTTTTGTGATGCCCGTATACCGCAGGCGATTGAAATTACCCCCGACAAAAAGGTGGTCTGGATACTTCAGGACTGGAAGCACCTGGGCGATAGCGTATCCGCTCAGTTTCTGGACGAACCCGGCTACCCGGAAGTGCCCGGCGATACAAATCATTAACACCCCGAAAAACAGGCCGCTCAGTCTGCCTTGTTCCTCAACTTATCCCTGATCCGGCAACGTAGCGATTGGTTTGCCATCGTCATGAGCCGTTGTCTCGACGGGAAACGCGAGCTCTTGGTTTGACGCGCTACGGGCGAAACCGGATGCTATTGCCGGAGGGGTATCGACCGGGACAAAAGCACCTAACTGGTCCGTGAGAACGAGTAGCAGGCTCGTAGCTGCGCAAAGCAGCAACAGGATCGACGGAGCGACCCATGGTGCCGCCAGTACTATACCAATCCCCACGATTAGCCGAATGATCATTTTCTGTCTGGCACCGGGCTGGGCTTGCTCCCTGGCCCACTGATTAACCATAGCCAGAAGACCTGTGATTACATAGCTGCCACCTACTCCGCATCCAATTAACCCGCTGGTGAGGGTCAGGTCGGGTTTAGGATTTACCGCCAGTGCCAGACCAACCCCGCTCAATAGCAGAAGCAGCGTGAGGGGCAGATGAAGATAGATCCAGGACCAGAACGGCCCGGTACGTTGCTGTTCACTCAGAGCCCGCACCGGGCTATAGTAAACATAGTCGAAGTAGGAAGCCCAGAGCCCCAACAGGGTTACGCCCGCCAGCAGCGTCCGGCCAACGCTATCCAACCGGATACCTGCCTCATGCAACTCCAGCACGATACCAGATGCTATCTGCGCCAGCACCAGGGTTGTAAAGGTGGCCACCCGGCCTGGCAGATGGCGGGCATCTGGTGGGAAACGTCTTTGCAGACGTAATCCGCCCGCCACCAGGGGAGTGAGTAGCTCAATGACCAGCGCAAGTCCCCACAAATAGTAGCTGGTGGGTATTTGTACCAGACCTGCCCCCACCCAACAGACTAATGCCAGATACACACCGATCTGTATATGAGCCATAAAAGGCCGCGCAACCGGCACATAATACCGGGCACGGACGTATTTGAGGTGTAGTAAGAGACGCAATCCGGAGTAAGTGCCAATAAAGAGTAGAGTTATCTGGTCGCTCAATAAGGCGGTTTCTATGGCGGCAGCCATCACTAACAACCCCAGCAACTCCACAGACGAAAATAGAAACTCTATCGGGTCGTTGTCCACGCTGAATCGGTTGGCGTAAAACATCAATCCGTACCATAACCACCATACGGGCACCAGCAGCAACAGTACGTACCCTAACGTCTCAACACTAGGTTCGGCGAGTATGCGTCTGACCAGATGCCCAAGGATAACCACAAAGGCCAGGTCTGTCAGCAACTCTATTCGGGCAGGTATGCGCGGACCCGGGGGATCGGCGGCTCTCAGGCGAGGCACCGTCTCAGTTGAAAGCTGATTCATAAAACGTTGTTGGCATTGAGCTAAACCCGTTCGGATGAAGATGACCAGCGAACCACAGGGACTTACTTCGTTTTGCCCAGCGCTTTCAGCACCTTGCCCGGCGTAATGGGCAGTGAGGTCAGTCGATAACCTATGGCGTGAAAAATGGCGTTACTCACGGCCGCGCTGGTGCCCACGATGGATACTTCACCCAGGCCTTTTACGCCCATAGCGTTGACGTATCGGTCCTCTTCGTCAATGAAGGCCACGGTCATCTCGGGAATATCTGCGTTGACGCACACATGGTAATCTGCCAGACTGGCGTTGGTGTAGCGGGCCAGGTGCGGGTCACAGACGGTGCCCTCCATCAGAGCTGCTCCAATGCCGAAAATACTGCCTCCCATCACTTGAGAGCGTGCCGTTCGGGAATTGAGAATGCGCCCGGCAGCTACGACACTCACCCAGCGCGTCACGTGCACGGTACCCAGATCCGTATCGACCTGTACCTCGCAGAAATGGGCACTGAAGGAATGCATCGAATGACCGCCCGCGTCGTCCTTTTTGGCTTCAGGCGTGTTCAGCGTGGTCTCGGGCGACTTATAGCTGCTGCCGTAGTGCCCCGTGGCGACTCCCTCTATATCGTCGAGATTAATGCGCTGCATCAGGGTGGTAAAGGCTTCCCCCTTGGTCGCGTCGGTTTTCAGTTGAAGTCGGCCTTTCACCGCTTCTACATCGGCTGGCTTCGCTTTGTATACGGGCGAATGCTGATCCGTAACAGCCACTTTGATGAGTTTCTGCCACACATCCTGTGCGGCCAGGAATACCGATGATGATACCGTACCCGCGGCTCGCGACCCACCCGACATGGCCGTAGTAGGCAAGGCACTATCGCCCAGTTCGAAATGCACCTTTTCGGGAGGGATACCGAGTGAGTCGGCCGCTACCTGGGTGATGATGGTGTAGGTCCCGGTGCCAAGATCAGTGGCACCGGCCTGTACCAGCGCGTGTCCGTCGGCAAACAGCCGTACGCGGGCGTTGCCCTGAGCGTCGTGTACCGGGTACGAGCCGGAAGCCATGCCCCAGCCCACCAGGTTGTTTCCCTGGCGGGTAGCGCCGTTTTTCGGGTTGCGCTTGCTCCATCCGAATAGTTCGGCACCCCGTTCGTAGCACTGCTTCAGGCTTTTGCTGCTCCAGGGTTTGCCCGTGCCGGGATCTTTGTCGGCGTGGTTCAGCAATCGGATGGCTATGGGGTCCAGTCCCACCTGATAAGCCAAATCATCCATGGCGCACTCCATAGCAAATGAGCCGGGGGCCTCGCCGGGGCCACGCATGTAGGTGGACGTCATAACGTTGGCCCTGGCCAGCTTCACCGAGGCTTCAAACGTTGGACAAGCGTAGAGCATATCCACGATTTTGCTGTTCATCTCGGCATAGTTGTCCCAGGGCGAGGTCGTTGACGTTTTTTCGTGCAGCAGGGCCAGCAATTTGCCTTCTTTGGTCGCGCCTACACGCAGCGTCTGCTCCTGATCTTCACGGTGGCCCATGCTGGTAAACATCTGCGGACGCGTCAGCACCAGCTTTACGGGTCGGCCTACGAATTTGGCGGCCTGCACCGTCAATACGGTATGCGGCCACATCGTGAGTTTACAGCCAAATCCCCCGCCGAGATACTTATTGACTACCCGTACATTGTCGGGGGGCAGACCCAGCATCACGACCAGTGCCTTGTGCGTCGAGGCTATGGCCTGCGTGGTGTCGTACACGGTTACGCGGTCAGCGGCCTCCCAGTGGGCAATCGTAGCGCCCGGTTCCATGGGGTTGTGGTGGTTGGTGACGTGCTGGCAGGTAAGTGTCAACTGGACCAGGGCTTTGGAAAAGGCCGATTGGGCATCCCCGCGTTTCGCCGGTACCTGGGCAGCCGCGCCGTCCTTGGGGGCAAATAGCTCGGCCCTCGTATCCTGGTAGGAGGCCACCGGTTGTTCAGCTACAATGGATACCTTGAGCAGCGCGGCAGCGTGCTGGGCATGCTCCAGCGTATCGGCAATGATGATGGCTACTGGCTGTCCGGCGTAAAAAATCTGGTCGGTCAGCATGGGTGTGAAGCTCATCTGCATAGCCAGCGCAATTTTCTTTTTCCCTTCGGGCGTGGCAGGTGTCTGCGCCAGCGGTGGCATATTCAGGTGCGTCAGTATACCCAGTACACCCGGTAACCGTTTGGCCTCGCTGTCGTCGAAACCGGTGATGCGGCCCTTGGCGACGTCGCTGGTTTTGAACACAGCATGGACTAAGCCCGGTAGCTGATTGTACTCCGCCGAGTAGGTGGCCGCTCCCATCACTTTGGCCCGTCCATCGATACGAACCATAGGTTTTCCCACAACGTCTGATGAAGACCGTTGATTAGCAAACGTGGGGTTTTCAGTAAGATCCATAGTACTTAAGAAGTAAAAAGTAAGTAGCTGACACGGGGCAATGCCTGCCTAGGCGTTTGTCACTGTTTGGAGGGTGCGAACCAGCGTATTTTGTGCCAGTTCTACTTTAAAGGCATTTTCGCTGCGCCGTCTGGCTGTCCGGAGCGCAGCAGCAGCAGCGGCCCGAAAGGTAGCCAGACTTGCCGGGGCTCCCGTTAGCACCTGCTCGGCTTCGGGGCTTCGCCAGGGCTGGGCCCCTACTCCTCCCAGGGCTACACGAGCCGAGCGAATGGTGCCACCCTGTACATCGAGCCCCACGGCAGCTGAAGCCAGCGCGTAGGCATAGCTGGTCCGCTCGCGCACTTTCAGATAGGTCGAATGCCGGGCGTGGTTAGCCGCCGGAATGACAACGGCGACAATCAGTTCGCCCGCTTCCAGCACATGTTCACGATGCGGTGTATCGCCGGGGAGCAGGTAGAACTCGTTGATGGGCACACGGCGCTGCTGGCCTTTTTGATTTTGCAGCATCAGCACGGCATCGAAGGCCAGCAGCGCCACGGCCAGGTCGCCGGGGTAGCTGGTGGTAATACAGCTTTCGCTGGTGCCTAGAATGGCCATGTTATGGTTATCGCCGGTAAGGGCAGGGCATCCGGTACCGGGCTTGCGTTTGTTACACGGAAAGGCCGGGTCGCGGAAGTAGCCACAGCGGGTGCGTTGCAGCAAATTGCCGCCGATGCTGGCCATGTTGCGTAGTTGCGCCGAAGCCGCCAACAGCAATGACTGCGATACGGCAGGAAACTGGCTGACAACCAGCGGATTTTCGCCCACGGCATTCATCCGCTCCATGGCCCCAATGCGCAGCCCGTCCTGAGTTTGCTCAACGCCCGTGAAGGGCAGGCTATTGATGTCGATCAACAGCGGAGGACTGGCCAGATTGGCCTTCATTAAATCGAGCAGCGTAGTCGCTCCCGCCAGGTACACGGCCTGTGGCTGGCCGTTCATCAGGGCCGTAGCGTCTCTGGCCGTACCCGCTTTCGCATATTGAAAATCATTCATGGGTAGCTATCGTAAAAGATGACACGTAACGAACTCAAAGAGAATACAGAGCCCTCACCCGCAGCGGTTTGGAAGAAATGGATAGAGTTAAATGTCGTGCCTTACTGGTTAGAGGCCACTTCCCGTATGGCAGCCAGGATATTGGCATACGCTCCGCAACGGCAGATATTCCCGCTCATCCACTCCCGGCACTGGTGATCGGACGTAGCATGGCCTTCCCGTATACAGGCCACCGCGCTCATAATCTGCCCCGGTGTGCAGTACCCGCACTGAAAGCCATCATGCTTGAGGAAAGCTTCCTGCACAGGATGTAACCGGGCAGTCGCACTGTCATCGCCTTTTGCCAGACCTTCGATGGTGGTGATGTCTTTATCCTGCTGCATGATCGCCAGCGTAAGGCAGGAGGTGATTCGTTCGCCATTAATGTGGACGGTGCAGGCCCCGCACTGGCCATGATCGCAGCCTTTTTTGGTGCCGGTCAGGTGCAGGTATTCGCGCAGGGCGTCGAGCAACGTCGTACGCGGCTCTGCCCGTAGCTGGTATACTCGTCCATTAATGCGTAAAGCCAGATCCGTAGCGCCTTGCACTACCGACGAACTGGGTGCTATGTAATCTGCCTGATTCATGGGTGCCAGCGTCAGTCCAACCAAACCGGTGGTATGTTTAAGAAAAGTGCGCCGTGAGCTATTGCCCAGGGGCTGTTTAGAAGCCATAGCGGTAGGAACGTTCGTGAATTGATGAGAAGAAACTGGGAGCCCGGTATTCTGCCGGGATAAGAGTGTGCCGGGCTCCCAGCCCTATTAGTTGCTGGCCGTCACGTGCTTATGTTCCTTTAGCCACTTGGCAACGGCGCGGGAAAAATCGGCCACATCGATGGGGTGGCGGCTCGTGATTAGGTTTTCGTCAACCACCACGGACTCGTCCACCACCTGCCCGCCCGCGTTGACCATATCAGTGTGAATGTTCCAGTAGCCTGTCAGCTTCCTGCCTCTCAGGATATCGGCCGTAGCCAGCACGACCGGCGCATGGCAGATGGCCGCCACCAGCTTGCCTGACTGATTGAAAGCCTTAATAAAGGCAATGACATCCTTGTCAAGGCGCAGGTTATCCGGGTTCCAGGCCCCGCCGGGAATGAATATAGCGTCGTAGTCGTCTACCTGGATTTCATCGACCCGCCGATCCACCTTAACCCAGCCTACGGGTTGTAAATACTGAATAGCCATGATGTGGTCCTTGGCCATTTCGGGCATGGTCAGCCCAAAACGGGCCGGGGCTGGGTTCGCCTTCAGGGATACGACGTCGATCTGGGCACCCAGAGCACGGAAGTACCATACAGGTCCGAGCAATTCGATCTCTTCGAAGCCATCGGCGGCAATGACGGCGATTTTCTGACCAGCCAACTGCTGATCATCATCAATCTGGTCGAAGAAAAACTGGCGCAGCCCTTCGTTTCCGGGGGCGGTGAGCAGATGGGCAACAGGCATGGCCGACACTGCCGGGGCACTGCTCAGTTGTTGCAGCACCTCCAGTTCATGGGTGTTATTTTGTTGAGTAAGCATATAGTAATTGATTTTAAATGGATACAGGTCGGATAAATCGGACGCTACTCCTGGCTCACGGGAGCGAATAACGTTAACTTATGCAGCCCCTTCTCGAAGGGCGGATTCGTGATGGATGTGTGTAAAAAATCAAGAATTGGCCCGACCGGTGGAAACTTCAGGTGAGTCTGAAGGGCCTCCGCATTGCGGAATTTCTCGTACGTGAGAAACCTGGTTTCGGCTCCATCGAGTTGGGTAAGCTGGTAGGTAATCACGCCTGCTTCGCTGCGGATCGCGGGCATGGCGGCATGGTATCGTTTCCTGAACTCATCCTGCGTTCCCGGCCTGGCATCGACGAATAGCATTACCGTCATTGGGTTGTCGCCGGAGTTGGGTTGTCTCAGCCAGTCTTGCCGGGAGAGGGGTTCCAGATCCGTCACCGAGAGCTTTTCGGCGGGAGCCGTCAGCCCTTCTTTTGTGAGCCTGTCAACAGCCTTGGCCTGATTGCCTTCCTGTAGCGCAGCTAGTGCTTGCTGATTGCCCCACCGCTCAATCAACCACAGTACAGCGGGGTTGTCGATTTCGGCGTAGGCCTCGGCCATCACATTGCCTTCCGTCTTCAGCGCCTGAAGTACATAGGTGCTCAGCGCCTGTCGCATAGGATTTTGATAGTCTGGTTTAACTGAGTAGGCAGTCAGCTGAACAACCGGGCTATCGACTTCCTGAGGTAGCATTTCAGTTTGTGATTAAGTGACAAAAGGGAAAACGCGTCCATAAAAAGCTACTATGGTTTCGGCCACTCCAGTCGGGTCAACAGAAAGGCCCGAGGTGTAGCCAGTCACCGTATCCGTTGCCAGCAGACTATTTTTATCTACTCACAAACGTCTGCCAGGGAAGTTTCAAAACGTATGCCAACTTTATAAATACTTGTATATCAATATATTACCCCTTAGCTGCTTAGTAGAAAAACGACGATATATCGTTAAAAGGACTGAAACGGCGATATACCGTTCAAGCAGTAGACTTTGTTAGGTACGAGGAACAGAGCTGCTATGTTTCAAGCTTTTTTTATGATGAATTTTGTATTGACGCCTTAGCTTCCAGCTGGGCAGGCACATCTTACAGACAGCGTATGCTATGGACAGGAGTTTATACTTAAAGTACAAATTTGTATTTTGTTAAATTCTTGACGCTGAATCATTTGGCCAAATCAGCGCTTACTATGGAAAGTACAAACCAAAAAGAGGACGAGAATATGTTATTTCTATTTTAGCGGTAAAACACTGTTTCGGGAGCAGATTTATATTGACTTTTGGCCCTTATACAAACGTCTATCCCCTGGTGGATAGACGTTTGTATAAGGGCCAAAAGTCAATATCTCGCGTTTAGAGCGTTTTAGGAGACAATACTTTTAAAATCTATCCAATTTAATCAGTCGCGAACGGTCTTTTTATTTCAGTTTCTGGTAAATGATTATCGGCTGATCAGTATCCGCTTTGTTTCCCGTATCTGGTTATTGAGTTCAATACTCATGAAGTAAATGCCCGCTGGTAAATGGTCTACCAGATAAGTGCCATCTGGCACCTGCTGTATAGGAACTTCTTTGCCATCCTGTTGATGACAGCGAACGGTTTGTAATTTCGTGAAGGGGGGAGCCATTATTTGGATACGATTGGTGGCAGGATTCGGATATACTCTGATAACGGACTCCACAGCAGGCTCCACAGCGGTGACCAGTATCTTAACCGTAATGGCTAACTCGAGGGGGGCGCTCAGGCCACAGTCATTGCTTGCCCTTACCGACAACGTATGGGTTTTAACAGACGTAGCTTTATCCCATCGAATGGTGGCGCTATCCAGTAACGCATTCAGGGTGCCCCCTCCGCTCAGCGTCCATTCATAACTCATATCCTGTCGCCAGCCAAAACTGGAGGCTATGTAGGAAGTACTTGGCTTTTGCTCCTGCTGGACCAAACTATCTCCTGTCAGTAAAATTGGATTGCACGGAGCAGCATTGGGCACTATTTTCCGTCCTTCAATGCCATATAACCGATCGGATGCCAGCAGCGACGAATTATAGACGAAGTACGTTGATCCGCTGGAAGCCTCATCAATGAAGTCAAGTGGCAACCAGGTTGCGCCCGCGTCTGTCGTTATAAATTTCCCCCCCGCATAACCGGTTTGCTTATCAATAAACTGATAGCTGGCTCCACCCAAATAGTCTCTTGTGCGCAGATCGTCCATGGAATCCCATGTTTTACCGCCATCCGCTGTTCGGGTGGTACCGATAAAACCAATGGCTTCGGTCAAAAAGTAAAGGCCCTTTTCCCGTGTAGGTCCAACAGGTTGCCAACTAAGGCCACCGTCTGTTGTCTTGAACAGTAAAGCAATTGTCGATAGCTCGTTTCCGTGCTGAATCAGACTGGTGATATAGCCAATTTTGTCCGTCAGAAAATAAAATTCCGGTTTTCTGAGCGGAGGTGTCTGGATCAGCTGCCAGGTCTGTCCCTGGGTTGTGCTGGCATATAACCGGTCATCGTCGCTTAGAGCAACCCAGTAATTGGCAGACAGGAACTGAAAGTAACCGCCATGGGCGATCAGGTAGTCAGACGACGGATAGGTGTGTTGCTCAGGCGGGCGTGTAGCCGAAAAAGCGTTGATGGTTCGTTTTGTCCATTGCTGCCCACCCGTTGATGTATAATAAATGGCATTGGCACCAATCAAAAAGCCGTTGGTTGCATTGATAAATTTCACCTGCCATAGCGGAGCCGCGTCAGCTACGTTTTTCTTTAGCCAGTTAATGCCACCATCGTTCGTCTGGTAGTAAAACGAATTATAAACCCCCTCGGTACTCATTGTCAGTTGAATCCCCTCTGTGGCATTCCGAAAAGAGATCGACTTGGTCAGATAGTCATTATCATTGTAAATGTCACTGATAAACTGCCAGGTCGCCCCCAGATCAGAAGACGATAATACATTCGCCAGGGTGGTCTTATTGCCGTTGTAATCGTTTTTATTGGGCTCACAAACCAGAAAAAGAGATGTGCCGCTAAACGTAAGTTCAGTAGCCTCCCCGCGTATGGGATAAGGAGTGGATATCGGTTTCCACGTTTTGCCCCCGTCCGTAGTTCTATACACCAACGCCGGTCTGTCAGTACCGTATCTGGGTCCACCCAGCAAGAAGCCAACGTTCTCATTGACAAACTGGATGTTATGAATGCGGTCTCCCTCGCGTAAGGGTACGGGCAAAACGGTCCAGGTTAGGCCCCCGTCAACGGTTTGTCTGACATCATCGCCATAATAAGAGCGGCCAACAACGAGGAAACGTTTGGTCGAAAAAATATAGGGCGAGTAGGCATTTTGCTTAACATGAGTCCAGGTGTTGCCGCCATCGGCCGAAAAGGATAAATTTTGCTCGCCGTTCTGACCAACCAGTAGCCCGTTCTGCTGTTTGAGTGTTCGCAGGCGGGGTGCATCAGGCACTACCGTAAACGTTTGTCCGCCGTCTGTAGTTTTGTATAACAGACTACCGCTATCCAAGGCGTCTGATACCAATCCGAACCCGGTTGTTTCGTTTACAAAAAGGATAGCCACCATAGTATAGGATGGCCTGGAACGAATGATGATCCATGATTCTCCCCCGTCCTTTGTTTTTAGCAGCATACCGTTCCCCAGATAGGAGCCATCGCCCATAAGGGCATAGCCGATCCGGGCCGTAGGAAAAGACAGAGCAATGAATTTTCCATAATCAGCTTCGTATCGAACACTGGCGAAAGAGCAGGGGTTGAGTTCAGACCAGCTTTTACCCCCATCAATCGAGCGAACTAGTTCGGACCCATCACGCGCAAAAAGGGTATCCCGCGAGGGCATATGAATGTCTTCCAGTCTGTTTAAATAGGCTATTCGGAGGCAGTTTTGTGGTTTGTAAACCTTCAATGGGGGCGTATAAAGGGAATGCGCCGAACCATCGGCCGTCTCCGTTCTAAGCCTGTAATAGTACGTCATCCCGTTGATAACTTTGGTATCCGTAAAGTCTGTCGATTGTACAGTCGCCATAGGCCGAAAATGGGCGTTGTCTTTGTCAGATCGTTCAACGACATAGCGGACGGCTCCCTGACGGGCGGGTTGCCAGCGGAGTGTAATGAGGTTACGAAGGCGATTATCGGCTTCCAGTAATGCCGGTGCCAGTAACCGATCCGGGCCAAAATCACTCATGGGGCGACTAAGCAGATACCCTTTCACCGCGTACTGATCGGATTGCAGCCGCATGTTCTGATACCCAACCCAAAGCGTATCGTGGCTGCTGAGTAAGCCCCCTTCCGGATAAGCGTTAGGATACCAGATACCCGCACTGTCTGTTTGCCATTGGGTTCCGTTTGAGTAGGCTATTTTATTATGCAAGGCCACAATAAAGAGATTATTGTGGATCAGCGTTGCATTGGCTGAGCTACCATCTTCGATGGGAAAATCGGCCGACTGCCAATGCAAACCCGCATCTGTTGATGTAGCACAATTGATAATTGTTCCGGCAACGCTACCATAGCTGTCTTTCCAGGGGCGGGAGCTGGTTACCAGCAGTTTCGTATTATCAACTTTTATAGATGAACAAAAGCCAAAGGAGGAGCTCATATCCAGATTCTTCCAGGTGGCGCCGTTATCCGAGCTTTTAATGACCCAGTTGTTTTCAGCCTCGTCCCACCTGGTAATATCTTTCCCACCGATGTAGATATCGGTTTTGCTGGCTTCCAGCCCAAGGACTGAGGCATTCGGTTTGTAAAATAAAATGCGCCAGTTTTCTCCCTGATTGGTAGACACTAAAACCCTTGATTCGTAGGTAGCCAGTACGGGATCAAAAAATTGCTCAATGACATAAATGGTAGTGCCCTGAGCCATAATAGTTCGGTAGCTCGATGTGTACTCGGGTTTCTGAAAGATGCCGGGGGCGGGGGATATATACTCTTCAGGGTTATT
>CAXTJJ010000128.1:0-12363 GCA_964244155.1 uncultured Spirosoma sp.
TGTATAACCTCGACGAGTCGATCCGTGGGTTTGCCAAAGCCTGTTTCAACATGGCCCTGCAAAAAGGCTGGCCGCTGTACCTCTCGACCAAAAATACGATCCTGAAAAAATACGACGGTCGTTTCAAGGATATTTTCCAGGAAATTTACGACGCCGAGTTTGCCGGTAAAGTGCATTACGAACACCGCCTGATCGATGACATGGTTGCCTCGGCTCTCAAATGGGAAGGTAACTTCGTGTGGGCCTGCAAAAACTATGATGGCGACGTTCAATCGGATACCGTAGCGCAGGGCTTTGGTTCGCTGGGTCTGATGACGTCGGTACTGGTTACGCCCGACGGCAAAACGATGGAAGCAGAAGCCGCTCACGGTACGGTTACCCGTCACTATCGTGAATATCAGAAAGGGAACAAAACATCGACCAACCCAATCGCGTCGATTTACGCCTGGACCCGTGGTCTGGCATTCCGGGGCCAATTAGACGGCAATCAGGAACTGATCGACTTCGCTAACGCCTTAGAAGCCGTTTGTGTAGAAACTGTGGAAAGCGGCAAAATGACGAAGGATCTGGCCCTTTCGGCCTATCCTGTTGGCACGAAGCTAACGGCTGGTGAACATTATATGAACACCGAAGACTTTCTGGATGCGCTGGACGAGAATCTGCAGGCGAAACTAGCTTGACCGGGATTTCAACAAGATTCAAAGGATTAAACAGGATTACTGCAACCAAGTATTTTCGAGTACGCTCTTGTTCTCGCATTAATCTTTTCTTCCTGCAGTAATCTTGTTTAATCTTTTAAATCTTGTTGAAATCCCGGTTATGACGAGTGCCGCCCCATAGTAGGGCGGCACTTTTTTTACCTTTTGTTGCCAAACCTGTAATCGCTTTATGAAATACTTTCTTACAATCGTTCTGCTGTCGTTGCTCTCTATAACGACATACGCTCATACACCAACCGGGGAACCACCTGCAAAAACAATGAAAAGCTCTTCTGTTCAGCACATTGTGCTGTTTAAGTTCAAGTCCGAAACAACGGCTGAAAAAGTGAAAGAAATCGTGGCCGCTTTTGAAGCGCTGCCCTCACAGATCAAGCAAATTAAGGGATTCAAATGGGGCACCAACAACAGCCCCGAGAACCTGAACAAAGGGTTGACCCATGCCTTTATCCTGACCTTCGACAGTGAGAAAGATCGGGATGCCTACCTACCCCACCCCGCCCACAAAGCATTTGGCGGCATCGTTGGACCATGGCTGGCCGATGTTACTGTAGTCGACTTTACGGATCAGGCCAAGTAAGAGTGTACCTGTAGTACTAGGTATCAACCCCCTAACTCCCTCCAGGGAATTTAGGGGGTTGATACCTTAATACAATTTTACCCCTTTACTCCTTCACCACCTTCCTGTTAGCTGTCCCGGCAGGTGTTTGAATGTGAAGGAAATATAAGCCTTTGGGCAAATGGCCTACCTCCAGCGTAGCCGTGCGTTGGCGAGTCCGAATAAGCGGTTGAACCACCGTAGCGCCTGTTAATGTCTGAAGTGATAGACTTTCAATGAATTCTGTGCCAGGCAATTCAATGGTGAGTGTCGAAGTTACAGGGTTGGGATACAACTTAAGTGCATCCAGCCCAGTCGGTTCAGTACCTGTCACAGTCAGCACATTGAATGTGCGTTCTACGGCGGTGGCTGCGTAAAATAGATCGTTGCCGTCCTGATAGGCTCGAATTGTTACGATACCTGCACCGGTAAACTTTAGTGTCGAACCCGTCAGCGTTGCGGGACCGCTTTTCACCTGGAAACTAACCGGCAAATTAGACGAACAGGCCGCGTTTAGTGTCAGGTCACCCTGGTTGGTGTAGCGGTCGGCAATAGCGTTGAACGTGATGGTCTGGGTGGCTTTCGCAGGCAGGGTACGCGTGGCCTGTGTATACCAAACCGGCCATTTCGCTCCGGTATATAAAACAGTAGCCGTGCCGGAAGGCGACAATTTATCGGCACCCAGATTGATTCCCGCTACATCTTCGCTTGAACCTGACTCCGTACTGAATACCAATTTGTTGTCTAAACGTGAATAACTTGGAAAACCGAGGGTATTATTCTTATAAACGATCTTCAACGTGCCTGTGCTTAAGTCGGTAGCAACCACATAGTAGGTATCATCGTTCTCATTGAGATAGTCGAACGAGATGACATCCGGCGAGTTCTTGGAGAACGATGGATTGCCGATGCTTTCCCCCTCTTCCAGATCGGAGAATAACTTCTCAATGGTACCATCGGCGAAATCGCCGGTTTGGTTGTTCCACACATTAATAAAACCCACGTCCCAATAGTCAATAGCGTCGCCACTGGTATTCTGGATTTCGTTGTACGCATCATAGACGATGTGTTCACCGGAAAAATCCCACTCAAACGAATCGGCATAGAGCACATCGCCGGTTTGAACACCCTCCGTATAGGTTGGATTATACAGCTTAAACTCCGCCCATTTCTTTTTGGCATAGCTATACACATAAATAGAACCATCCTGATCGGCCGTGAGCGCAGCCAGTTTGGTGCCATCTTTGGAGATCGCCACATTATCCCAAACGGTCTCGTCAGAAATCACCGTTTCGGTGGGTGTGCCCGTCAGGTTTACCGCCCGTATGCGCTTATCGGATGTTACATAGTATGCCGTTTTTCCATCGTCGGTAACACTGGGGCGGTGCCGCATGCCCAACGTCGATTTCAAGTCGAACTTGGCTGGCTTGACATCTATAACCGTCGAGTAGAGTTTCGAGTCAGTAGCATCGGCTAACAACAGCAAATCTTGCCCCGAAGCTACCGGCACGTCTGGTTGCTTGCCCGGTGTCGACGGTGTACCTTCGGTGATCCCTACGGCATCGAAGGCATTTTTAGCCGCCGTTACTTCGGCACCGGTTGCCCCGTACAGATCACCAGCGGACTTGATAATGGCTAAACGCAAATCAAGAAACTGCGACGTGCGGACCAGATAGGTTGTCAGGGCTCGATAATAAACTTTTTCGGCCTTGTCTTTCCCTACAACGGTGGCAAACTTATAGAAGGCAAAATTGGTAATGCCGCTGTTGGTATGCACCCCGCCATTATCGTCGGTAGTCGTTTCATACTGCGCCATAGTAGCGGGCTGATAGCCATTCGGGTCTTTGCTCTTGCCTCCCTGATTCGGGTTCGAGAAACTCCGCAGTGCCCCCGACGGCAGCACACTTGGGGTAGCAATATCTTCGCCAACTGTCCAGTCGTCGCGGTCGATCATGGCCCCAAATACATCGGCAAATGACTCATTAATGGCTCCCGACTGACTTTTATACTGCAAATTGGCCGTGTTCTGAATAACACCATGCGTCATTTCGTGACCCGCCACATCCAGTGCTCCGGCCAGTGGCTTCAGCAATTTGCCGTTGCCATACGCCATAATCTGACCGTTCCAGTAAGCATTGTCAAGTCCTTTGCCATCGTCATCTACAACGTTGATAAGCGAGACAATCGTAGCTCCGTTGCCGTTCAGCGCATTTCGATTGAAGGTATTCCGATAGTAATCATAGGCGATTCCCGCGTTGTAATGGGCTGAAATGGCTGTCGCATTCCAGTCGGTATTATTGGTTGAGGTGACCTGATATACCGTGGGATTATCACCTTTCACATTTCGGGCATCTACCGTCCAAAGCGCCCCAACCGGATCGCCCGGCATTTTAGATGCCGTCGCATTGAACATGGGTCGCGAGGCATCGATCATATAAAAAGCATTGTTGCTCTGCTGGTAGGTCTGTACAGAACGAGTAACGCCGTTCAGATCCTTACCCGATGCCTTGATCGGGCCCACAACCGTGCAGGTGTGGTTGTATTTGTCGAGGATATCGCCCGTTTGCGCGTCAATAACATATTCCCAGCGGTCGAGCATATTAGGCCGAACGGTCAGTTGATACGCTAACCTGGTCAGGCCGTTTTCCGCAAAAACGCACAATACCCCCTCCAATGACTTCATCTTCAGGATGTTATCGCCGAACGACCGCACGGTCGATGTTTTCCGCACATCGGTTAATGCCCGTTCAGATGCGTCAGCCAGGGCCAGTCTGGGTGTTATTTCTAATTCCATTGGTATGGGCTGGTACCGGCCATTTAGCAGCATCACCTCACCATCGGCCAAATGGGCTACCAGTTCGGCACCGAGTACCGGAACGCCCCGGTGCGTCTGCGTCAGGCGAATGTGCTGTTGGCCGAGGTCGTCAGTTTCCATACGGGCCACGGTAAAATTCGACTCAGGATTCTCCAGTTTGAGCAGCCCACGAACTTGTCTCATAAACTGATAGGTAACCGAAGCTGCCGCTGCCGCCGAGAGTCGCGCTCTGCTGTTCTTAGCTGTATTTAAACTGGCTTGTCTCGTCGTTTTTCGCTCGATAAAAACGGGAAGCCCCGTTGCCGAGTCATTTACCACTCGTAGTCGCAATGGCTGCATGGCCTGGCTGCCCGTTAGCATGGGCGCAATTGCCTGCCGACCTGTACGATCGTTCGGGAGCGGCACCGAATTGGCATTCAGGCGTTTGGCCAGTTCTATCGACGGTTGGCCAGTCTTGATCTTTCGACTAAAGCCAGCGTTGGGTTGCTGGGCTAGCGTATAGGTGGTTATCAGAAGAGTCAGGAACAGGAGATGTAGTTTCATAAAAGTTGGGTTAGTATATATTAATAAGTTATAGCGATAAATTCACCAGGCGTTCATCTTCATTTCAACTTCGACATGCTGGGGATCATCGCCATAAACGAATCATAGAATTGCTTATAGTTGGCAGGGACTGCCGTACCAGACGCCCCCCAGGTGATTTTGTTCTCCTGCTTTCCTTTTCTCCACTGAATAAAGGTGTAGCGATTGCCAGGATGGTCGAACTTGGCCGTTTTAATTTTGCACTTGCCTTCGGCTATGGAGAATACACGTTTTGTGTTGGCCGTAGTTTGCTTACCCAAAAAAGTGAATGTTGTATCGCGGTTCCGGCGACCAAAAAGCTGGCCGTTATCCAACAGATAATAGGTAGTCGAGAAGCCGGTAAATCCACCCCCACTTCCCACTATAACCTGCCGACCGGTATATGTTATTGGCGTACCAGCAATAGCCGTTTGTTGTACTACCGGCACTTTATTACCCGCCGTACGGATGCCCTGTCCCTGAACACGCAGTAGTGTCGGGAACAGAAAAACGGGAAGCAGATGTACGAAAAATCGGTTCATTCGTGAATAGATGTTAATAAAAATATAGGCATCAATAGCGGTTAGCCAGTCAATTGAATGGAGCGTTCAACAAAGTAAAATCCGTAGCCTGCCTGATCAATTCTCGGGTTGTATGAAATGATAAAAAACAGGTACAAGACGTCAATTAGACTTCTTTAAGCGCATTCTTAAGGAGGTGTTAGCTGACCGTAGGTAGTCGGGTAGAATGTAACCGACCGCCGGAGGAGGGTCTTCCGAATTTTTAGGCGAAATAAATTATCAAAATCACCCGATTCGATTTTAGGCATTGTCGGTTTCGCGCCAAGCCCTCTGGCAATTTCCAGGATCGTATTGCTATGCCCGACTACCAACACCGTTTTGTTCCGCATGTGGCTAACCCGATTAGTAATCGCTTCAGTTGGTTTGCCTGGGTAATCCGTTAGGGGCACACCAATCCGTTCGGCAAGTGTCTGCGCTGTTTGGCGTGTTCGCTCATAGGGCGTTGTAAAAATTGAGTCGATTCCCTTCTCGGCTAATGTGTCGGCCAGCGCAGTTGCGCGTGCATAGCCTGCTGGTGTCAGATCGGTGGTATCTGTTTCGTTCACCTTCTCGGCATGCCGGACAATATATACTGTAGTTGTTGAGCAGGCTGTGGAAATGGCAATCAGAAACATAAAAAGAGCAAAGAAACGCATATGTGTATCCACGGGGTCCAGGCCGTGTTTAGATTACTGTTTATGAAGAAGTCTTACGGAACATAGCCTATAAGTACGGGACTACAATGATACAAAAAAAGCCCCCGGCATTAGCCGGGGGCACTTACTCAGTGGTTACCGTACAATAGTTTATTACAATTCGCGAATCCAGATATTGCGGAAACCCACCGGATTGCCATGATCCTGCAACAGGATTGGGCCTGCTCCGTGGGCCTGTACTTTCGGGTAGCCAATGTATTCGGTTGTACCGCGAATGGCTGCGTGGTTCTGCACCAGAATGCCGTTGAGTAAAACGGTTACGTAAGCGTAATCGAGCATCATACCCGCTTTGTTGAAACGGGGAGCCTGATAGATAATATCGTACGACTGCCACTCACCGGGCTTACGACTTGGGTTCACTAAAGGGATAGCCTGTTTGTAAATCGACCCTACCATGCCGTCCACATAGGTCGGGTTATTGTAGTTATCAAGCACCTGTAGCTCATAACGACCTTGTAAAAAGACGCCACTGTTACCACGACCCTGGCTGTTGCCTTCTACTTTTTCGGGAGTTTTAAACTCAATGTGAAGTTGAAAATCATTGAATTCTTTCTTCGAGCGGGCCGAGAAACCTTTCGTCGAGTACATAACGCCATCGGTTACCGGCCATTTCAGTGGGCCTTCATTCGTTTTTTCCCAGTTGGCGGGTGCATACCCTTTAATGGCTACCCATTGGTCTGTGTTTTTACCGTCGAAGAGAACAACGGCATCTGATGGCGCAGTGGTGCCGCTGGTACTGGCAGAAAATACGCCTGGTGTTACCACAGGCGGTACAGGCTCCCAAATTTCGGTAGACTGTGGCGTTTGTTTGGTTGGTTCAAGCTGGGCCAAAGCCTGATTTACAACAGCAAGACTAAGGCAGACAGCCAGCGATACGCTTAAGTTTTTCATGGAAAGTTATTAGGGTTAATGCATTCTTTGATAAAACGTCCAAAGATAGGGTAAATGTCAATTAGCGGTCTTTTACATGGAAAAAATGTAACTTTCGGCCTTCAAACTTCTTTTCTTATCTCATGGTAACCCCATCTACTACGACCCGTTTCTTCTGGTCGCTGGGCGTTGGCTGGGTGACTGGTATCGGATTGGCAATGGCTCAGCCCGCTCCAGCACCCGGTATTACAATCCCTCTCAACGACTTAAGTGCGTTTACATCTCCAACCGCCAACTGGCGCATTGCCGGTAACGTTCATGCTGATCTGAACAAACCCAACACGATCACAACCGACAAAGGCACCGGCGTTTTGGTTAATGTGCCGCTGGCTAAAATGCCGGAAGACGCCAAAAACCCATACAAGTATGATCTGGTTACGACACTTCAGCATGGCGATGTCGATCTGGAACTGGATTATATGATGGCGTCGAAATCGAACTCTGGTGTGTATCTGCAAGGGCGATATGAAATTCAACTGCGCGATAGTTGGGATGTTCGCACCCCAAACGTGCATGACAATGGGGCCGTTTATGAACGCTGGGACGAAAAACGCCCTGAAGGCCAGAAAGGCTACGAAGGCCATGCCGCCCGTCAGAATGCCAGCCGCGCTCCTGGTTTATGGCAACACCTGAAAATCTCGTTTCAGGCACCACGGTTCAACGCCAGTGGGCAGAAAACCGAAAATGGTCGGGTTATCCGGATTGAGTTGAACGGTGTTCCCATTCAGGAGGACGTTGAACTGACCGGCCCAACCCGTGGCTCAGCGTTTGCGGATGAAAAAGCAACTGGCCCCCTCCGCTTCCAGGGCGATCATGGTGCTGTGGCGTTCCGTAATATCCGTTATGTAGCCTACGACAAACCCCGCCCCGAACTGCTCAATCTTAAATATGCCGTCTACAAAGGCAAATACGAAAAAGAGCCAGACTACGATAAAACCGCACCCGAATCGGAGGGAGCTACCAAGGTACTTTCAGCCTCGGTTAACCGCATTCCAAACGAGTTTTTGATTCGCTATACAGGCTCGCTGCGCGTATCTGAACCCGGCGAGTACCGCTTCAACCTGGGCGTTCCGGGTGGCGGAGGTATGCTGAAGATCAACAACCAGTCGGTGGTTACGCCCGGCGGCTGGAATGGTAGTGGTAAAGCGACATTACCCAAAGGCGATGTGCCGTTCGAGTTGTTCTATTCCAAATTTGTAGACTGGGCACAGCCTGCGCTGGGTCTGACCGTAGCCGGGCCCGGTGTTCGCGAGTTCGCGATCAGCGAAGGAGCCGGGGGTAATGGCGACGAAGTCGATCCGATCATGGTCGACGCTACCAGCAACACCGTTCTCCGTAGCTTCATGGATATGCCGGGAGAGAAAAACACACAAGGCCGTACGCTCCGCGTCGTTCACGCTATATCGGTAGGCAGCCCTGAACAGGTACATTATACCTATGACCTCGACAAAGGTGCACTGATACAGGTTTGGCGGGGTTCGTTTCTGGATGCAACACCCATGTGGCACGACCGGGGCGATGGTTCATCGCGGCCTATGGGTATGGTGCAACGGCTGGGAACACCCGTGCTTTTCCTGAGCAAATTAGCCTCACCGCAAGCCACCTGGATTGCAGATACCACTGGCTCCAGCTACCGCCCCAAAGGCTATGTGCTGGACGAAAGCGACCGGCCAACCTTCCGGTATCAAAGCTACGGGTCGTCGATCGAAGACAAAGTTCGGGTGTTGCCCGAGGGTAAGGGCATCCAGCGCGAAGTGACCATTGCCAACCCGGCTGGTGATCTCTACGCCCGGCTGATTAGCGGCACAAGCATCAGCCCAATGGAAAACGGAATGTATCTCGTTGATGGACAGGAGTATGTCCGAATTGATGACGTGGCCGGAGCCAAACCCGTTGTCCGGGATGCCAATGGTCGGCAGGAATTGATTGTTCCGGTGAAAGGCAAAGTGATTTACTCAATCTTGTTTTAACAATGGAACGCAGATGACACAGATTTTTATGATTTACGCAGATAAAAATCTCACTAAATCATCTCAATCAGCGTCCCATCTATCATTATGAAAAAGATACTAATAACCCTCTTCACAATAGTTAGCCTCACGGCGGCTATGGCGCAGGAATCGCCGAAAGAAGAAGATTTCTTTAAGATCCTGAAAGTATCGGCTCCCGAAGGTACTCTGCTCGAAGTGGGCGGTTTGACCGTACTCCCTAATGGGAACCTTGGCGTAGCTACTCGCCGGGGCGATGTCTGGATTGTTGAAAACCCAACCAGCCGCGCTCCTTTCTTCCGCAAATTTGCGTCGGGTCTGCATGAGATTCTGGGGCTCACCTACCGGGATGGTGCTTTCTACTGCGCGCAACGGGGTGAGCTTACCAAAATGATCGACTCCGACAAAAACGGAAAGGCCGACATTTTCGAGACCATCTATGCGTGGCCCATTTCAGGTCACTACCATGAGTACAGCTTCGGTCCAAAAATCGCCCCGGATGGGCAGTTCTTCGTAACGGGTAATGTGGCCTTTGGCGATGAAGAATGGTGGCGGGGCGAAAGTCGCGTCCCCTGGCGCGGCTGGACCATGAAGATCAGCGAAAACGGTACCATGCAACCCTGGGCTACGGGTATGCGCTCTCCCTGCGGGCTGGGTATCTTCGACGGTGAACTCTTCTACGCCGACAATCAGGGTGACTGGATGGGATCGGGTGGTATTGTTCACGTCAAAAAAGGTTCATTTGTGGGCCACCCGGCGGGTTTACGATGGACAGGTATGGCCAACTCACCGGTTAAACTCACTACCGAACAGTTCGATGCCAAGATCGACGAACGTCGGCGCCGGGATGAAAACGGGCGCGCCATCAAACCTGAAAACGTGGTTAACGAAACGCCAAACATTCTGTATGGTCTGAAAGAAATGTTTCCGGGCGTTGATATTCAAACACCCGCCGTTTGGTTGCCTCATGGTATTCTGGGCATCTCGAACTCTGAAATTCTGGAAATACCCGAAGGTGCGTTTGGTCCGTTTGCGGGGCAATTACTTGTAGGCGATCAGGGGATGAGTAAGATCTCGCGGGTATTTATGGAAAAAGTCAACGGTGAGTATCAGGGCGGTGCCATCGAATTTCGGAATGGGTTCAAATCGGGTGTGCTGCGAATGGCGTTTGCTAAAGACGGTTCACTTTTCGTTGGCGAAACCAACCGGGGCTGGGGCTCTGCCGGTGAAGCCAACGAAGGCTTGCAACGGCTAGCCTGGAACGGTGCTATGCCTTTCGAAATGCGTACCGTGAAAGCAATGCCCGACGGCTTTGAGGTCGAGTTCACGAAACCCGTTGACCGGAAATCAGCCGAGGATCTAGCCTCCTATCGGGTTGAGAGTTTCATCTATAAATACCATGCGGTATACGGAAGTCCAACAATTAACAAAGAAGCGTTACCGCTCAAAGGCGTGAAAGTCTCGGCCGACGGCATGAAAGCCCGCCTTATCGTTGGCGACTTACGCAAGTATTATATTCACCAGTTGACATTGGACGGCGTTCGGGGTACAGAAGGGTCCTATTCGCTCGTTCACCCTATTGCGTATTATACGCTGAACAACATTCCGGAAGGCGAAAAGCTGTCCATGAGTGATGTAAGCACGAAGAATTCGGCGGCTGCACCAGTAACTCCGGCTACTACGCCAGCAGCCTCGCCAACAGGCAAAAAAGCAGCTCCAGCCAAAGTCACTACGGGAGCCAAGCCAAAATTGGTTGAAGGTCAGGCGGTAACAATGGCAAAAGCACCAACCTACGACGAAGTGAAAGGCTTGCTCACCCGACACACGTGCGCGGCCTGCCACCAGGCCAATAAGCGGCAGGTTGGCCCGGCTTTTGCCGACGTAGCCAAACGTAAATACACCAACGATCAGATTCTGGCGTTGATCTATAACCCAAAGCCAACCAACTGGCCCGACTACGCCACCGAGATGCCGCCTATGCCGCAAGTTCCTAAAGCCGATGCGCTAAAGATTGCCGCCTGGATTAATTCGCTAGCTCCATCAAGCGGCAGCACGTCGGCGGGTGCACCGAAGCCTTAATGATTCCTGAGCGTTTATGCTGGAAATTAGTAGACTTTAGAAACACAAATGAGGGCTCTTAGGAGCCCTCATTTGTGTTTGTGATCGGGAATTGTGACGTTTAACCCCTCCCTACTTTAAGCAGCAAACGCATACTTCATTCAGTATGAATAATGGCCGCGTAGCGGCTTGATGTCGGTAAGCAACGTATTCCTGTTACTCACGTTGATTTAATCTGACGAGTTGCCAATGCGAAGAGCTTTCAGCCGACTCACCAGAATTACAAACGCCATTCCTATAAGGGCACCTAAAGATCCCCAGGCAATATCCCACCAATCAAAGGAGCGTTTGGGCAGAAAAAGTTGTCCTATTTCAGCGATCACGACAACGGAAACTAAACCTAGCCACGACGCTAACCAGTAGTTCCAGCTGTGATCATTTTTTAGCAGCCAAATACCAATAGCAGCACCTAGTATAATAAAAGGCACGCTAGTTCGTATGGCTACATTTTCGTTTGCATCAGTCCAACGAGCCAACCAATTTGGTATAAACCACATCAGACCTAATTGAGGTTTGGGCAGCCAACTCAGGTAAAAGACAAACGCAACACCAATCACTAGAAATAAACCTAAAAAGGCTGTACGCATGAATATATAAATACTGTTCTTCAAATCTAGCTAACCCTCCCGCTTTCGACACAACATGATCCGTTTAATTTTTTGAAAGTATGTTTATGTCAAATCAATATGTACATCAAAACACACTTCCGTATCTATGTCTTTAAAAAAAACGTGCTTAAATTAACTACTATAAGCCTTTACCTGAAAGTTATCATACAAACATGTAAACAATGATTCATAGATGAGGCTGCGAACTTAATAAAATGAAATTACGCACGATTTAAACATAGTATACTAAAATTGAGTTTAGAGTAGCTTCACAAGGTCCTAAGCCACTGATTTGGTCCATTTTTTTGAGCCCTATCCTTTAAATTTTACTAATAGGGTCAATATTCTCACTATCAGATTCTTACGATAAATAAATGATGCAATTCCGCTTTAATTACAAGCATCAGCATAGCAGTAGATTTATATTTATTAATAATAAAAAATGTATACTATTTGTATCTTTATATTTGCTTTATTAATGTTTGCGTTTATAATAATCACTAACAATGAAAGTATCTAGTCCCTTTATCTCACTACAAAAGGTAAAATAGTTAGACTTTATAAGATTAGTTAATTAGTATGCTAAAATTAGTAACTATTAGAAAATCAAGCAATCAGTTTGTTTGCTATAAATCATTTAAGTAGTCTTGTAATGAGACTCTTTGTCCAACAGGCTACACTCCTATAAAAGACTTGATTTGTTACTTTCCGGAGGTTATGTCGACTTATTCATTTTGAGGAACATTCTTTTAA
>CAXTJJ010000129.1:0-10324 GCA_964244155.1 uncultured Spirosoma sp.
GATAAAACTTATACTCTTCCTCTTCCTGATTCCAACGTTTATATTGGCGCAGGGAAAGAAACCCAAAGCAGCCAACACGCAGACCGCCGATAAGGTAGAAAAGCTAAAACAGGAAGCGATTGCCGCCATTGACCAACGGAAAGATCAGGCTCAACAAATTAACGATATGCTGTTCAGCTTTTCGGAACTGGGCTTTCAGGAAGTTGAGTCTTTTAATTACCTGACTACGCTGCTTGAAAAAGAAGGCTTCACTATTCAGAAAGGTATTGCCGGGATGCCCACCGCCTGGATTGCGACCTGGGGTTCCGGTAAACCCGTTATTGCCATCGGCTCCGATGTTGACTGCATCCCTAAAGCCAGCCAAAAACCGGGGGTGGCCTACAAAGACCCTATTGTTGAAGGGGCTCCGGGCCATGGTGAAGGCCACAATTCAGGCCAGGCATTGAACATCGTAGCCGCGCTGAGCGTGAAGGCTTTGATGGAGAAAAATAAACTATCAGGCACCCTGATGCTCTGGCCGGGTGTAGCCGAAGAGTTGCTGGGAGCCAAAGCGTTCTATGTGCGTGATGGATACTTTAAAAACGTCGATGCCTGTATCTTCACCCACGTTGCCGACAACCTCAGCGTCAACTATGGCGATGCGGGCTATAACGGCATGATCTCGGTAAAGTTCTCATTTGAAGGGCAGGCGGCTCACGCGGCTGCCGCTCCCTGGCGCGGACGAAGTGCGCTGGATGCCGTAGAGTTAATGAACGTTGGCTGGAATTTCCGGCGCGAACACCTTGAACTAACCCAACGCTCGCACTATGTCGTTTCGGATGGTGGCGATCAGCCTAACGTTGTTCCCTCCAGGGCTTCGGTTTGGTATTACTTCCGCGAGCGCTCCTATCCCAAAATCGTTAAACTTTTTGAAACAGGTATCAAAGTGGCCGAAGGGGCTGCGATGATGACGGACACAAAATTTACGTATGAAATCCTGGGGTCGGCCTGGCCGGGTCATTTCAACAAGCCTATTGCATCGGCCATGTACGATAATATCAAACGAATTGGTTTACCAATCTGGTCTGCCGATGATCAGATGCTGGCCAAAGCTACCCAGAAAGAGTTGCAGTCGCCCAAGCGGGAGGGTCTGGCCATTAAACTCGACACTATCGGAACACCGGTTCCCACCGCCCCAACGGTTATGATGGGTGGTCAATCGATGGTGCCGCTTACGGGTGGATCCGACGATATTTCCGACATTTCGTGGGCGGTACCAACGGTCGTGCTGCTGTATCCGTCGAATATCCCCGGCTTACCCGGCCACCATTGGTCCGATGCCATTTCGATGGCCACGCCTATTGCCCATAAAGGTATTGTGGCCGGGGCCAAAGTGGAAGCCATGACGTTGCTGGACATGCTCCTGAAACCCGAAGTCATTCAGCAAGCCAAGGCTTATTACACCGATGAACAAACCAAAGACATCAAATACACGCCCCTGATTTCGTCGAAGGAAATTCCGGCTATTTACCTGAACCAGAAGATTATGGCCGAGTTCAAACCAAAACTGGCGAAGTTTTATTACGATCCGACAAAGTATAAAACGTATCTGGAGCAACTCGGCATCAAATATCCAACCCTGCGCGACGACCAACGCGCTGATCTGGAAAAGAAACCAGCGAGCAAGGGAAGATAGGGAGAATGTACATGTAAAAACAGAACAGCTCCATAAGGCGCCGTCCTGTTTTTACATGTACATTCTCCACCGTTCCGAAACGCATTAATTACTTAATTTTTGCTCGTAATGGGTAGCCCGAAAAATCATTTCCCTATCGTAATTTCTTTTTCTTTATAGCCGCCCCGTGTCGACAGGAGTTTAACTGTTGCTTTGACAGGTCCGGTCTGGTTAAGTTTTACCCGAAACGTGGCTTCTTTTTTCTCCCCAACGTTGGTATAACCTGTATAAATAGTTTTGTCAAACAGAGTAGGCTGCGTAATAACCACCCTGGCTTCATTAAAACCCTTCAACAGTGCCTTATCAAACTCTAATATGACTCGATCTTCCTGAACCATTTTTACGCGTTTAGCCTGTTCCAGTGCGACCGGAAGTTTACCAGAATTAGTCCAGGATACGTTTACTTCATATTCGCTATTCGCCAGTGCTTTTACAGTTACATTGGTCAGGTCAATCTGGGGCAGTTCTTTCGCCATAGCCAGGTTAAATCTGGATTCTTTTGAAATCCAGTTTTCCAGTTGCCAGGCGGGGCCATTCTGAGCAAAAAATTTAGGATGAAAGCCTCCAAGCTCAACGTTGCCTAACTGGGGGTGTACAAAGGCAGTCCAGGCTTTAAACCCCCGCTTACCATTTGCTTCGTCATCCCACATCAGGCCATCGTACTCATCATAATCGCCATCCCCGTCATAATCTTTCATAGCTCCTCCATTCCACAACTCATCGCCATACCAAACGGAGCCATATTGAAAATAACCAAAATCAGGGCCATGCCCAAATAGCGGTGTTGCCTTTGATGGGTCGCCGGTAACACGGTCAACTTTGTTGCGGGTATTATAGGTGTCATATACATCGCCTGCCCATGGGTAGTTCGTAAAGGACAATCCCAGACTATCCATGTGTTTGTAAATGGCCAGATCGGGCGGGAACATACTTTCAGCACTCGCCGAGGTGGATGGTGGTCGAAGGTGCATCGGCACACGTGTATCCATGGAATTGACAACCGATATGTTGGGGTGCCCCATTAACCATACGAATGTAGCCCGCGTTTCAGGTTCGCTAAGCGGGTAATCGCTGGCTCCCCCCTGCGAGTAGCCTCGACCCGTAAAGTCGCCCCCCTGATCGGGTCGCCAGTTTTCAGGGTAGTTTCGATGGTTATCCAACCCGCCAATACCATCTTCATTGTATTTGCCATCACCATCATTATCAATACCTTCTGTATAGACCATATACGTGCCCTGGCCAGCTTGTACACGTTTCATTAACCGCCCCGCTTTATCTTTGGGGTCGATCACATAATCCGCTTTTTCGAGTTCTGCTTTCGTAACTGCCTTTTTTCTAATCTGGTAAATAATACCATCTCCATCCAGATCATCCTCAGCATCCTCGTCCAGAAGTCCATCTTTATCATCATCGCGGGGACGCATTGAACTTCGATTTCGCTGGGCTGTAAACAAATACATCGTGGCCCCATCGGGATTATTTTCCGGACGCAGATAAATGGTTTTGGTATCTACAAGTTTAGTAATGGCCGGGTCTTTTCCATAATTTTCCAGTAAGTGTTTTGTAAGCTACAGTACCGCTTCACTACTTGTTACTTCGCCACTATGACGTCCTCCTTCAAAATAAGCAGCCGGTTTATCGGTGTGTTTGCCTGTCTTTTTGTTGGTGATGGTCATCTGCAAAATCGGCCGACCTTCATAGCTCTTGGCCACTTCATAGAGGTCTACCAGATTTGGATACTGTTCGGCCCACTTTCGATACCAGCTATACATAACATCCGGCGTGTGGTAAGTAGTAAAAGCAAGTGTTGGCCCCGGCTGATATTGCACATCTTTAAAGTAATGTTTCTTAAAGAAACTGACGCCATGCCGATCGCCCTTTACTGTAAAGAATTTACGGGCCGTGTCTTGTTCCGGCCATTTTTCCTCGGTCCCGTAATATGATTTTTGCGCAAAGCCCGTTGATGAGACGACAAGACAAATCAATAGCGTAATGAGATGTTTCATAGATAACTAGTGGCGATTAGACTAACATAAGTTGCAGGCAACGTTATGCAGACAATTTATCAATGATTTTTTATATGAAAGCTATAGTAAAATAATATATCCTTATCTACTCATATCGCCAAATAAAATCTATTGATTTACGCCAATAACTCCTTTGTTTAATAATAATTCTATCGTAAGTGACTAAGCCATCTGATTAAACGCAGAGGCACAGAGAACACAGAATTACCGTTAATAGGTCAAACGTTGTGTTCTCTGTGCCTCTGCGTTTAAAGGCAGTTCTTACCTTGCAGAACAGCTTACAATCGTTAAACAGGCTTAACGTCAACTGGATCATTTTCCAAGTCAACCGTGTGTAAACCTGTAAATTTCCGATTCTGGTTTCTGATGCTTTTTCGGCCCAGAAGCAGAATCAGCAACGCCAGCAGCGAGGTGGTAGCCATTATACCCACCATAGGTATAGCGGTATGATTATTGAGTAAACTCACTCCCACGGACGCTAACGCCCCCATACCCATTTGAGTAGCACCCATCAGGGCCGATGCACTACCCGCATTTTTAGTAAATGGAGCCAGCGACAGTGCTCCCGTATTAGGACTGCCAATACCCAGGCAACACAAAAAAGCAAATAATAACCCTAATGTACCCGACAGACCAAGCCAGCCGAGACTGGTTAACAGAAGAAAAACTAGTGTGATGGCTACCTGACAGCTCAGGGCCGCCAAGATGAGCTGCTCGCTCCGGTAACGACGCAGCAAGAGACTATTTACCTGACTGGCTCCAATTAACCCGACTGACAAACCCGCGAATATCCAGCCGTATACCTGCCCGCTTACCTTGAAAATATCCATGAACACCAGAGGTGAGTCGGCTACATAGGCAAACAAACCGGCAAAGGACACGGCCCCTGTAAATGCATAGGTAGCGAATTGACGGACCTGCAACACCATCAGGAAGTTCGTCAAAATGGCCATCGGCCTCAGCGACATCGTTGTATCAGGCTGGTAAGCATTCGGCAGGCCAAAGCGAGTAGCCACAAGCAACAACACACCCAGTAACGCCAGAATGACAAAAACTGACTGCCAGCCGAAAGCCGCCGTTACATAACCACCTAAGGTTGGAGCCAGTAAAGGTGAGAGACCCAGGACTAGCATTAACAAGGCAAATACTTTAGCATTTTCTTCAACCGGAAACAGATCCCGAACCATTGCTACAGCCGCTACCCCAGCGGCACAACTGCCAATAGCCTGTAAAAAGCGAAGTGCAATCAGCCAATCAATGCTCGTAACGGTCATGCAACCAATAGAGGCCAGAATGAACAAGCTAAGCCCTACATAAAGAGGGTTTTTTCTGCCAAACCGATCCAGCAAGGGGCCATATAGCAGTTGACCTGCCGAGATACCAATAAAGAAGCTTGAAAGTGATAAAGCAACCTGAGGTACTGATGTGTGCAGGTCATCGGCAATGGCAGGGAAGCCCGGCAGATACATGTCAATGGAAAAGGGTCCCAGCGCTGTCATAGCGCCTAGAATAAGAATGAGCGAAAAGTGCCGACGTTGAGTCATGAACCGTGATAGTAGTGCCGCAAGATACGGGGAATTGAATAAGGGTTTTACCTGTAGCGTGATTGAAGCAGATATAAATCATTTTTTTAAGTCAAATTAGCCCTACACTATTGAGGGAGTATTTACTTGTAGTGCTTCTTTCCTAAAAAGAAGGCTATTCTGTAATAGATAGAATTACAATGCTAACATTCAATACACTTTGTAATCCAAAAATCACCTGGACTAGCTATCCCATCAAGCTGGATGAATTAAATGGGTGGAAAAAGGGCAATACTAAAGTGACAAAAGAAGATATTCAATCCGTGCTAGAGAATTTGAGCAATCTGCGTATACGGGGAGAGTTCAAAGCTGGCCCGGACCAGGGCGGATTAGGTAATGTCGCGATTTATTAACCCACAAAAAAACCGCCAACATTGCTGAAGGCGGTTTTGGAGCAACGAGCGGGCCGTTGGTGAGCCAGTGGAGGGATTCGAACCCCCGACGCGCTTGCGCATCCTGATTACAAATCAGGCGGAATCGACCGCTATCCGACACTGGCAATCCTTTATTTAATTCGTTTACGAATTGTGATGCAAAAGTAGGCTTTTCCGCCTTTCTATGCAAGTTGAGGTATTATTTTTTTTAACACAAAGACGCAAAGGGTAGGCGTAACGATCGCAACGAAAATTATTTATTGCGTCCTTAGCGCTTACCCTTTGCGTTTAAACTATGCCTGAGCGACACGTAGTTGATGGCGCAGATCGTCCAGTTGTTTTTCGGCATCGGCAATTTTCCGGTCAATGTCGGCGCGGAGTTTATCAGCGTTTTTCGAACGGGCAAAAAACTCGATGTTGTTCCGATAGGTCGCAATGTCGTTCTCGATGGTCGTAATGCGACGACGAATATCGCTTTCACGTTTGTTCTCGACGTTGCCTCCATCGCGATTACCGCGGTTGTAGTCACCTCGATCAGCCCGGTCTCCACGATCACTGCGGCCACCCGGACGAGTTGCTTCAGCTTCGCTTTGTAACATGATCCGCTCCTTATCTTTCGCCGGGATTTTACCCGTTGCGCCCACCAGTGCGTTTACCGCGTTGATATACCGCTTTTGGGTCGACTGCATATCTTTTTTCGGCACGAACCCAATGCTGTTCCACTCTTTCTTGAACTCGTTCAATTGAGATAGGTCGGCGTTGGCTGTTGCCGCGGCTTCAATTCGCTCGATAAGCGCAATTTTGCTGGCGAGGTTGCCTTCAAATTCGCGTTCGGTTTCCTGGTTCTTGGAGCGTTTTTTATTGAAGAACGCATCGCAAGCCGCTTTAAACCGATCAAATATAGAATTCTTTTGTTTTTCGGGTACCTGGCCAATGTTTTTCCACTGGCGTTGCAGTTCGATAACCGTCTGCGTGATTTCGGGCGACTCCTCCCCTGCTGCCAGTATGGCTTCTACCTGTTCGCACAGTTCGACTTTAGCCCGCAGGTTTTCTTCCCGCTTGCTTTCCAATTGACGGAAGAATTCGCCTTTATTGTGGAAGAACGTTTTCAGAGCTGCCCAGAATTTCTTGCTAAGCTCTTTGCCTTCTTCACGTGGCATTGGCCCTTTGATGGCATTCCAGCGATCCTGCAAGGCCATTACCGCCTTCGTTTTGTCGTTCCAGTCGTTTATACTGTTCGACGCAAATGAGGTAATGGGCACTAATTCTTCGTAGATGGCCGACTTCTCTTCGTACAACTGCGCCGACTCTTTCCGCTGCTCATTGGTTTGACCCCGGCGTTTGTCGTACAGAACATCCAGAGCCGCTTTCATGCGTCCCCATAGCACTTCCTGCTCCGCTTTGGGAGCTGGTCCAATGTGCTTGTATTCTTCGAACAAGGCATTGGCTTCGTCGATGGTCTGACGCGTTACCGGCGTTTCTTCCGATGCTTTCGCCATCGCTTCAACCTTCTCGATCACTTCCGTTTTCAGGCTGGTATTGCGCTTCCGGTCGAGTTCTTTTAATTCAAAATAAATGTTGCGGTTGCTATAATACCGGTCGACCAGGGCGTGGTAAGTAGCCCAAAGCGTGGCATTATGCGGGGAGTTCATGTTCCCGGCAGCCTTCCACTCGTCCTGTATTTTCTTAAACTCGTTCCAGCTAACCTTCGGATCACCGGCGTTGTTCTCATCGGTTTCGACCAGTTCGCGCAGGCGGGTCAGCAGGTCCGTTTTCGAGGCAAAGTTGGTATCCTTCGCCTTATCCAGGTTCTGGAAATACGTATTCTTCTGACTCTTGATTAACTTATATAATTCGTCGAACCGTAGAACAGACTCGTCGTATTTGTATTCGAATCCTTCTTCAGCACCGGTCTCCGCCACGTAAGCCTGTAGAGCAGCTTCGCGCTCGGCTCGCTTCATCTGGTCGAAAAGTGGCTTTACCTCTTTTAGTACCAGATCAGCTTTCTTGAAATCGCCGGGGGTAACCGAAGCGGTACTAATGGCCGCCAGTTGTGTTTCGAGCAAATTAACGAAATCAGCTTTTGAGAACTGACTATAGTCAACTGCTGAAGCGGCCGGACTTTCGTCTTCAGACTCTTGAACCTCAGCATATTGCGCCGTCATTTCTTCGCTGGCGACAGCTTCTGCCGTCGGTTCAGATGTGGGTGCGTCGGCTGGCGATTCTGCTGCGGTCACGTCCGTTTCGGCAACAGGTTCGCTCGCCACCGGGGCAGCTTCCAGTGTTGTTTCTGTCGCAGCGGCCTCAACCGGGATTGATTCTTCGGGCGCAGACGTAGCCTCCACTGGAGCACCCTCCGGTGTAGAATCGTCAACCGGTGTGGCGGTTGGTATTTCATTTGTGCCGTCAATACCAGCAGCTTCGGGCTGCGTCTCCTCAGTAGCGGCCACGGGTGCCTCTACCGATTCGGGTGTTGCTGCAGCGCTATCCTCGCCCGTAGGTTCTGGAGCGGATGCTGTAACAGATGCTTCCGATGCGGTGTTGATATCTTCGGGAGTATTAACTGCCAGCGAGTCAGTAGCCTGATTTTGGGTTTCCGGCTGCTGGTTAATTTCCTGTTCTTGGTTTGCCATGTTGGGAACGTACCGATTACTTTTGCAAAAGTACGATAATATGCGGATTTTCTTGTAGTACAGTCATGGAAAAGCCATTAACACAACTCATCCAATGCCGTCAGCAATCAGCGACTTACGAAATGAATACACCCTAAACGGGTTAGATGCTACCGATGTTTTACAAGACCCATTTGCTCAGTTTCGGCAGTGGTTCGATGCAGCACTCGGCGCGGCTGTTCCAGAGCCCAATGCCATGCACATAAGTACGGTAACGGCTGATGGGCGTCCTGATGGGCGGATTGTATTGCTCAAAGATATGTCGGAGGCTGGCTTTGTCTTCTATACAAATTATGAAAGTCGGAAAGGCCGTGAAATCAGCGACCATCCGTTTGCCGCCCTAACGTTCTTTTATCCGCAGCTCGAACGCCAGATTCGTATCGAGGGAATGGTCGAAAAAGTAAGTGCCGAGGAATCGGACGAGTATTTTAATAGTCGTCCACGAGGTAGCCAGATTGGTGCCTGGGTATCGAATCAGAGCACGATTATTGAGAATAGAGCGGTACTGGAGGCCCGTCAACGCGAACTCGAAGCCCAGTTTGCCGACAAACCCGTACCGCGTCCGCCCCATTGGGGGGGATACCGCGTGGTGCCCCACGTGGTTGAGTTCTGGCAGGGCCGCCCCAGCCGCCTGCACGACCGAATCCGGTACAGCCGAACCGCTGTAGGCCAGGCCTGGCAGATTGACCGGCTGTCTCCGTAGTACTTGTATCAAACAGCAGGATGCTGTCTGATACAAGTACGGCATATCTAGCATCGTTGTCGCTCGGCAAAGCCGGGCGACAACTGCGTTTAGGCCCAGCCTATTCGAACAATAAAAACTCAAAAAATTGACTTATATATAGATATTTTTGGGCGATTTTGCTAAATTACTATATATTTGCTAAGAATGTATAGATAAAATTACCCACCGTATATGAGTTCTTCAAAATGTCCTAAATGTGAGAATACAGACACCGTCCGTAACGGCGTTGTAGGGGGGCGACAGCGGTTTCGGTGCAAAAACTGCGACTACAATTTCACCGTCCAGAAGGTTGGTAAAGGTATAGACACTTATTACGTCATCAAGGCGCTTCAGCTCTACATTGAAGGGGTTAGTTTCCGGGAAATAGAGCGATTATTAGGCGTCAGTCATGTATCGGTAATGAACTGGGTGAAGAAATACCAGATACGTGTTCCGGCCAAAAATTCGTACCATCCAACTTACAAAATTCTCAATCAGAGCGAGTTGGCGGCTTATTTTAGTAACCGCGACAATGTGACAGGAGCAGGCATGATTGTCACCGAACTGGGTGACAAGTTTATGCTCATCAAATGGGAGCGTTTTCGGAGCGATTAGACAACCATCTATACTGATTTTGCATAGCTATATCGGGTATTAGGCGGAGTGCGTGAATGAATTGACTTTTGTTCTGTCAAAAAACCACCACTTACCTAAACCTAATTAACACTGTGCAACGATCATCTACCCGTAACGTACTAACCGCCTTGGCCTGCCTGACTGCAACGCTGCCCGCGTTGAGTCAGAGCCAGGCCACGGACCCTGCCTCAACCACAGTTGCCACCGTCGCCGTAACAACACCTTCAGCCAGTGCTGCTGCTACTGTACCGGCAACTGCTGCCAAGCCAGTCGAAACGCCAACTCCCACAGCGTTTTCACTCAAGTTCAGTGGTTTCGTTCGGAATGACTTTTCGATTGACTCCCGTCAGACAACCAACTTACGTGAAGTCTCGGTGGATTTGTATCCGAAAGACAAACAAGTAGATGTCGATGGAAAAGATATCAATGCTGTAGCAAACACCAACATGCTGGCAATTAACAGCCGCCTGGGTATGGCCTTCACCGGACCGGATGCCTTTGGTGCTAAAGTTTCGGGTTTATTGGAAATGGAGTTTTTTGGTCCATCCGATGCGGCCGTTGGTGCTGTTCGTCTACGCCACGCCTGGGCCAAAC
>CAXTJJ010000129.1:10334-12355 GCA_964244155.1 uncultured Spirosoma sp.
AACTTGACTGGTCGAAGCGTCAGCTCGCCTTTGGTCAATTTTGGCATCCTTTATTTGTACCTGAAGTATTTCCCGGTGTTGTTAACTTCAATACGGGTATCCCGTTTCAGCCCTTTAACCGGAGCCCACAGATTCGCTTGACAGAACATTTGAGCAAAAACGTACATTTAATCGTGGCTGCCATCGCTCAACGCGATTTTACGAGCATCGGTATCAATGCCGGTTCATCGGAATACCTGCGCAACTCGGCCGTACCAAACATGCACGCTCAATTACAATACAAGAGCGATAAGTTTGTAGTAGGTGCAGCCTTCGATTACAAGCTGTTAAAGCCGCGTTTATCGGTCGGTTCGGGTGCCACGCTCCGGGTGAGTAATGCTACAGTAGGAAGCACAGCCCTGATGGTTTATATGAAAGCCGTTGGTCAGTCGGTTACGTTTAAAGCGGAAGCCATGACAGGTTCGAACATGACAGACCACGTTATGTTGGGTGGGTATCTGGCCTACGGTGCCAACGGTATCGAGACCTCCTACAAGCCCACGAAGATCACCTCGGTCTGGGCGGATCTGTCAGGAAATGGTAAAGTTGTTGTACCAGGTATCTTTTTCGGCTATTGTACAACATCAGGTGCGGACATGAACGCCATTGCTGCGTATGGCCGGGGTATAGCTCTTTCGGGTCGTGGTGCTATCAATGGTCTGATGCGTGTTTCTCCACGGGTTGAGTTTATCGCGGGTAAATTTAAAATAGGCACCGAACTGGAAGTAACATCGGCCGCTTATGGTACCTCAACGAGCGATGCAAAAGTTAGTGATACCGAATCCATTACAAATACACGTCTGTTGATCACTACAACCTACGCTTTCTAAGATTATTAATTTTTAAGTAAGTAATTAGTAGGGTATTAGTTTCTTTTCATAGGGCGAATACCTTACTAATTACCCCCTTACATCGTACAAGTACCTACATTCATTTTCCTAAATTTCTTTTTTACATGATTACAGAAGCCCCTAAAGCTACATCCAACACACGCAGCCTGATCAGCGTGATTGGAGCCTCATCTGTCGGCACGCTCATTGAGTGGTACGACTTTTACATCTTCGGATCGCTGGCTACCGTACTGGCTACCAAGTTTTTTCCAGAGGGTAATCCTACCGCTGCCTTCTTATCGACACTGGCTACGTTTGCGGCCGGGTTCATCGTTCGCCCATTTGGTGCGCTTTTCTTTGGGCGTTTAGGTGATTTAATTGGCCGGAAATATACATTCATGGTTACGCTCATGCTGATGGGGGGAGCGACTTTCTTTATTGGCTTGATTCCAAGTTTTGAGTCCATTGGGTATCTGGCGCCGTTCCTGGTACTGGTACTCCGGCTTTTACAGGGTCTGGCCCTGGGTGGTGAATATGGCGGGGCGGCAACTTACGTAGCAGAGTACTCGCCCGTTGGTCAACGGGGTTACTGGACATCCTGGATTCAGACAACGGCAACCATTGGCCTGTTCATTTCGCTGCTGGTTATTCTGGTAACCCGCAAGTCGATGTCGAAAGAAGAGTTTGATGAGTGGGGCTGGCGCGTACCGTTCCTGGTGTCGATTCTGATGGTGTTCGTTTCGTATATCATCCGCAAAAACATGCACGAATCACCTTTGTTTGCCAAAGCGAAAGCAGAAGGCAAAACATCGGCGAACCCGCTCAAAGAAAGCTTCGGTAATAAATACAACTTCAAGTTTGTGTTGCTGGCTCTGTTTGGTGCTACAATGGGACAGGGTGTGGTTTGGTATACGGGCCAGTTCTACGCCATGAATTTTATCAAAACGGTTTGTAATGTCGACGCCATTCAATCGGATGAGTTAATGACGGTTGCGCTGCTGATGGGTACGCCGTTCTTCGTGGTGTTCGGCTGGCTGTCAGACAAAATTGGTCGTAAGGGTATTATGATGTTCGGGATGCTGGTGGCTATTCTCTCCTACCGGACTATTTATGAGAAAATGTACCAGACAACCAATCTGAAAAACAAGGAGG